>NZ_JBXWQP010000027.1:0-127354 GCF_059612445.1 Ruegeria sp. TASC047
ACAGGTGCCCAAAGGTCTTCCTATCAGCCATCGCACTGGCGGCCACCGTCATCTATTGGCTATGAGTCCTGACCCTAGGGCTGAACTGGGCCGAAGCGAATGGCATTCCCGGCAGCCAGACAACGCTGGAAGCATTCTATCGCTTCTCGATTTCGCCTAGCCTCCAGATCACACCGCCGATCCAGTTCATCAACAATCCGCTGCTTAATCCCGGACGGTCTAGCATCACGATCGTTGGTCTGCGTGCTAGGGTTGTCTTCTAGCAGCGGATACGACTGTTGGGGTGGCCATTTCGTTGGGCGAGGAGCGCCCGCTTTGGGTTCAAAGCCGACATGCATCTGGCCCGCTACTCCAGCCCCTCTTCGCCCAGCAGGTGCCGGCCTTGCCGGTCTTCAACCTCGATCACCCAGAGGTCGGGGTCAAAGCTGCGCTGGCGCTGGATGGCGTGATCCACGTCGCCCTCGGGGCCGGAGGAAAGTTCGACCCATGTGCGTTCGCCGCTCATCAGATCAAAGCTGCGCTGAAAGGCGGTGGCCTGCCCGTCGAGCGTGTTGAGCTTGACCAGAACCGCGCCCGCGGTGTCATCGCCATGGGCCACAACAAAGGCGGGGATTTCCTGAAACCGGAGCCGCGCCAGATAGGCGTGCACCCAGAAATCGGCGGTCAGGCGGGTCATGCGTTGCCGTCTTTGAAATCCAGACCCATTTCCGAATAGCGCTCGGATTCCTCAAGCCAGTTGGGCCGGACTTTCACTTGCAGGAACAGGTGGATCTTGCGGTCTAGGAACTCTTCCAGTTCCGCCCGCGCGGCCTGACTGACGGCCTTGATCGTCTCGCCCTTCTTGCCCAGAACGATGCCCTTGTGGCCGTCGCGCATGACATAGATGACCTGATCGATTCTGGCCGAGCCGTCCTTGCGTTCTTCCCAGGTCTCGGTCTCGACCGTCAGTTGGTAGGGCAGTTCCTGATGCAGGCGCAGGGTCAGCTTCTCGCGCGTCATTTCAGCGGCGATCATGCGCAGGGGCAGATCGGCGATCTGATCTTCGGGATAAAGCCACGGGCCTTCGGGCAATTCGCCCGCCAGCCATTTGCGCAGGTCGTCGACGCCGTGGCCTTTTTCGGCCGAGATCATGAAGGTTTCGGCGAAGGGGTAGCGCGCGTTCAGGTCGCTGGTCAGGGCCAGCAGTTTCTCGGACGGCACCTTGTCGATCTTGTTGATGGCCAGCGCGATGGTGCGGCCCTGCCCGATCTCGGCCAGCCCTTCGAGGATGCGTTCGACCCCTTCGGTGATGCCGCGATGCGCCTCGACCATCAGCACGACGATATCGGCATCGGCGGCCCCGCCCCAGGCGGCGGCGACCATGGCACGGTCCAGACGGCGGCGCGGTTTGAACAGGCCCGGCGTGTCCACAAAGACCAGTTGCGCGTCACCTTCCATCGCAACGCCGCGGATACGCGCACGCGTGGTCTGCACCTTATGGGTCACGATCGAGACCTTGGCCCCGACCATGCGGTTCAGGAGGGTGGATTTGCCTGCGTTGGGCTCTCCGATCAGGGCGATAAATCCGGCGCGTGTGGTCATATGTCTGGCAATCCTGTCTGCAACTGCGCCCCCCTATAGCAGAAAGGGGCGGCGGGCCAGAGGGATTTGTCGCATTGCGGCCCTGCGTTTGCGGTGGCAGGACAGGCTCAGATGCCCAGCCAGTTCCAGCCCGGCAGCAAATCCTTTCAGTGAGGTTGTCATGAAACGTCGCGAGTTTCTTCTTGGAAGCGGTGCCGCCGCTGGCGCGTTTGGGTTGGGCGGATGGTCGCTGGCAGCAGGTGATGCAGCACAGGAACTGGTGCTGCAGCCTGCCAGTTACCGGCTGCGCGAAGGGCTGACCACGGGGATGGTCAGCCTGTCGCCCGATGCGCCGCCGCCGGTTCTGCATGGGCGGCAGGGCGAGCCTATGCGGCTGAGCGTGCGCAACACCTTGCCGGATTACACTTCGATGCACTGGCACGGGCTGCGTATTCGAAACGAGATGGACGGGGTACCCTACCTGACCCAGATGCCCATCGGCGAGGGTGAAAGTTTCACCTATGAGTTCACGCCACCGGATGCGGGGACCTACTGGTATCACCCCCATTGCATGACGATGGAGCAGATGGCGCGCGGGCTGACCGGCGTGATGGTGATTGCCGAGCCGGAAGAGCCGGGGTTCGACAGCGAACAGGTGATCAATCTGCGGGATTTCCGTCTGGACGAGGATGACGCGTTCCTGCCGGCCTATACGGCGCGGGGTGCGGCGCGGGCGGGCACGTTTGGTACGGTGCAGACCGCCAACTGGCAGAGCACGGCAGTTTATGAGCACGCGGCGGGCAGTCTGGTGCGGCTGCGGGTGGTCAACACGGACACGACCCGCATCTATAAGCTGCATCCCGAGGGGGCCGAGACCCGGATCATCGCCTGGGACGGGCATCCGGTCGAGATCGATCTGCCGGTGCCAACGGCGGACGAACCGCTGTTGCTGGGCCCCGGTCAGCGAGTGGATTTTGCCGTCCGGATACCCGAGGGCGAAGGACAGTCGGCGGAGCTGATGGCCAAGTTTCCCGGCCAGCCGCACCGCGCCATGGCGCGCTTGCGGGCGACCGGCACATCAGCGGCGCGTGATCTGAGAGAGCTGCGCCCGCTGCGTGCAAATCCCGTTGCGCGCCCCGATCCGGACCGTGCGGAATTGCATGAGTTCGTCTTTGGCTGGACCCCCAAAGGCGGTGCCCCGAATGACGGGTTCTGCGGCACGCTGGGGTATAGTTTCTGGTCGATCAACCGCAAACCCTGGCCGGGTGATGCAGCGCAGGGCACCGGGCCGCTGGCGGTTCTGGAACAGGGCAAAAGTTATGTCCTGCGGCTGCGCAACGAGTCGCCCAACCTGCATCCGATCCACCTGCACGGGCTGGCCTTCGTGCCGCTGCGATCCAATCTGCGCACCCTGCCACCGCTGATGACCGACACGATGCTGCTGTTGAAGGATGAGGTGGCGGATATCGCACTGGTGGCGGACAACCCTGGCGACTGGGCGTTTCATTGCCATGTGATCGAACATCAGAAAACCGGGCTGACCGGGTTCATCCGGGTGGAGTGATCTTAGCGACGCTCTGGCATGTTCAGCGCCAAAACATGGTTGGGATAGGCTTGGTCCCCGATGCGAAAATCTGTGACACCGACTTGTCGGAACCCCTTGGCCAGATAGAAATCGATTGCGGGCTTGTTCTCGGAATTGGTCGTCAGCCAGATCGCATTCCGGCCTTTGTCCCGCGTATAGTCGACCGCAACGTCCAATAGTGCTGAACCGATGCCTTTTCCGTGATGGCGAGGCTGGACGTAAAACGTCACAATCTCTAGATCAGACAGCCCATCAAGAGGTGCAACGCGTTCTTCAGCCAGCCGAATGTAACCGTCGATCCCATCTTCGTTTTCAGAGACCATCAAAAGGTCTTTCCCATCTTCCAGAAGGGATTCGAACCGGGCCGCTGTGAACTCGGACAGAGCGAACTCGGCAAAGAAGGAGTTCACGCCACGCCGCAAATAGGTGCCGACCCAGACTTCGATCGAGAGTGCCGCAAGGCTAGCGGCGTCCGACTTTTGTGCCGGTCTGATCTTCATGTGCCGGGATCCGCGCTACAGATCAAACCAATTGCCCCAGCAACGCCTTGGCGGCCGCCTGTTCGGCCTGGCGCTTGGAGCCTGCGGTGGCTTGTGCCTCGGTTCCGTCCTGAAGGCGGGCGGCGATGGTGAAGACGGGGGCGTGGTCGGGGCCGCTGCGTTTGACCTCGACATAGCTGGGTGGTTTCTGGCCGCGCGCCTGTGCCCATTCCTGAAGCGCTGTTTTGGCGTCACGGGCGTCGGCCTCGACCTTGTGGATGCGGTCGCCCCAGAGGGCGAGGATGACATCGCGGGCGGCTTCGAACCCGGCGTCGCGGTAGATGGCAGCAATTACCGCCTCCATCGCGTCGCCCAGCAGCGCCTGTTTGCGGCGCCCACCCGAGAGCATCTCGGACCGGCCCAGTTTCAGCACCGCGCCCAGATCGATTTGGCGGGCGACATCTGCGCAGGCCTCTTTCCGGACGAGCGCGTTGAACCGGGGCGCAAGCTGGCCTTCGGAGGCTTTCTTGTCGGCCTCAAGCAGCGCGGTGGCCATGACAAGGCCCAGTACGCGGTCGCCCAGAAACTCCAACCGCTGATTGTCGGGCCGGGTCGACGATGAGACCGAGCCGTGGGTCAGCGCACGCACCAGAAACTCGGGGTTGGCAAATTCATACCCCAAACGCTGCTGAAACGCCTTTATCTCGGCTGAGAGCTTCAATTGACCGCCTTGAAGAAGCGATCCCCGCGCCAGGTCCAGAAGAACAGCATAGACCGGCCGGCGGACGAGAACATGATCCGGTCGGCGCGACCGATCAGGTTTTCGTAGGGCACATAGCCAACCCCGCCAGCGGATTGCGGCAGGCGGCTGTCAGCCGAGTTGTCGCGGTTGTCGCCCATGAAGAAATAGTGGCCTTCGGGCACGGTATAGATGCCGGTATTGTCCGAGCCCTGATTGCCGATATTCAGCACGTCATAGGTGACGCCGTTGGGCAGGGTTTCAATCAGGCGTGACTTTTCACAGGCGCCGCCAACGCCAACGGGGCCGTTTTCGCAGCGCGGGCGCAGGCGTTGCGGGCCCTGCGGTTCGGCGATTTCGGTGAATATGCCGTCAGGCTGTTGCGGAACCGGTGTGCCGTTGAGGATGATCTGCCCCTCGCGGACCTGAATGCGGTCGCCCGGCAGGCCGATCAGGCGCTTGATATAATCGCGCCCGCTGACCGGGTGGCGGAAGACGATGACATCGCCGCGCACGGGGTCGCCGCCCCAGATGCGGCTGTCGTCATCACCCTGCATCCAGCCGCAGAGATCTTCGGCGTCGATATTCAGGCCTACACTGGGAATGATCAGGCTGGGGCATGAGGCGTAGGAATAGCCGTAGGCCATCTTGTTGACGAAGAGGAAATCGCCGATCAGCAGCGTCTGCTTCATCGAACCGGAGGGAATCCAGAACGGTTGAAAGAAGAGTGTCCGGAACACGCCCGCGATCAGCAGGGCATAGACGATGGTCTTGATCGTTTCCCAGACGCCGCTTCCGGTTTTGGCTTCGTCGGCCATACTGCTCTCTCCAGTTCTCTGTGCTTGGCTTCGCTGCTACATGCGGGGGGGATGGGGTCAAGTCAAGGCTGTGTGACGTGATCTTGCAGGGGACGCGCCTCGATCACGACAAAGGCCTGTGCCCAGGGGTGGTCATCGGTCAGCGTGACGTGGATGATCGCCTCGTGCCCTGCGGGGGTCAGTTCGTTCAGGCGTTCGGCAGCCCAGCCGGTGACATGCATCACCGGCTGCCCGGTGCGCAGGTTGGTGACGGCCATGTCCTTCCACGAAATGCCCATGCGCAGGCCGGTGCCGAGCGCCTTGGAACAGGCCTCTTTCGCGGCCCAGCGCTTGGCATAAGTACCTGCGGTATCCGCACGGCGTTCGGCCTTGCGCTGTTCGGTGTCGGTAAAGACACGGTTGCGGAACCGGTCGCCGAAACGGTCAAGCGTGCCCTGAATGCGGTCGATATTTGCAAGGTCTGTGCCGATGCCGAGGATCATGTGGCTCTCATTTCTCTGGTCGGGCCAATCAACGGCAATTGATGACCACGCGCAAGCGGTTGGTTGCCGCATTCCGTGATATACTTTACCGGAATGTTCAATTTTTACGTTGGTACGGGGGACGCAATGTTAAAAATTCCGTTCATGGCAATCGCGGTGGCTGGCATTGTCGCAAGCACCGTTTCCCCCGCTTTTGCACAGGATTGCGGAACCGAGGAAACCCCCTGTCAGGTAGGAGAGTTGTCCTATCGGGTGGTTCTGCCCGAGGCCGCGCCCGAGCCGCCAGCTGTTATCTATCTGCATGGCTATGGGGCAACGGCGAATTCAGCTGTGAATCTTTCCGGCCTCGCGGCGGCCTTTACCGACCGCGGCATCGCCTTTATCGCGCCGAACGGTCAGGTCGACATTGGCAACCCCAAGGCGCTGGATTGGGGGGTGCATGATGGTTATCGCTGGCCGCGGGATGATCTGGCCGCGCTGGAGCAGATCAAGGAAGACGCCATTGCCCGTTTCGACCTGAACGCAGATCGCATTTTGCTGGCGGGGTATTCACGCGGCGGATCACTGGTTTGGGACAAGGCCTGCACGGACCATTCCTTTGCCTTTGCCTATGCCTCGGCATCAGGGGCCTTTTGGGAGCCAATGTGGCGGCGGTGCAGCGGCCCGGTTCACATGCATCATTCCCACGGATTTGCAGACCGCACCGTCCCGCTGGAGGGGCGTTTTGTGACCTTTGGGGACTATGATTTCGAACAGGGCAGCGTTTTGAAATCCATTGAAATTCTGACCAGAACCAATGGATGCGGGCAGATGGCAAACAGCGTTGCAACAGAGGGCGCATCTTGGCGAAAGAAGTGGAGCAAGTGTCAGGACGGCTCTGTCACCCTGGCGCTTGGGCCACATGGCCACGGCAGGCAGCCCGGTTGGGGTGATACCGTGGCGGATTGGTTTCTGGAAATCTCGAACGCGCCCTAGCGCTTCCACCGGATTTTGCGGAAATCAATTTGCGTGCGTTTGCCAGGTCTGTACCGATACCGAGGATCAGTTGTGTCAGCTTCTTTCACCGCCAAAAAGCGTTCGTTTTGCCTGTATCGATTGCGATAGCACGGCTCGGCAGATGCCTATAGAAACCGCTGCCCAAAACAGCAGAGCACTGTTTCTAAAAGCGAAAGCCGAAAAATCAAATTGGTGCCAATACCTGAAGTGGTAAAACAATGCTGCGAGTTGCATAGCCCACAACACCGCCACTGAAAGACCAACCATGTAGGCTGCGTTGTACCACAATGTGGCGTTTGCGGTTGTTTCAGAAAACCTCTTTGACCATGGATGTGTGAGAACCACTGCTGCCATAAAGCTGGGGGTCACAAAGAAATCGACCGGAAAGAAAAACACACCTTCGAGGCCCAGTTTTTCCCGGGCAAAGCCCGACGAAACCGACAGCATCATACTAACAACGAAACAAACCACGTACCAAACCCGGTTAAACAACAAGGTTTTTTGCTCGGATGTCCAAAGGTTGATCACCCCAACCGCACCGTCAGGATCTTGTAACTCGCCACCCCGAAGAACCCGGCGAAGGCGAAATCGAACCAGCGGCGGGCGCGACGGTAGGTGCGGACCATGCGGGCGGATGAGAACAAAAACGCATAGCCGACGAAGATCATCAGTGATCCTGCGTACAGCATGGCGAAATAGCCCAGCAGCATCGGTAGGCTGGCATCGCTTGGCGCGACGATGGCATAGATCGACCCCCAGCTGAGGATTGCCTTGGGGTTGGTCAGGTGGATCGCCGCACCTTTGGCAAAGATCGTGGGCAGCGTGCCGGTGACCGGTTTGCCCAGGGCGACCTCCTCATCCGAGGTCATCGCGCGTTTCAGGGCCTTCAGCGCCAGCCAGCCCAGATAGGCCACGCCGACATAGCGGATCACCTCGAACAGCCAGACATTGGCCAGCATGACCGCCGACAGGCCCAGCGCTGCGGCAATGCCCCAAGCGGCCGATCCGGCGCAGATGCCAAGGGCAAAGGCCAGCCCGGCGGTGCGGCCTTCGTTCATGGCGGTTCCGGCAATGCCCATCGTGGCCGGGCCCGGCGAGCCCCCGGCCATCAGCCAGGCGAACCAGATGGCGATAAAGCCGGGGGTGATCACGCGCGTGCCTCGTCCATCAGACGGCGCATTTCCCGAATGGCGGGGGTGAGACCCAGAAAGATTGCCTCGCCAATCAGGAAATGCCCGATGTTCAGTTCCATGACCTCAGGGAAGGCGGCAACCGGCTTTACGGAGTCGTAGGTCAGGCCATGGCCTGCATGGACCTCGAGCCCCAGAGAATGGGCAAAGGTGGACATCTGGCGCAGCGATTCAAGCTCGCGCGCGGCGGCGTCCATGCGGCCTTCGGCGTGGGCGTCGCAATAGGCGCCGGTGTGCAACTCGATCACCTCGGCACCGATACGGTGCGCGGCCTCGATCTGGCGCTGATCCGCGGCGATGAAGATTGACACGCGGCACCCGGCCTCGCGCAGGGGGGCGATGAAATGGGCCAGCTTGTTTTCCTCGCGCGCGACTTCGAGCCCGCCTTCGGTTGTGCGTTCCTCGCGCTTTTCGGGAACGATACAGACGGCGTGCGGCTTGTGGCGCAGGGCGATTTTCTGCATCTCTTCGGTGGCGGCCATTTCAAAGTTCAGAGGCACCGACAGAACCTCCATCAGGCCGTCGATATCGGCGTCCGAGATATGGCGGCGGTCTTCGCGCAGATGCGCGGTGATGCCGTCGGCGCCGGCTTCTTCTGCCAGCTTGGCGGCGCGCAGCGGGTCAGGATAGGCCCCGCCGCGCGCGTTGCGCACGGTGGCGACATGATCGATATTCACACCCAGACGCAGACGGCTTTCGGACATCATTTGGTTCCTTTTGCAGATTTTCGCCCCGACCTTAGCGATCTTGGCGCGGGACTGGCAGTTGTTTCTCCGGCCAGACGTTTGATTTCTTCAAACTTTGCCTTGATCTTCGCGCGGCGGCGCTGCTGGTAGGTCAGGATCAGCGGCAGGCTGAGGTAGTAGCAGATGATGCCCGCCACGATACCGGGGATGATGCCGCCAATCATGTAGGGATAGAAAACGTCATCGTAGAACTGCCCCAGCCCGTGCCAGTCGGCCACGCGATCAGTAAAGAGCGCAAGAAGGTTGTCCTTGAGGTCACCGATGGCGTCGGCAAATTTGCCCATCAGCCCCTGCGTGTCGCCTTCTTCATATTCGGTGCCCAGTAGGAAATGCCCGGTTTGCAGGCAGATCACCCCAATCGGGACATAGGTCAGGGGGTTGCCAAAGAACGTGCCGCTGAGCGCGGCCAGAATATTTCCCTTGATCAGCCGCGCACCAATTGCCGCAACCAGAAAGTGCAGCCCGTAAAACGGCGTGAAGGATGCGAAAACGCCCGCCCCGATGCCGCGGGCGATCCGGTCAGGGGAATCCGGCAGGCGGCGGACACGGTGTTTGACATAGTGGAAGGCGCGGGTCCATCCGCCACGCGGATAGACGAGTTCCGATGCGACCTGAACAGGAGAGCGTCGGTCTCGGCGCTTGAATACCACCCGTGATCACCCCTTCTCAGCCAGCCGCGGTCGCGGTTTTGGTCCGGTCCCGATAACGCTCGACCGCTGCAACATCGCTTTCAGCCTCAAGCATCAGCATCAGCGAATGCAACTGTTCAAGGTCGCGCAGTTCGACATTGATCAGCAGGCGGTAAAAATCCGGTTTGCGGTCCACAAATTCCAGGTTCGAGATATTGGCCTTTTTCTCGCCGATCAATGTGCAAATGCGCCCCAGAACCCCGGCATCGTTGCCGATGGTCAGATCCAGTGTCGCCCCATAGACGGCCGGGTGCGTACCCGAATGCCAGTGCAGATCGACCCAGCGTTCCGGTTCGCTTTCATATTGGCTGAGCTTGTCGCAGTCGATGGCGTGCACCACAACACCCTTGCCCCGGTAGGTGATGCCGACGATCCGTTCGCCCGGCAGCGGCTGACAGCAGGGCGCGCGGTCGAATTTCTGGCCGGGTTCAAGACCGATCACGGCGCGCCGCAGCGGAATGGCGTCGCCGTCATCCTGAGCCAGTTCGGGATAGACGGCCTGAACCACCTCATGAGCGGTTAGTTCGGCACTGCCCAGACGGGCCAGCAATTCATGCCGGTCTTTCAGGCGCAGGTGCTTGGCGGCGGTATCAAGCGCCTTGTCGGTGGCCTTGCGCCCCACATGGTCAAAGCCCGAGCGCGCCAGTTCCTTGCCCAGCTTGATGAACCGTTCGCGATCCACCTCGCGCAGGGCGCGGCGGATGGCGGTACGGGCCTTGCCGGTGACGGCGATCTCAAGCCATGTGACCTGCGGTGTCTGCCCGTCAGCGGTGATGATATCGACCGACTGGCCGTTCTTCATCCGCGTCCAGAGCGGCACGCGAATGCCATCGACCTTGGCCCCCACACAGGCATGGCCGATCCGGGTGTGGATGGCATAGGCGAAATCGATCGGGGTCGCACCGCGCGGCAGTTTCACCACGTCGCCCTTGGGGGTGAAGCAGAAGACCTGGTCCGAATACATCTCGAGCTTGACGGCTTCGAGGAAATCTTCGTGATCGTCCTCGTTGTCGAATTGCTCGGTCAGGTTGGATATCCACTTCGCCGGGTCGACGGCAAAGGGGTTTTCCGTGCGCACCCCGTCCCGGTAGGACCAGTGCGCCGCAACGCCGGTTTCTGCCACATCGTGCATCTGGCGGGTGCGGATCTGAACTTCGACCCGTTTGCCGTCGCGGCCCGAAACGGTGGTGTGAATCGAGCGGTAACCATTCGATTTCGGCTGGCTGATATAGTCCTTGAACCGACCCGGCACCGCGCGCCAGCGCTGATGGATGGCCCCAAGCGTGCGATAGCAGTCTTCTTCCGTCTGGGTGATGATGCGGAACCCGTAGATATCCGAGAGGCGCGAGAAGCCCTGATCCTTTTCCTGCATCTTGCGCCAGATCGAATAGGGTTTCTTGGCGCGGCCAAAGACTTCGGCTTCGATGCCCGCCTTTTCCAGCTCGTGACGCATGTCACCGGTGATGCGGTGGATCACATCGCCGGTTTCACGTTGCAGCGTGATAAAGCGACGGATGATCGACTGGCGGCCTTCGGGGTTCAGGACGCGGAACGCGAGGTCTTCGAGCTCCTCGCGCATCCATTGCATCCCCATGCGGCCCGCAAGCGGCGCGTAGATATCCATCGTCTCGCGCGCTTTCTGAACCTGCTTTTCGGGCCGCATCGCCTTGATGGTGCGCATGTTGTGCAGACGGTCGGCCAGCTTGACCAGAATGACCCGCAGGTCCTTGGACATGGCCATGAACAGCTTGCGGAAATTCTCGGCCTGCTTGGTTTCGCGGCTGGACAGTTGCAGGTTGGTCAGCTTGGTGACGCCGTCGACCAGCTTGGCGACCTCATCCCCAAACAGATCGGACACCTTGCCGTAATTGGCCTTGGTGTCTTCGATCGTGTCATGCAGCAATGCGGTGATGATCGTCGCATCATCCAGACGCTGTTCGGTCAGGATGGCGGCAACGGCAACAGGGTGGGTAAAGTAGGGCTCGCCAGAGTGGCGGACTTGCCCTTCGTGCATCTGCTGGCCAAACTCATAGGCCAGCGCGATACGTTCAGCATTCGTCTTGGGATTGTAGTTGCGGACCAGCGCAATCAGATCGTCAGCAGAAATCATCCGGTCCGCACCTTCGTCTTTGGAGCTTACCCCTGCCCTTGAGCCTCCATCAGAGCGCGCAGGAGCTTTTCTTCGGACATGTCGTCCATCGCAGGCTTGTCCGACTCGGCACCCATCAGCAGCGCCATCTGATCTTCTTCCGGCTCATCAACCTCGATCTGGGTCTGGTTGGCCTCGATCAGGCGTTCGCGCAGGGCGTCAGCGCCTTGGGTCTCGTCGGCGATTTCGCGCAGGGACACGACAGGGTTCTTGTCGTTGTCGCGGTCAACGGTAATCGCGGCACCGGCAGAAATCTCGCGCGCCCGATGGGCGGCCAGCATTACCAGTTCGAACCGGTTTGGAACCTTGTCTACGCAATCTTCAACCGTCACGCGGGCCATTGGGCGCTCTCCGTTTCTGAGTCCATGTCAGGAAGGGGTTTATCTAAGCGCGATTCCGCGCCTTGACAAGCAGGAAATGCTGCATTTGCAGGGATCACAGCGGCGTAACCGCCGCAACCTCGGACGGGGGCAGGTCGTCGACCATCTGGGAAACCGTGCGATCAAGCACGGGGTGGCGCCAGTCGGGCACAATATCCGCCATCGGCACAAGCACAAAAGCGCGGTCCTGAAGGCGCGGATGCGGCAGGATCAGCTGTTCCGGTGCCTCATGCCGCTGTGCCTCGGGCGGCAGGGTCAGCCAGCGGTCGAACAAGGCGCGGTCAGGCAGAATCTGATCGCTATAGCATACAAGATCCAGATCCAGCGTCCGCATTCCCCAGCGCTGCACCCGTTCACGACCGAACTGGTGTTCAACCTCGTGCAGCACGCGCAAAAGCTGGGCCGCGGATTTGTCGGTTTCGATCAGCACAGCCGCATTCACGTAGTCCGGACCAGCGCCAGCGGGGAAGCAGGGCGTCGCAAAAAACCGGCTGACAGAGCGAATCACTACGCCCTGTTGCGAAAGTGCGTCAATTGCGCGCTGTAGCGTTACAGCGGGCCCATTTCCTCTCAGATCGAGATTCGCGCCCAATGCCACAACCGCATTTGGCAAAGAATTGTACATATGCTACCCTATATTCGACACATTGCATACTTGCGATAAGCGACAAAACTTCTATTTATAAGCTCACCAGATTGCGTCAATTTGTAAAACACCCACTCACGTAACGCGGCGCAGTCTGGATTATACTGGAAGGACCAATTTATGTTTTATAAGGACGAACGGCTAGCGCTGTTCATCGACGGCTCGAATCTTTATGCCGCGGCAAAAGCACTCGGTTTTGACATAGACTACAAACTTCTGCGGCAGGAATTCATGCGCCGTGGCAAGTTGCTTCGGGCTTTCTACTATACAGCGCTGCTTGAAAACGACGAGTATTCACCGATCCGCCCATTGGTTGACTGGCTTCATTACAATGGCTTCACCATGGTCACAAAACCGGCCAAGGAATACACCGACAGCATGGGGCGTCGGAAAGTCAAAGGAAACATGGATATCGAGCTGACAGTCGATGCCATGGAACTGGCACCGCGTGTGGATCATATCGTGCTGTTCTCGGGTGACGGGGATTTCCGCCCGCTGATCGCCAGCCTGCAACGTCAGGGCGTTCGCGTGTCTGTCGTGTCAACGATCCGCAGCCAGCCGCCGATGATTTCGGACGAGCTGCGACGTCAGGCCGACAACTTCATCGAGTTGGAAGATCTGCGTGACGTGATCGGTCGCCCGCCGCGTGAAATGCCGGCAGAGCATCGCAGCGTCGCGGTTGCAGGCGGCAGCTGATCCGGCACCACTGCCTGTTGATGGGAAAAATTCGCGCGGTCAGGACCGGAGTCCTGGCCGCGCTTCTTTAACTAAGGATTGGTGCTGAAACATCCTCTGACTAACAACGATTCGTGTCAGATGAATGACAATGTCCTGTCTGGACCAAGGCCGGGAAAAGACTTACCTGTGCCCTAAGGAGACAGCCGAATGACCAAGCCGCCACTGACACTTTATCTGGCCGCCCCCCGCGGGTTCTGCGCCGGTGTGGACCGCGCCATCAAGATCGTTGAAATGGCCCTGCAGAAATGGGGGGCACCGGTCTATGTGCGCCACGAGATCGTGCATAACAAATTCGTGGTCGACGGGTTGCGGGCCCAAGGGGCTGTGTTTGTCGAAGAACTGCATGAATGCCCCGATGACCGCCCGGTGATCTTTTCCGCCCATGGTGTGCCGAAATCGGTACCAGCCGAAGCCGCGCAGCGTGAGATGATCTATGTGGATGCCACCTGTCCGCTGGTGTCGAAGGTTCATGTCGAGGCGCAGCGCCATGCGGATGCGGGATTGCAGATGATCATGATCGGCCACAAGGGCCATCCCGAAACCGTTGGCACCATGGGACAGCTGCCCGAGGGTGATGTGCTGCTGGTCGAAACGGTCGAGGATGTGGCCGCCGTGCAGGTGCGCGACCCCGACGCGCTGGCCTTTGTCACCCAGACCACCCTGTCGGTGGATGATACCAAGGACATCATCGCAGCCCTTCAGGCCCGGTTCCCGGCCATTGTCGGCCCGCATAAGGAAGACATTTGCTATGCCACGACCAACCGGCAGGAGGCCGTGAAGGCCGTGGCCCCCAAGGCCGATGCGCTGCTGGTTGTGGGGGCTCCGAACTCGTCCAATTCCCGCCGTCTGGTCGAGGTTGCATCGCGCGAGGGGTGCAAATACGCGCAGCTGGTCCAGCGCGCGACCGAAATCGACTGGCGCGCTTTGCAGGGCATCAAAAGCGTTGCGGTGACCGCAGGCGCATCGGCCCCGGAATTGCTGGTGAACGAGGTGATCGACGCCTTCCGCGACCATTACGATGTCACTGTCGAGCCGGTCGAGACCGCAACCGAAAACGTCGAATTCAAAGTGCCGCGCGTGTTGAGGCAACCGGCGTGACCGGCGTGCCGAAGGCGCCGCTCTATCTGGGGCTGGCGGGACTGGTCCCGTTTGTCTGGGGCGCGCTGACCTATCTGAACGGTGATCTGAACGCCTGGGGCGCGCGCAACTTTGGCCCACGCTTTGTTGGCCCTTATGTGCAGCTGTTCTATGGCTCGGTCATCCTGAGCTTTATGTCAGGTGTGCTGTGGGGCTTTGCCACCAAGACCTCGGGCAGCAAGGCTGCGCTGTGTTATGGGCTGTCGGTCCTGCCTGCGCTGTGGGCCTTTGCCATGACGGGTGGCGGGCCGGTCACTGCGGGCACCAATCTGATCTACGGGTTCACTGGCTTGCTGCTGCTGGACGCCCTGTTTTCATACTGGCGGCTGACGCCGGTCTGGTGGATGCAGCTGCGTATCCTGCTGACCGCAGTCGTTCTGGCCAGCCTAGCCGTAGGAGTGTACCTGTGAGCGACAAACGCACGATTGATGCCTATACGAACAGAGTAAACGAATATCTGGCCATTCCTCTGCCAGCCGAACAGCTCAAGACCCGTCAGGATTTTGTCGATGCGGTCGGTGCGGGCGGCTATGTGCTGGATCTGGGGTCAGGCCCCGGATCGGACAGCGGTTTCCTGATGCGTCAGGGGCTGAAGGTGCGGGCGCTGGATGCCACCCCCGCCTTTGTCGAACATGCCCGCCGGAACGGGGTGGACGCGCATCTGGGTACGTTCGACGATGTTACCGAAACCGCCGAATATGATGGAGTTTACGCCAGTTTTTCCCTGCTGCACGCGCCGCGTGCGGATTTTCCGCGTCACCTGAAAGCGATCCACACGGCCCTGAAGCCCGGCGGCCAGCTGTTTCTGGGCATGAAGCTGGGCACGGGCGAGCATCGTGACGATCTGGACCGCTATTACACCTATTACTCGGAAGCCGAGATAAGAGAGGCGCTGACCCAGGCCGGGTTCACGATTGACCGCACGGTCGAAGGGATGGGCAAGGGTCTGGCCGGGTCGTACGACGGGTTTATTCTGGTGTTCGCCCATGCCTGAGTTGTTTGCCTATACAGATGGCGCCTGTTCCGGCAATCCTGGCCCCGGTGGCTGGGGTGTGCTGCTGCGCGCTATGAACGGCGACAGCGTTCTGAAAGAGCGGGAACTGAACGGCGGCGAGGCCGAGACCACCAACAACCGGATGGAGTTGCTGGCTGCCATCAGCGCGCTGGAGACGCTGGAGCGCCCGTCGAAGATCACCATTGTCACCGACAGCGCTTATGTGAAGAACGGCGTCACCGGCTGGATATTCGGCTGGAAGCGGAACGGCTGGAAAACCTCGAACAAGAAGCCGGTCAAGAATGTCGATCTGTGGCAGCGTCTGGACGAGGCGCAGGATCGCCACGACGTGACATGGGAATGGGTCAAAGGCCATGCGGGCCATCCCGAAAACGAAAAGGCCGATGAACTGGCCCGCGCAGGCATGGCGCCCTTCAAGCCGAAAAAGGCGCAGGCGTGAGTGCGCTGACGCTGCTGGATTATGCCTCGGTTCTGATCTTTGCGCTGACCGGGGCGCTGGTGGCCAGCCGGGCGCAGCTGGATCTGGTGGGTTTTGCCTTCATGGCCTGCCTGACCGCAGTTGGCGGCGGCACGGTACGCGACCTGCTGCTGGACCGGCACCCGATCTTCTGGGTCGGCCAGCCGGATTACATCCTGATCGCCGTCGCGGCGGCGGTGTTTGTGTTCTTTACCGCGCATCTGGTGGAAAGCCGCTATAACTGGCTGGTCTGGCTGGACAGTTTCGCGCTGTCGGTCGCCGTTGCCGCCGGAACCGGTGCCGCGCTGTCACTGGATCAGCCCGGTATCATCGTCGTGCTGATGGGTGTAACGACAGGGTGTCTGGGCGGGCTGATGCGCGACGTGGTCTGCAACGAGGTGCCGCTGGTGCTGAAACAGGGCGAACTTTACGTCTCGTGCGCGTTTATGGGGGCGTTGACGGCGGTACTTGCGGTCAGGCTGGGGCTGGGGCCCGCCTTTGTGCTGGGCCTGTGCGCCTTTGTGTGCTGGGCCTTGCGGGCCGGGTCGCTGGTGTTTGGCTGGCAGTTGCCCGTCTACAAAAGCCGCCCGCCCCGCAACTGAACCTGTCGGTGGACGCGACCGGGGCGGGCTGATAGCTGTTTGAAACACGCAGCCCGGAGGCCAAATTGTCGTTCAGACTTACATCGATAGCGGTCTCACTGGCTTTGCTGGCCTCATGCGGCACATATTATGCACCTGTCCGCTTTGTTGCCGAGGGTGACCGGATCATCGCCTCGGGTACGATTGACGAAACGACGCTGTCCGCTTTTGAAGACGTCACCGCCGAAAACCCCGAAGCGCGCACGCTGGTGCTGCAATATATCGAGGGGTCGGTGGATGACGACGCCAATGTCATCTTCAGCCGCGAGGTGCGCAGGGCCGGGTTCGATACCGTCGTGCCGTCGGACGGTCTGGTTGCCAGCGGCGGCACCGATCTGTTCCTGGCCGGACGCCGCCGCGTTTTGCAGCCGGGAGCCTGCGTGGGCGTGCACAGCTGGGCCGGATCGGGGCTGGTGGCCACGGAGCTGCCCAAGGATGACCCGGAACATGACCGCTATCTGGATTATTTCAGGGACATCGGCGTGGATGAGGCGTTTTACTGGTACACACTGTATGCGGCCCCGGCCGACAGCATCCACTGGATGACCGCCGCCGAGGCGAACCGGTTCGATATGACGACGAAAGCTGCCCCGGCGCTTGGCTCGGCGCTGGAGTGCGACGAGCGCTGATCTGCTGCGCTATCTGTCGAGTGAAGGTTTCCGGGACGGAATGCGCGGCCCAAGAATACATCAGCGGCGCAGGTAGGTCTGCCAGATCCAGATCACCAGCAATGCGCCCAGAACCGCACCCACAAAACCCGACATCCAGCCCATGACGGTTATCAGAAACCGCAGAACGAACCCACCGATCAGAGCCCCTATGACGCCGATCAGCATGGTGGTTGGAATGTCCGCCTCGATCCGCATCAGGCGGGTGGCGAGGAACCCCGCGGCAGCGCCGATGATGATCAGGGCGACGATGGGCATGTCACTTCCTCCAATGCGTCGGCACGATGATCAGGGCGCCGATAGACGAGATCACCGCATCCAGACCCGGAGGGCCAAAACTGATACCGAACATGATGCGGATGAAGTAGAACAGGAACGCCCCGCCCACGCAGATGATGATCGACTGAAGATAGCCGTTATGGGTGAATCCGGTCTGTTCGGACAGATATCCGACGATCCCGGCAATCACGACGATCCCCATCATCACCATGAACATCGGGCTTCTCCTAGGTCAGGCGGGTGCCGGTGGGAATGGGCCAGCCCCGCAGGAAGGTTTCCCTATCCTGCGCGCCTTTGCCCGCCCGTTGCAAGCGCAGCAGTTCGACCGCGCCCTGACCGCAGGCCACGTGCAGGTCGTTTTTCAGAACTTCACCGGCTGCGCCCTGCCCGTCTGCCAGCCGCGATGCCAGCAGCTTGATGCGTTCGCCATTCATTTCGGTCCATGCGCCGGGAAAGGGTGACAGCCCGCGGATTTGCCTGTCGACCTCGACCGCCGGGCGGGTCCAGTCGATGCGGGCCTCGGACTTGTCGATCTTGGCGGCATAGGTCACGCCATCCTCGGGCTGCGGTTCCTGTATCAGGTCCGGCAGCTTGGCCAGCGCCTCGACGATCAGCGCGGCCCCCATGGCCGAGAGCCGGTCATGCAGATGCGCGGTGGTTTCTTCAACCTCAATCGCGGTTGCCTGTCGCAACAGGACCGGGCCGGTGTCCAGACCGGCCTCCATCTGCATGATACAGATCCCGGTTTCGGCATCGCCGGACATGATCGCCCGGTGGATCGGGGCGGCACCGCGCCAGCGCGGCAGCAGGCTGGCGTGGATGTTCAGGCAGCCGTGTCGCGGCGCGTCCAGAATGGGTTGCGGCAGGATCAGGCCATACGCGACGACGACGGCGATATCGGCGTTCAGCGCGGCAAATGCGGTCTGTTCGTCAGCGGATTTCAGAGAGGTTGGGTGGCGAACGGGCAGGCCCAGCGCCTCGGCCCGGGCGTGAACCGGCGTCGGGCGGTCTTTCTTGCCACGCCCGGCGGGGCGCGGGGGCTGACAGTAGACGGCGGCGATGTCGTGCCCGGCCTTGACGAGTGCGTCCAGCACCGGGACCGAAAAATCAGGGGTTCCCATGAATATGATGCGCATCGTTGGCTCCGGCAGTTGGGACGGGTGCCGGGCTGAAGCCCGGCCTACGGACGTCAGGTTTGTTTGCGGGCCTTGCGCAGCAGCATGTCACGTTTGACCTTGCTGAGCCGGTCGAAAAACATCCGCCCGTTCAGGTGGTCGATCTGATGCTGCACGCTGGTCGCGTCGATCCCGACGAAATCGCGGCGGTCCAGCATGCCATGTTCGTTCAGGAACTTCACGGTCACCGCGCGCGGGCGTTTGATTGTGGCCGAGACGCCGGGCAGGTTCGGGCTGGCCTCTTCATGTTCGCGCAGCTCGATCGAACTGTGCAGGATTTCCGGGTTTGCCAGACGCACGGCCCGGCCCCGTTCGGCAGAACCGTCAACAACGGCCAGCCGCAGCATCACCCCGATCTGTGGCGCGGCAAGACCGACGCCGGGCATCGCCTCCATCGTGTCGATCATGTCGTCCCAGATGGCGCGGATCTCATCGGTGATCTCGGGCACCTCATCCGCCTTGGTGCGCAGGCGTTTGTCAGGCCATGGCGGGCAGGTACGAACGGTCATGCACGGGCCCGTTCGCGTTTGAGCTTTTGCATCTTGCGGGTGATCATCTGCCGTTTCAGCGGCTTGAGATAGTCGATGAACAGCTTGCCGTCCAAATGATCGATCTCGTGCTGAACGCAGGTGGCCCAGAGCCCGTCAAAGGTTTCCTGTTGCAGGTTTCCGTCGCGGTCCATCCAAGTCACATCGACCACTTTGGGGCGCGTCACCTCGGCGTATTGATCAGGGATCGACAGACAGCCTTCCTCGTAGACATTGGTTTCTTCCGAGGACGCGATGACCTGCGGGTTGAACATGATCAGGGGTCGCGGCGCCTCGCCTTCTTCCTTGACGCAATCCAGCACGATCAAGCGATCCAGCACGCCGATCTGTGGCGCGGCAAGGCCAACACCGGGGGCGTCATACATCGTTTCCAGCATGTCATCGGCCAGCGCGCGCAGGTCGTCCGTGAGGTCGGCCACCGGGGCGCAGACCTTCTTGAGACGGGGGTCGGGATAGATCAGGATGTTACGTTTCATGAGGCTGATTTAGGGCATCGTGCCCCGCGCCGCAACGCCCCCCTTGCACCTGCCTGAATTGCGGTTAGCTTTCGACCATCAGAATGGAGCTGACATGACTTTCAACGACCTGATCGACCGCCGGGGCACCAACAGTACCAAATGGGACAAGATGGAGATGCTGTACGGTGTCTCGCCCGAGGACGGGCTGGCCATGTGGACAGCCGATTCCGATTACCCGACGGCCCCCTGCGTGATCGACGCGGTGCGCAAGGCCGCAGATCACGGCGTGTTCGGGTATTCCTGGGCGCACCCGGAGTATCTGGCCTCGGTCCAGTGGTGGATGAAAACCCGGCACGACTGGGACATTGACACGGACTGGGTTCTGACCACCCAGGGCCTGGGCAATGCTATTGCCCTGTCACTGGATGTCTGGACCGAGCCAGGCGATCGCATCGTGACCTTCACCCCTGTCTACCATGAGTTTGCCCATAAGGTGAACAAGGCGGGCCGCCGGATTGTGGAATGCCCGCTGGTGCGTGACGGCGACAGCTACGGGATTGATCTGGAAGACGCGCAGTCGCGGCTGGACGGGTCCGAGAAGATGTTGCTGTGGTGTTCGCCGCAGAACCCGTCGGGCCGGGTCTGGACGCCGGAGGAACTGCGCGCCGTGGCCGCATTTGCCGAGCGCAACGGGTTGATCCTTGTGTCAGACGAGATCCACCACGATCTGGTCTATCCCGGTGCCAAGTTTGTGCCGATGGATGTGGCAGCCCCGGATGCGCGGCCACGGACGGTAACGCTGACGGCGGCATCGAAGACCTTTAACATCGCCGGGCAGCGCACCGGCAACATGATCATTCCCGACCCCAAACTGCGCGAGGCGATGAAGCATCGGCTGACAACGCTGGATTATGGCCCCAGTGCGTTGGGTGTGGCGATGATCAACGCCGCCTACAGCCCGGCCGGCGCGGAATGGGCAGATGCCCAGATCGCGCATCTGGACGGAAACAGGCGTCTGTTCGACCAGACCATAGCCGAGATTCCGGGCCTGTGGTCGATGCCCTTGCAGGCGACCTATCTGGCCTGGGTCGACTTTTCCGGCACCGGCATGGATCACGCTGAATTTGTCCGCCGATTGCGCGAGGATGCGCGGATTGCAACCTCGTCAGGACCGGGCTTTGGCACTGGCGGAGAAACGTTTGAACGGTTCAACCTGGCCACGCAACGAGCGCGGGTCGAGGACGCCTGCGCGCGGCTGAAACGGGCCTTTGGCGACCTGCAATAATCCAAGCGGTGTCTGGTTTGACTGGCCTCACGATGGACCGCGCCTGTTGTCCGGGCGCGGACCTGAATGGCGAAATCCATAGCGATAGCCAGCCTAACGGCCTGTTGGGCGTTACCCCGACCTAACCCGGTACTACGATAGAACTCCGAGCTTAGTCTTCGTTGCCCAGCAACGCGATGGGCGCATCCGGGGCGCGGTAGAAATCCAGCGGTGCCTTGTCATGGGCGGCGGTGCTGCGTTTGAATTCATACCGCATCTCGCCGCCTTCATCCTCATCGGCAATGATCAGGCATTGATACAGAAGATTGGCCCCGTCATAGATATCGACCAACCCGCGCAGACGCGGTGTCGTTTCCGCCTCAACCGTGAAACCATCTTTCCACAATTTGAGAATTTTATAGGTATTGTCGCCCATCTGGACGCGAAGGCGACTGGCCTTTTTCAATGTGGCGATTCGGGCGGCGTCCAACTCGGCGCGTATTTCCTTTGAAACATAAGTACTCATTAAATCATTCCCCCGCTAATGACCTCTATTGTGCGGGAACTGTTGTAAAAATCCAGTGAACGCGTTCACGCAACGGGCTGTGCCTGCGGTTTGTTGCACAGAAATCCCAGCATTGCCTGTGCGCGCATGCAGGTCTTGTGCGCGGGCAAATGCATAGGAACAGGCGGGGCTTGGACCTATCTTTGGCCAAACGCCTATGCGGAGGATGAGATATGGGCCTGCTGGTCGATGGAAAATGGCAAGACACCTGGTATGACACCAAATCCACGGGTGGCGCATTCAAACGCAGCGCGGCGCAGTTTCGCAACTGGCTGACCGCTGATGGCCGCGCGGGACCGTCGGGCAAAAGCGGGTTCCGGGCCGAAGCCGGGCGGTATCACCTGTATGTCAGCCACGCCTGCCCCTGGGCGCATCGCACCCTGATCTTTCGCGCGTTGAAGGGGCTGAGCGATCTGGTTCCGGTTTCGGTCGTACATCCCGACATGCTGGATCACGGCTGGACCTTTGAGGCGGATGATCACGGTGCCACGGGTGACCGTCTTTACGGGCTGAGCTATGCACATCAGATCTATACCAAGGCGGATCCGTCCTATTCCGGTCGCGTCACAGTGCCGATCCTGTGGGACAAGGCGCAAGAGACCATTGTTTCGAACGAAAGTTCGGAAATCATCCGCATGTTCAATTCGGCCTTCAACGACATCACTGGCAATACGGACGATTACTGGCCCGAGGCGATGCAGGACGAGATCGAGGAGGTCAATGCGCGAGTCTATTCAGACGTCAACAACGGCGTCTACAAGTCGGGCTTTGCCACCTCCCAAGCGGCCTACGACGCCGCCGTGGGCCCGTTGTTCGACACGCTGGACTGGCTGGAAGGGCGTTTGGCGCGGAACCGGTATCTGATGGGGGACCGGATCACCGAGGCCGATTGGCGGTTGTTCACAACCCTGATCCGCTTCGACCCGGTCTATCATCTGCATTTCAAGTGCAACAGGCAGCGCCTGATCGATTATCCAAACCTATGGGCCTATACGCGGGAGCTGTATCAATGGCCCGGTGTCGCCGAGACCGTGAACATGGATCACATCGTGCGCCACTATCACTACAGCCATGACAGCATCAATCCGCACCGCATCATTCCGGTGAACCCGGTGCTGGATTACATGGAGCCGCATGGGCGCGATCAGCGCCCGGCGGCGTAATGTTCGACCATCGCCGCCAGATCCTCTGGCGGCGTTTCGCTTTGAACATAGGCACAGGCATTGGGACTGTGCGCAAAAATCGACCCGTCGGAAAAGAAGGTGGTGTTGGTGACAAAAATCACCCGCGCCTCGGGGCGGCGATAGCTGGCAAAATCGGCCACAGCCAATGCGCTTCCGGTTTCCAGAACCAGATCCAGCACGATGATATCAAAATCCGTGCCATAGAGCGCCAGAATGGCGGCCTCCTGAGCGTCAACCAGCGTGACTTCGGCGTCTTGCCGCTCCAGATGTCTTTTCCAGACCCGACCAAGGTCGGGGTTACTCTCAACAATCAGAACTTTCATTTGCAACAACCTCGGCACTTGGTATGGTGAGTGGTGCCGACCCCCGTGGTCCGTGATCTCGTTATTTCCTTAACAAAGTGTTAACAGCAGCCGCACGCTTGCGTGTTCGGGCGGATTTGCTTGTGTAAATGGCAAAAATCCGCTTGAAGCACCCCGAAACCGGTCAATCCCCGCAGAGAGAGCAGATGAGTACACTTGATCACGGCTTGGACCCCCGCGCAGTTCGCGACCACGGCGGGGGGCTGGACAGGGCGATTGTCAGGTATGGCGGAGCGCGTGCAGATTGGATCGATCTGTCGACCGGAATCAATCCGCATCCTTACGCCGTTGCGGGCCTGACCGCCGGGGATTGGGCCGAATTGCCGGATCACGGTGCCTTTGAACGGCTGAGTGATGCGGCCCGCAGGTTCTGGAACGTGCCGCAGGGGGCTGCAATCCTGCCGGCGCCCGGTGCATCGGCTGTCATCTCTCGTATCCCTGCGCTGGCCGCGCCAGGGCGTGTCCAGATCACGCCGCCCACCTATAACGAACACGCCGCCGCCTTTTCGGCGCAGGGGTGGCGTGTTCAGCCTGAGGGCGCGGTTGACGCCCGCGTGATCGTGCATCCCAATAACCCGGACGGGCGCATCTGGCAGGAACGCGATGTCTCGGCCCCGCTGACCGTGATCGACGAGAGCTTTTGCGATGTCACGCCAGAGGCATCGTTGATCCATATAGCGGAACGTCCCGGCGTGATCGTGCTGAAGAGCTTTGGCAAGTTCTGGGGGCTGGCCGGGATGCGGCTTGGGTTTGCCATCGGGCGACCTGAGTTGATCAACCGCCTGAGCGACCTGACCGGACCCTGGTCGGTGTCCGGCCCGGCCCTGCGGGTTGGAACGCAAGCCCTGTCGGACGATGACTGGGCCGATGCCACGCGCGCGCGGCTGGCGGATGAAGCGGCCCGGCTGGATACGCTGATGCTGACCAGGGGCGCAGATATCGTCGGTGGCACCAGCCTGTTTCGTCTGTATCGGTTTGATGACGCCTTGGAGTGGCAGGACCGGCTGGCCCGCGCCCATATCTGGAGCCGTATCTTTCCTTATTCAACAACCTTTCTGCGTCTGGGTCTGCCACCGGAAAAGGGGTGGGACAGGCTGGAGGCCGCGCTGTGAGCCCTGCCCTGATGCTGGTCTGCGCCATGTGCCTGGACGCCACTCTGGGAGAGCCCGACTGGCTCTGGTCCCGCGTCAAACACCCGGCGGTGATGATCGGCAACCTGATCGGATGGCTGGACAAACGCCTGAATTACGGGCGCGGTCGGCGGTTGAAGGGGGTGGTGGTGCTTGCCCTTCTGATCTGCGGCGCATGGGGCCTTGGGTGGGGTCTGTCCCTGCTGGGGCCGGTGGTTGAAATTCTTGGCTGCGCGATTCTGCTGGCGCAAAAGTCGCTGGTTGCCCATGTCCGCGCGGTTGGTGACGGGTTGCAAACCTCGCTGGAAGACGGGCGGGCGCAGGTGGCTATGATCGTCTCGCGCGACACGCAGGATATGACCGAAGCACAGGTGGCGCGTTCCGCCATCGAAAGCGCGGCAGAGAACCTGAGCGACGGGGTCATTGCCCCTGCATTCTGGTTTCTGGTCGCCGGGCTTCCGGGGTTGCTGGTGTACAAGGCGGTGAACACCGCCGACAGCATGATCGGCTATCGCACCGAAACGTACCGTGATTTTGGCTGGGCCGCGGCCCGGTTCGACGACCTGCTGAACCTGATCCCTGCCCGCCTGACCTGCGTGATGATCGTGGCACTGTCCGGCCAATGGTCGCGCTGGTTTGAGATGGTGCGGGATGCGCGGCGTCATATCTCGCCCAACGCTGGCTGGCCCGAAGCCGCCATGGCCCGCGCCCTGAATGTCGCGCTGGCAGGGCCGCGCAGCTATGACGGGCAGGTGCGCGATCTGGCCTGGGTCAATGGCGACGCCCCGCGCGAGATCGGTGCATCAGAAGTTTTTCGCGCATGTGACATGCTCTGGCGGGTTTGGGGGCTTGCGCTTGCGCTCGTGTCAGTGTGGGTTGGGGCCGAACTGATATTCTGACGGACCCTTTCATGCGTATACTCTCTGGCCTGATCGCCGCCGCCCTGTTTACCTCACCTGCGCTGGCGCAATGTGGAGGTGGATTTAACTCCTTTGTCAAAGGGCTGAAGACCGAAGCCGTGCAGCAGGGTTTGGACAAATCAGCGGTGAACGGTTTTTTTGACGGGGTGCAGCAGGACAGCGCCGTGCTGAAGGCTGACCGGGCGCAGGGCGTGTTTCAGAAGCCCTTTATTGAGTTTTCCCGTCGTCTGATTTCGCAAAACCGGATCGAACGCGGGCAAGCGATGTCGCGCAAATACGATGCGGTCTTTGATCGGATCGAGCGCGAGTATGGCATTTCCCGCGGGGTGCTGCTGGCCTTCTGGGCATTTGAAACCGATTACGGATCGTTTCAAGGCGACTTCAACACCCGCAACGCCTTGGTGACGCTGGCCCATGACTGCCGCCGCCCGGAGCTGTTCCGACCGCAGATCTTCGCCGCCATCGAGCTGTATCAGAACGGTGATTTCGACCCGGCCCGCACCACCGGGGCTTGGGCCGGAGAGATCGGCATGGTGCAGATGCTGCCGCGTGACATACTGGAAAACGGCGTCGATGGTGACGGTGACGGGCATGTCCGCCTGAAAAGCTCGGCCCCTGATGCGCTGATGTCGGGGGCCAGAATGCTGTCTCATCTGGGATGGCGCGCGGGTGAGCCTTGGTTGCAGGAGGTCACCGTGCCCGCGCAGATGGACTGGTCCTTGTCCGGCCCCGGCAAACCGCGTTCGGTGGCGGAATGGCAGGCGATGGGCGTTCAGGCGCGCGGCGGGTCCTTGGCCAACCTGCCCGCCTCGCTGATCCTGCCACAGGGGCGCAACGGGCCTGCCTTTCTGGCTTACCCCAATTTCGACGTCTATTTCGAATGGAACCAGAGCTTTGTCTATGTTCTGACCGCCGCTTATTTCGGAACACGGCTTGAGGGCGGCCAGATTTATGATGCGGGCAATCCCACGCAGGGCCTGAGTGGCGCACAGATGAAACAGTTGCAGACCAAGCTTCAGGCCAAAGGATATGATGTAGGCAAGATCGACGGGATCCTGGGGGCCGGAACGCGGGATGCAACGCAGGCCGAACAGAACCGTTTGGGCCTGCCTGCGGATGCGTGGCCAACGATGGAGTTGCTGGAAAAACTCTGAGCCAGCGGCCCGCACTTCTGTGGTATGACGCGAACCCCCAAGATTATTTGACGATATCGGCACCGTCGCCGCTGATTATGTGACCGGATATTTCTTGGGGTCAATTCCATGTCTTTGACAGACAATATCAATGTAACTTCCCTTTGGAGGAATACCGCCGAATTTGCTGCGAATACCACTGCGGGTTTCGCCCTGGAAGTGGTGAAACCGGGCCCAATCGGGTTCGTAGTCTTCAATGTTCTCGACCGGGTCCAGAAACCCGCGACGCGGCCAATACAAATGCCAATGCTGGCCTCGGTCGATTTCACCGGTGACCCCCAGCGCCCAGCGGGTCACACTAGGGCCGGTTGTCGTCCACGGAAGATCGTAGAGCGTGATTGTCTCGCCCGCCTCATAGCGTTTGACCAGTTTTTCGATGCGATCACTGCCCAACCAAAACGGGATCGGGACTTCTGACTCAAGGAAATTCAGGATCAGCTTCAAGGCCAGAGATGTCTTGGGAAGGCGCAAGACGCAATTGTTCATCGCCTTGTTGCGCCAGACGACACCAAACAGATAGTCCGGTGGAACATCCAGCGGCCGGACGCAGTAGATATCCAGATCAACCCACACAAAGTCGGTTTTTTGCAACATGTGGATCCGGAAGATGTCTGAATAGACCGCCATCCGTCTCCGGCCACCGGTCAGGTTTTCGGTGGTTTCATCCGCATAGATTTCGCGGGCGTCATGAACAACAACGCCGTCGGGAACATCTATGTTCATATCCAGCACGTACAGATGGAAGACATAGCCATGATCCAGAAAGGACTGAATGCATACTCTTTCAACGCAAGATAACGGCGCACCAAACCAGAAACTTGCAACTTGAAAATCCAAAACAGCACCTCTTGCCCAAAGCCAAAACGGGATCGCTGCTGCACTAACGAAGCGGTGTGTGGCTCGTCAACCGCGGCTGCTGTTTTGGCGCGACTTACCCTGCCTTGCGCCAGCGCGTTGTGTCGAGGTGCCCACAGTTTGGTTCTGGCCCCTCATTGGGCGCGTGTATTTGCGTTGTTCCCGGCATGGCCGTTGACGTCTGCCGCGGGTTCAGATTGCTGCGCGGGTTGGTCCGTTGCCAACATGGCCGGCCCAAATTGTGACTTCTTTATTTGGGCCGCACCGGGTACCTATCCCCTTTCTGATCGATCAGGATCAGCCGCTCGCCACTGTGGACATACAGGTCGCAGCGGCTGAACCCGTTGCGATACGCGATGCAGACGGAACCGTCATCGGCGATGGAGTAGGTTCCGAATGCAGACCCCCCGCCCGCGTAGGTATAGGAATAAGCGCCCCCCGCCGAAAACTTGGCCTGACCATCATCGTAGAAGGTCAGCGTCTGGCCCGCGAGGGCGTCAAGCTCGGCCACTGTCAGCGGGACATCGCCGGATTTGACGGGCCATTCAGCGGCGACAACCGAAGTGGCGGCGATGAGGGCGGGGATCAGGAAACGCGTCATGAGGCCAAGGTAGCGCGTTATGCCTGCAATCATCATAACGTTGCGGTGAGCGGTCAGGCCACCATCTGCTCGGCCTTTTTCAGGTCGACCGAAACCAGCTGGCTGACGCCCTGTTCCTGCATGGTGACGCCGAACAGACGATCCATGCGTGCCATGGTCACCGCGTGGTGGGTGATGATCAGGAAACGGGTGTCGGTCTGGCGGCACATCTCGTCCAGCAGGTCACAAAAACGGGTGACATTGGCATCGTCCAGCGGCGCGTCAACCTCGTCCAACACACAGATCGGGGCCGGGTTGGCCAGGAAAACGCCAAAGATCAGCGCGGTCGCGGTCAGCGTCTGTTCGCCGCCCGACAGCAGGCTGAGGGTCGAGAGCTTCTTGCCCGGCGGCTGGCACATGATTTCCAGTCCCGCATCCAGCGGGTCGTCGCTTTCGACCATGACCAGATTGGCCTCGCCCCCGCCAAAGAGGTGCTTGAACAGCATCGCGAAGTTCGAGTTCACCTGTTCAAAAGCGGTCAGCAGACGTTCGCGGCCTTCGCGGTTGAGGCTGGAGATGCCGCTGCGCAGGGCTTTGATCGCCTCTTCCAGATCGGCCTTTTCACTGCTGAGCGTGTCGAATTCTTCCTGAACGTCCTTGCTGTCTTCCTCGGCCCGCAGGTTCACTGCGCCCATGGCGTCACGCTGGCGCTTGTGGCGGTTCACTTCGGCCTCTAGCGCATCCGCGGCGGGCATCTGGTCGGGGTTTACGTCCAGCTGGTTCAGCAGCTGGTTCGGGGTCAGTTGCTGGTCTTCGGCAATTCGTTCTGCTGCCGCAAGCACGCTTTCCTTTGCTGCGTCACTGCGCGCCTCGGCTGCGGCGCGGTTTTCGCGAGCTTCCGAGGCCAGGCGTTCCGCCTCACGCTCGGCCGTCACCACTTCGCGCAACTGTGTTTCTGCTTCGGCCAGCTTGTCGGCGGCGTCGGCCCGACGGGCTTCGGCGGCTTCGATCAACTCGTTCAACTCTTCCCGCGCCTCGGCGATTTCGCCGGGGGCGGCCATGGCCTCGGTCAGTTCCTCTTCCGAACTTTCCTTGCGCTCGGCCAGTTCCGATATCCGCTTCTCAGCCGTTTCCAGACGGTGCCGCCAGCCACTCAGGTCCTTGGTGACCTCCTGCGTGCGACGGGTGCGGGCGTCGCCTTCACGGCGCAGCTCATCATGGGTCGAGCGGTGGGTCAACATGGTGATCCGCGCCGCCTCGACCGTCTGTTTGATGTCCTCAACCTCGGCGCGGGCGCTGGCGAGATCACCCAGATCGTTCAGCGCCGCCTCGGCCTCGCGCAGCTGCACGCGGGCGGACATGGCATCTTCTTTGTGGCGATCCACGGCAAGGGCCAGTGTTTCCAGCTTGCCCTGCGCAAGGTTGCGATCCGCCTCGGCACGGCTGAGCTGGCGTGCGGTTTCGGCCATGCGCTGATCAGCGGCACGACGGGCTTCGCGCGCACGGCGGTCGGCCTCGGTCACGTCCGCCAGTTGCCGCGACAGGGTTTCATGCGCGGCGCGGGCACCGTCGGCCTGCGCCTCGGTGCGGGCCAGTTCCTGTTTCAGCGCCTCAAGCTTGTTGAGCTGCTCCAGCCGCAGCGCCGCCGCACTTGGCGCATCCTCGGCCCAGGCACGGAACCCGTCCCAGCGCCACAGGTCGCCCGAGCGGGACACAAGACGCTGGCCCGGCTTCAACGACGCCTGCAACCGCGCGCCCTGATCCGCATCGACCAGCCCGATCTGCGCGATGCGACGGCTGAGCCTGTCCGGCCCTGACACGTGCAGCGCCAGCGGGTCGACCCCATCGGGCAAGGGCTGATCGCTGTCATACCCTGCCACCTGAACCCAGCCGGACGGGCCGTCACCTTCGACCAGCGGCGCACGGAGGTCATCGGCAAGCGCAGCACCCAGCGCCTTCTCAAAACCCGGTTCCACGCGCAGCAGGTCCATCACCTGCCCGCCCTCGGCCGTGTCGCGGTCCACCAGCTTGGCAAGCGCAGTGGTTTCGGCGCGGATTGCACCCAATTCGCCTTCGGCCTCGGACCGTTGCGCGCGCGCCTCGGCTTCGCGGGCCTGCGTTTCATTGCGCAGCTCATCCGCGGCGGCCAGCGCCTCTTCGGCGACCTCGGCGGCTTCGCGGGCTTCTTCCTCGCTTTCCTGCGCGGTTTCGAACGCCTCGCTGGCACGGGTCAGGGCTGTTTTGGCCTCATCCACCGCCAGCCGGGCTTTTTCCTCTTCCCCCTCAGAGCGGGCCAGCGTCTTGCGGCTGTCTTCGACCAGACGCTGCGCTGACTGGTGACGGGCGACAAGACGCGCCATATCCTCGGTCTGCTGCGACAGGTGGTCTTCGCGGTCCTGAAGGATCGAAGCCGCTTCGCGGGCGATTTCTGCGGCTTCCGCCACCTTCGCGTCATGCCCTTCGGCGGCCTTGGCCAGTCCGCGGGCTTCCCATTCCAGCCTTTCGATCATCTGGCCCGCATCGCGGTTCAGGCCGGTTTCCCGTTCGATATCCTTGCCGAGCTGATGGATGCGGCTGGTCAGCGTTTCAATTGTCTGGCGCGCGCGGGTTTCCTGATCGGTCAGTTGATCGCGCTGCACCTGCTGGCGTTGCAGGACAGCGGCGGCGATGGCCTCTTCCTCGCGCAGGGGCGGCAGGGTTTCTTCGATCCCGGCCCTTTTCGCGGCGGCCGCGCGGGCTTCGGCCTCGGCGCGGGAGGCCTCGGAAATCCGGTCCCTTAGCTTGTCTTCGGCCTGCTGGCGGGCCATGTCGGCCTCTTTCCAGCGGCGATAGAGCAGCATTCCCTCGGCCTGACGCAGCTGTTCGCCGATTTCGCGATAGCGTGCGGCCTGACGGGCCTGACGGGCCAGTTGCGCAAGCTGCCCGCCCAACTGCTCGAGCACGTCATCGACGCGGGTCAGGTTGGACTCGGTCGCTTTCAGCTTCAGCTCGGCCTCATGCCGGCGTTGATAGAGCCCCGAGATCCCGGCGGCCTCTTCCAGAATGCGGCGGCGGGCGCGGGGTTTGGCGCTGATCAGCTCGGCGATGCGGTTCTGCCCCACAAGCGCGGGGGAATGGGCACCGGTCGAGGCATCCGCGAACAGCATCTGCACATCGCGCGCGCGCACATCCTTACCGTTGGTCTTGTAGGCGCTGCCGACATCGCGGGTGATCCGGCGCACGATTTCAAGCTGATCGGTGTCGTTGAACCCCGCAGGCGCCAGACGTTCGGAATTGTCCATGGTCAGGACAACTTCGGCGAAATTGCGGGCGGGCCGTGTGGCGGCACCGGCAAAGATCACATCCTCCATCGCGCCGCCGCGCATGGATTTAGGGCGGTTTTCCCCCATCACCCAGCGCAAGGCTTCCAGAAGGTTGGACTTGCCACAGCCGTTCGGACCCACCACACCGGTCAACCCGTCCGCGATGATCAGATCGGTCGGATCAACAAAGCTTTTGAAGCCGGTCAGTTTGAGCTTGCTGAAACGCAATGGCCGCGTGTCCCGTGATTCCTATGAATTGAAAGTCTGCGCAAGGGATGGGGTCCGAGTCAACGCAGTTGCGCAGGATATGGGAGATCAGTGCAAGTTATCCACAACATCTTGCCGAAATGCGCAGGAACACGCGTATGTCAGTATGGGCTGCATTCAAAGACCTGATAGCCGCTGTCGTCCCCGACATTTTCATAGATACCATAGTCGATACATTCATATCGGGGCGTCGAGACGGCAGTCAGCAGCAGCCGTTCCCCCGCCTCGCGGTCACACCCCAGTACACCAACCGCGACAGCCGCGTCGCCCAGCACGTCGAGGATCGGGCAGCCTGAAACCTGCGCCATGGCCAGCGCGGCGCGATCCCGAACAGGGCCAAGCCGCGGGGCGTATTGCGCGTTGATCCGCACCGCCTCGGCCAGATCGCCGCGCACGCGCACGTCGAACACACTACCGTTCACCGCCACGCGGGTGGCCGGAACGTCGCGGAAATGCGGGGTCCCGGCGGCGCAGGCGGCCAGCAGGAACGGAGCGAGAAACCGGATCATGCCGCAGAGTTGCAGCAATTTGGTTAACAGAACCTTTCTGGACGTCAGGCGCGCAGAACTTCGCCTAACCGGCGGATACCTTCGCGGATCGTCGCCTCGTCCGAGTTCGAGAAGCTGAGCCGGATCGTGTTTGCCCCGCTGCCGTCTGGGAAAAACGCCTGCCCCGGCACAAAGGCCACTTTCACCGTATCCAGCGCATGCGCCAGCAGGTCAGACCCACTGATCCCGGCGGGGAGTGTCACCCAGACGAACATGCCGCCTTCGGGGCGCGTCCACGCCACCCCGTCGGGCATGTGCTGTTGCAGCGCATCCAGCATCGCATCACGGCGCGCGCGGTAAGTGTCGCGCACTTTCGGGATATGGGTGTCAAAGCACGCTTCCGCCACCTGATGCACGGCCATCTGGTTGATGGTCGCCGAATGCAGATCCGCCGCCTGTTTCAGCAGAACCATCTGCGAGATGATCGGCTTGGCCGCAACCACCCACCCCATGCGCAGACCCGGTGACAGGGTTTTCGAGAAGCTGCCACAATAGATCGTCCGGCAGTTTTCGATCGACCCCTTTCGTGCCTGTTCCAAAGCCAGGATCGGCGGGATCGGATCACCGTCATAGCGCAGTGCCTGATAGGCGCCGTCTTCGATCAACGCGCAGTCCAGTTCGTCGGTCAGGTCCAGCAATGCCTCACGACCCGGGCGGGTCAGGGTTTCGCCTGTCGGATTGGCAAAATCGGGCGACAGATAGGCGAATTTCACGGCGCCATCCCCTGCCGCAGCCTTGAATTCATCGGCCCCCTTGTTGCCATTAAGCCGGTCAAAGCGCGGCTCATACGCGTTGAACGCGGCAAGAGCACCCAGATAAGTGGGCCACCCGACCAAGGCCGTGTCGCCGGGGGACAGGAACAGCTTGCCCAGATAATCCAGCGCCTGCTGCGAGCCCGAGGTGATCAGGACGTTGTCCATGTCACATTCCACTCCGATCTCGCGCATGTGCTGCACCAACCACCAGCGCAGGGGGGCATAGCCTTCGCTGACCGAATATTGCAGCGCCTGCGCCTGCATGTCCGGCCCCAATGCCTGCTGAAACGCCTGCGCGAAAGCCTCGGCGGGAAAAAGCGCGGGGTCCGGAATGCCACCGGCAAAGGAAATGATGCCGGGCTGATCGAGCAGTTTCAGCAGCTCGCGGATTTCTGACGCCTTCATCCGGGAAGCCCGGGTGGCAAACAAAGGGTGATGGGACATGAGGCTCCTCCGATCTCATTTCGGCGCAGCCTATGCTTTCTCAAATTAAAGTCAACACTTCTGACCTAATATTTCAGCGGATGTGACCGGGCATTCTTGAACAGCCCCCTTGTCCATGGTCAAATGAGTTGACCAATTTCGGAACGGACCATGCCTTTTCAGAAAGTTCAGACGGAAAAACTGTCGCTTGCGGTCGTTCGCCAGATCGAGCTGTTGATCCTGCGCGGCATCCTGCGCCCCGGGGAGCGCCTGCCGCCCGAGCGTGAGTTGGCCGAACGGATGGGCGTGTCGCGCCCGTCTCTGCGCGATGCGGTGTCCGAGCTTCAGGAACAGGGGTTGCTGACAACAAAAGCCGGCTCCGGGATCTATGTGGCCGAGGTTTTGGGCTCGGCCTTTTCGCCGGCGCTGATCCGGTTGTTCAGCAGCCATGACGAGGCCGTATTCGATTACCTGTCCTTTCGCCGCGACATGGAGGGGCTGGCGGCGGAACGGGCCGCGCGGCTGGGATCAGAAAGCGACCTGAAGGTTGTTCAGGCGATCTATGACAAGATGCGGGCGGCCCATAACCGGAACGCCGCGGACCAAGAGGCGCAGCTGGATGCCGAGTTTCATATGGCCATCATCGAAGCCAGCCACAATGTGGTGATGCTGCATATGATGCGGTCGATGTATGACCTACTGGTGCAAGGCGTGTTCTATAACCGACGAACAATGTTCCGGCAGCGCGCGACCCGCGAGGCCATTCTGGACCAGCACAGCACTATCAACGCGGCCCTTCAGGCCCGCGATCCGGCAGCCGCACGTCAGGCCGTCGAAACGCATCTGAGCTTTGTCGAACGCTGCATGATCGATCAGCAGAAGGCCGAGCGGAACGAGGCCGTTGCGCAGCAAAGGTTGCAGCACGAAACCCGTCAGGCCTAGCGCTTTCCAAGTGCCCTCAGGGATCAGGCGGCCCCGGTCTCGGGCTGGATCAGGTGTGACGGGAAAGGTGCGCCGCTGCCTTCGCCCAGATCGTCATTCGGGGCGATGGTTGTCAGGGCCGGGTCGATGAACAGCCGCGCGCCCCGGTCCCTGAGGTGTTTGTGCAGCATCACATGTTCGCACACGAGGTCGCCTTTTTCATCCCGGCAGGAATAGCGCAGGCCACGCAAGGCGCGGGTCTTGTACAATCCTGCACCGCCAAAGGCGCTGTCGACCGGTATCAGGGGCATATCGGACGGAATGTGGTACTGGCGGTCGAAAACTGCTGATTTCAGCAGAACTTTCCGCCACTTACGGCGCCCGAACAGGGGCTTGCGCGTTGTCCGAATTCTTTGCCAGACGTCTTCGTCACACCAGCCCGCACAGCGCAGAGCATAAATATCGTAATAAGCCGGTTTGGAATTGGCAAAGACACCTTCCCAGCGTGGTACGGACCGTTGTGCAGCCGTCAGAACCGTCTGAGCGTCCAGACAGACATTCGGCCCGTTCAGATCAAGCACCAATGTCAGGTCGTGACCGCTGTCGCGTTCTTCCAGCCTGTTGAGGACAGCGTTTCTGGCCGCCGTAATCCGCTCGACGCGGTCTGGCAGTCTGGAGGCCAGACCGTCCATGCGGACAAGGTCCACTTTCGGGTCGCGGCGCGCGAATTCGGACAAAACCCGATCTGTGCGATCAGTGTTGTCGTTTGTCGCGATGGTCACGGAATAGCGGTGCAAGCGGGTGGTCAGGTCTTCGATCCTGTTGATGCTTTCGATCAGCGCGGCCCCGCCGTTCCTGACCACTCCAACAATATTCATCGAAACGTCTTCGCCTGCCACGGCCCGTCTTTCCCTGTTCTTTTTGCACCCGTGGATCCCGAAGGGGACCTTCAGACCCTCAGAAGGGTACAGAATCCGGGTGATGTTGCGGTCAATACAATCAGCCCCGTCACCAAAACAAAAGACCCGACAGCGCAATGCTCTCGGGTCATCTGCGTTTTTTACCGGTCGGTGTCCCCGTCAGTGCAGCTTGGCGCCCACATCTGCGATCGAGGCCTCGATCAGCTTGTTCGCCTGCGCGGCTGTCATCTGCTTGGCCAGAACCGAGCTGGCAGCGGCAATCGCAACCGAAACGGCCTGATCGCGCACGTCTTTCACAGCCGAGGCTTCGGCCGAGGCAATCTGGTCCTGCGCAGCAGCCAGACGGCGTTCGATCGACTTTTCGAGATCGACTTTCGCCTGGTCCGCAGCCAGAACCGCGTCCTGTTTGGCCGCCTCGACAATCGCATCGGCCTGTGCCTGCACTTCACGCTGCTTGCGCTCGTACGAGGCCAGCAGGCTGCGTGCTTCTTCATGCAGGGCGCGGGCTTCGTCCAGCTCGGCCTTGATGCCTTCGGCACGGTTGTCCAGCGCTCCGCCGATCATGCCCGGCACTTTGAAGTAGAACAGGACCGCGATGAAAACGATGAAGCCCAGAAGGACGACAAAGTCTGTGTTGCCAAGCGAGAAGAACGGGCCGCTTGCAGCCAGCGCGGGGCTGGCGGCACCAACGGTCAGGATAAGGGCAAGAGTGTTCCGCATGTCACTTATCCTTTCATCTGCGCGTCAATGGCACTGTCGATGGCTTTGGCATCCGCCTCGCCGCCCAGCGCGGTGACCAGTTCAGCCGCCGTATCCTTGGCGACCACTTGAATGCTTTCCAGCGCACCGGCACGGATTTCGGCAATTGCCTTTTCCGATTCAGCCGCCTTTGCAGCGATTTCCGCATCCGCTCTGGCAATCGCATCATCCAGACCAGTCTGGATTTCTGCGCGTGCTTCGGCCGCGATACGCTGCGCTTCGGCACGGGCATCGGCCAGCGCCTTGTTATAGGCCTCTTCGGCCTCGACCGCTTTGGCCTTCAGATCTTCGGCCGCAGCCAGGTCATTTGTAATGGTCCCCCGGCGCTCGGCCAGGATTGCCGCGATGCGGGGCAGAGCCACGCGAGACAGGACCAGAAAGATGACGACCAGCGTAATGACCAGCCAGAAAATCTGGTTGGGGAACCAATCGAAGCAGAGCTGCGGCATCCCGATGGCAGAGCCATGCGAGTCAACGCACGCGCCAACTACTTCTTCGCTAATGGGTTCAGTCGCCATGATGTCCTCCGTCGGAACGTTGTCTTTACAACAGGTGGGCCGCTATGGCTTGGACCCACCTGCGCGTAAGGATCAGGTTCCGCAGATTAGACGGCGAACATCAGCAGCAGCGAGACCAGGAATGCGAAGATCCCCAGGGCTTCTGCGAATGCGATACCGATGAACAGGGTTGCGGTCTGCGAAGCAGCCGCCGAAGGGTTGCGCAGGGCGCCGGCCAGGAAGTTGCCTGCAACGTTGCCCACCCCGATTGCGGCTGCGCCGGAACCGATTGCTGCCAGGCCTGCGCCGATGTGTGCGAGATCGCCTTCCATGATGTATCTCCTTACGAATTGGAAGTTTCGATGTTGGGTTATCGGACCTTAGTGCGAAGGATGCAGCGCATCTTTCAGATAAACACAGGTCAGAATGGTGAATACGTAGGCCTGAATGAAGGCCACCAGGACCTCGAGACCGTACATTGCGGTGATCGCCAGAACCGACACGGGCGAAATCAGGGAAATTGCGGCAAAGCCCGCAAACACCTTGATCACCGCGTGGCCCGCCATGACGTTACCGGCAAGACGAATGGAGTGGCTGACGGGGCGCACGAAGTACGAGATCAGCTCGATAATCGCCAGGATCGGGCGCAGCGCCAGCGGCGCGCTGGAGACCCAGAACAGACCTAGGAACGCGGCGCCGTTCTTGACAAAACCCAGAATGGTCACGGTCAGGAACACGGCCAGCGCCAGCGGGATGGTCACGGCGAAATGCGATGTGGTGGTGAACGAGGTCGGGATCAGGCCCAGGAAGTTCGCGGTCACAATGAACATGAACAGGGTCATGACGTAGGGGAAGAACTTGACGCCGTCCTTGCCGCAGATGTCTTCCAGCATCTTGTAGATGAAGCCATAGGCCAGTTCCGCAATCGACTGCATCCGAGTCGGGACGATGGCGCGCTTTGACGTGCTGAGAACCAGCAGGCCAAAGATCGCCACGATGGCCAGGAACAGCCACAGGGTCACGTTGGTGGGTGTGTACCAGGCAATAGAACCGTCGCCGAACAGCGGCTTGACGATGAACTGGTCCATCGGGTGAAATACCAGGCTGCTGGCTTCTGCTGCGTGGTCTGCGCCTTCGGCGCCGTGTGCTGCGGTGGTCTCGCTTGCCACGTTCAGTCCCTCTCGTCCTTTTCGGCCTGCATATGGGCCGCTTGTTTATCTTGAACCTCTTTCGCGCTGCGGAGCATAACCTTCACGCCCGCGACAAGGCCCAGCAATGTGAACAACACCAGAAAGATCGGGATCGTCCCGAGCAGGCTGTCCAGCCCGTATCCGATGCCAAATCCGATCCCCAGACCGGAAACCATTTCGATGACCATCCTCCAGGCAAGCTCGCCCCCGGATATGTCACTGTCAGCGCGGGCAGCCGGTTGTCTGGCCTTTTTCGCCGCGTCGATCTTGGCCTCAAGCTGCGCCATACGCTGCTTTTGGTCGTCATCGGTCACGGACGGAATCCTCGCGCTGTCTTGCGCATGGTGCTAAGGCGCGAAAGGCGCAGAGTCAACGGCGTTGATGGCGTGAAATGACGCAGGTTAGTGTGTTGTTTTTAAACTGTTATTACTGGTTAACTCGTCCAGCCAAATTACTTGCCCATGCCCTGAACGGCAACAATCACCCAAAAACCCATATTCAACCTTTTGGTTGATCTTTGTGCGTGCGCTGAGGCCACAAGTGTCGAACAAGACGTCCGTCGATCAGCAAGAGCCCGGCAAAAATTGCCGCCATGCCCATCAAATGTTCGGGTTGCAGAGTTTCCCCCAGAACCCAGGTTCCAAGTATCAGGGCAGAAACCGGCGCGATCAGCGTGACGGTCGAAATGTTGGTTGGCCCGACTCTGGGCAGCAACCAGTAGAAGGCAATGAAAGCGGCCGAGGTCAGCACAAAACCGATCATCAGCAACGAAAGCCAGGTTTCAGTGTGCTCGATCACCGGCAGGCCTTCACGCCAAAGCGCCAGGGGTAAAATCGCCAATGTCGCTCCTGTCAGGGCAAGGGCGACCAGCACCACCGGCTGCATGTCACGGAAGGCCCGCGCAATGTTGACGGAAAACGCGTAACAGATCGGCGCGCACAGGGTCAGCAAAACCGCCCAGAACTGAGAGGTTTGGCCATTGTGCAAAATCGGGACGGACAACACGACAATCCCGATGAAGCCGCACAACACACCAAGGGATTTCAACAGCGTCGCACGCTCGCTTCCCGGCCAGAAATGCGAAACGATGACGGCAAAGGCCGGTGTTGTCGCATTCACGATCCCTGCCACGCCGGACGCGATATGCTGCTGCCCAAGCGCATAGAACGCAAATGGTGCTGCATAGCTGAGCGCCCCGAATCCCAGCAGACCGATGGCGCGCCGGAGTGTCAGGTGAACCGGCATGCGGGCTGCAATCACATAGATCCAACAGCCCAGCGCCCCAAATGCAACGCGTCCCAACGATACGGATAGCGGCCCAAGTTCGCGCAGCAATATGGCGTTGAACATGAAAGACATGCCCCACCCGATGCCAAGGACGCAGATCACCAGCCAGTATTTCAGCGCCATAGCCGCCCCCTTTGCGCATCGCCGCTGAACAGTGACGTGATGGGGGAAATTGTCAAACGGGTTCTCGCCCATTAGGAAAGACCCATGTCCAACGATCTCGACACCGTGTTTGCAGCCCTTGCCGACCCCACCCGCCGCGCCATTCTGGCGATGCTGCTGGAGGACGATATGGCCGTGACGGATGTGGCCGAGCCGTTTGAGATGTCGCTGGCGGCGATCTCGAAACATCTGGTCATCCTGACCAAAGCCGGGCTGATATCACAGGAAAAGCGCGGCCGGGTGAAATGGTGCAAGCTGGAACCCGACGCGCTGCGCACCGCTTCGGTCTGGATGCAGGGGTTCGGTCAGTTCGAACCCATCAACCTGGATGCGTTCGAACGGTTTCTGGAAGTCGAGCTTCCGATCTCGGACGAGACCTAGCGCACCACAAAGACCGACATGCTGGCATGTTTGGCCAGATATCCGGCGTGGCTGGAAAAGATGTAGTCGGTGATCCGGGGCGCATGGGTGCCCACGATAATCAGGTCTGCACCGATCTCTTCCGCTGCGCGGGTCAGGTCGCTGTCCACTTCGGCAGCAACATCGACCGAGTGTATCTTGCGCACCGCAACTTCGGCCGCGCCTTCTGATGCAAGCTGTTCGGTGAAGTCGGCCAGTTGCTTGTCTATCTCGGCCTCGGTTTCCGAGGATGCACCCATATGGGCCCCGCTGACACTGACCAGAGTGATCTTGGCGCCCTGCCATTTTGCCACCTGCGCGGCGACATCTGCGGCCTTGCGAACCTCGGGCGGCAGATGGCGGTCAATTGGCAGCATGATATGTTTGAACATAATCTCCTCCTTTTGTCCGCCTTCCAAGGTAGTCCTGAGACCAAAGGCCTGCCTTGATCTGGCTCAACAGATTTTGCCTTTGGAATTCATGGGCAATCCGTACCGGTTTCAGACCGGAAGCGGCCTTATTCAGCTGCCCGGCGTTGAGGGCTGGGGCGCGGGGCCTCTTCTTTCAGCAGCATCAGCAGGGCAATGACCGTCAGCGCAACACCGCCCAGGATCAATCCCGTCGGGACAGGTTTGCCCAGCGCGATTTCCCACAGGATCACCCAGCTTGGCACCAGATAGGTATAGGCCATGACCTTGGCCGACGGCAGCCGAAGCGAGGAGAATTGCACCAGAACGAAACTGGCCGCTGTTGCGAAGAATGAGATATAGAACAACCCGATCCAGACAATGGCGGGAAGGGCTGCCCAATCGGTCGCCTTCAGGTCGGACCAGCCGAACAGGACCAATAACAGGCACCCGGCAACCAGCGTTCCGAACGTGAACACGACGGCAGGTTCTCCGCGGTTCAGCCTGCGGATCATGGGGGTGTAAATCGCGTGCGCGACACATCCCCAGAAATAGATGATCTCGCCCCCGCCGATCTGGAAGGCGCGGAACATCTGCCAGTCGGCCCGAAAGATCACCCATAGCGCCCCAATCGCACCGATGGTCAGGGCCATTGCCATGCGCGGCGTGGTGATCTGGCGCAGCAGGACCCAGCCCGCAATGGCCGAGACAACGGGGGTCAGGGTGAAAACCGCGGCAGCGCTGACCGGCGGGGCGGTTTGCAGCCCGTAAAACATCAGGACAAAGTAGGTGGCGAACAACCCGCCCAGCACCAGATACCGCCAGGGCGCCTGTGCGGCACTGCGGGACAGACCGGTTGTCGCCAATGCCGCCACACCAATCACCACAGCCGCAATGGCAAAGCGCACCGCATTCAAGGCAGCAGGGGCAATTTCGTTGGCAATCATCGACCCCAGCGAGAAGCTGCCTGCGACTAGGGCCGAAAAGGCCAGCATGGCCAGATGGCCACGCATCTGCGGGTTCATGGACACCAGCCTTTGGAGGCTTCTTTCAGAAAACTCAGGAACGCTTGCACCTTGGTCGTTCGGTGCAGGTCCACATGGGTCACCAGCCAAAGGTTGCCGAACCATTCCGGAAGCGGGTCGATCACTTCGACCAGAGTGTCATGACGGGCGGCCTCCCAACGGGCCATAAAGCCGATACCGGCCCCGGCCAGAACGGCCTCGCGCATACAGAAATTGTTGGTGCAGCGAAAGGTGATGCGGTCGGCGGATACCGTGTTGCGCAGCCACCGGGTGAACGGCGCACGGCTGCTTTCATCGTCAGAGCTGACGAAGTGGTGGTTTCCGAAATCCTCGATGCCCGAAGGTTTGCCGTGCCGTTCGATATACGAGGTGCTGGCATAGAGGCCGACTTCTTCCTGCCGGAAAGGTTGCACAACGTTGTCGGGCTGATCCGGGGCCGATCCCGCACGGATTGCAACATGCGCCTCGCCATATTCCAGCCGGAACAGGCGGTCTCCGGTCAGGTAGCGCACGATCAGCTCGGGGTGCATCTTTTGAAATTCGGTCAGCGTCGGCACCACCAATGGCGCGATGGAGCCCAGCGACGTCACCACCAGTTCGCCCGATACATCGTCACCGCGCCCCTTCATCCGGCCGACAAGCTGGTTGAACTGGTCTTCGGTAGCCTGCGCCACGCGCAGCAAATCGTCGCCCGCTTCGGTCGGGGTGTATCCCCGCGCATGGCGCTGGAACAGTTTGACACCCAACCGGGCCTCGATCGCGTCGATGTGGCGGATCACCGTGGCGTGGTGCACGCCCAGAACCTCGGCCGCACCGCTGACGGTTCCCATACGCGCCACCTGATAGGCGGTCCTCACCTCATCCCAATTGTCCATCGTCACACCGTTCTGTGCAATTTCCAACAATAACTGTTGATGTATCCGAGTTTTGTTCGCAAACGCAACAGCCATATTGGGATCAGAACAAGATTACCCTGACCTTAAGGACCCAGAAAATGGCTAAAACCATCCTGCATATCGACGCCTCTGCCCGCCGCGTGGCTTCGACCACCCGCGACCTGTCTGACAGCATCGTCCGGCAGTTGGGTGCGGACCGCATCATCCGCCGCGACCTGGCTACCCCCCTGCCCCTGCTGACCGAAGACTGGATCGCCGCCAACTTTACCCCGGCCGAGCAGCGCGACGACCTGCAGCGCGACCGGCTGGCCCTTTCGGACGCGCTGGTGACCGAATTGCAAGAGGCCGATACCATCGTTATCGGCCTGCCGATCTACAACTTCTCGGTCCCCGCTGCGTTCAAGGCCTGGATCGACCTGGTCGCCCGCGCGGGCCTGACCTTTTCCTATTCGGAGAACGGCCCAAAAGGGTTGCTGGAGGGTAAACGCGCCATTCTGGCAATCGCGTCGGGCGGTACTGCCGTCGGATCAGAGATCGACTTTGCCACCAACTATGTGCGTCACGTTCTGGGCTTTATCGGCATCCATGATGTAGCGGTCATCGCTGCGGATCAGATGGCGGTGAACCCCGAAGCCGCGCTGGAAAGCGCCAAAAAGGCGGTGACAGAATTGGCGGCCTGATCGCCTCTGGTCATTGAGCCCTGAAACGTCCAGTCTGCTGGTCAGATGGAACTGGCGGACTGGATGGCGCGCATGAAAAAGATCGGAATTCTGGGCGGTGTGGGTTGGGCCTCGACCGTGGACTATTACCGTGCCATTGCCGAGGGTGCCGGGCGTCACTTTGCGGCGCGCGGCCACGGCGCGCCCTTGCCGATCCCTGCCATGACCATCGAGTCCGTCACACAGGCCAAGACCCGCGCCTTGCGAGGTGTCGCGGGGGACGAAGCCAGCTGGGCGGCGTTTGATGCGGTGTTTCGCGACGCGCTGCTGACGCTGGAGCGCGCAGGATGCGATTTTGGTATCATAGCGTCCAACACCCCGCACGCGCGGCTGCACGCGATCAGACAGGGTGTTTCCATGCCCATCCTCAGCATTTTCGATGCAACGGCAGAGGCCACGGCCAGCACAGGCGTGACAAACGCATTGGTGCTGGGAACAACCGTGACGATGCAGGCCACCAACTATGCGGATCGTCTGGCGGCCGAGGGCATCACCGCAAATGCGCGGCTGCCCGACCCCGAGATTTCCCAGATGCAGGCGATGATCGACAGTGATTTCTACGGTGGTGCCTCTGATGCGGCCCGCGCAAGACTGCTGGCCTTTTGCAACAAACATGCCCGTCCCGGAACCGCCATTCTGCTGGCCTGTACCGAGCTGCCGCTGGCCTTTCCAAAGTATCTAGATGACCCGGTATTCGAGGCCGATGGGCACCTGTTCATCAACCCGTCCGCCGCGCATGTCGCCGCCGCGCTGAAACTGGCGCTTGAGTGATCAGTGCAGCCACGTAATGGTGCAACCGATGCGATCGAAGAACGCCATCACGTCGGATTGTTTCATCACAACGGTACGGTCATTGACCAACGGGTGCATATAAATCACCTCGGCCCCTTGGGCGGCGGCGTCCATGAAGAATTGCACATTGTTCTGCACACCGTTGATCATCGCCAGCGGGCTGACCGCACCGGGGCGAATACCAAGGTTCTGCAACAGCCGGTCTGCCGAACCGAAAGACAGGGTGCCGACACCCAGTTCTGCGCCCAGCGCCTTGAGGTCAATCTCGCGGCTTTGTTCCAGCGTCACCAAGTAGTTGCGCTTTTTCTTGTCGCGCAGGTACAGGTTCTTGACCCGCAACGCGTTCTCGCCCGGCACCATGAACTGGCCTTCTACGGCCTTGGAGTCCTCGACCGTACGCAAAGGAACATGGGTATGCAGGCGGTAGGGCAGCCCCCAGTCATCCAGCTGCGCCAACAGCGCGTCAGAACTGAGCGGCAATGTATCCTGAAATGTGGATGATGCGTCCATGGGGCCCTCCTGTTTGTAGCGCTCATCGCGCAACATGGCGGCGAATTCAAGCTGGGGCAGAGCAGAAAACGGTGCTAGCGTGCCGCCATGAAAGTCACACGAAACACTCCGACCCAACTGATCCTTGCCGACTCGCCCTGGTTCATCGGGATCATGCTGGTCTTTTTCATACTGACCTTTGTCGGCGCAGGGCTGGTCATGGTAAGTGACGGCGGCGAGAATATCTGGTTCGGGCTGTTCTTTGCACTAATCGGCGGCGGGCTAGGTGTCGGGGCGTTCTGCTTTTTCGTGCGGCGGGTTCAGGTCATTCTGGACCGCACAAAGAACCGCATTCTGATCCGCAGGCAGTCTGTCTTTGGCTATGAAGCGGTTGAGCATCAGCTGTCCAGCCTGTCTCATGCCGAAGTTGAAAGCTCGACTTTCCGCAGCGACAGCAGCAGTTCGACGCTGTATCGCCCGGTTCTGGTGCTGGACAAGGGAATGAGCGAAGGGCGTCATCCGATTGTCGATGCGTACTCGAACGGGCACGGCGCGCATAAACTGGTTGACGCGGTCAACGCATGGCTGCCCGCGCAGCAGGAAGACACGAAGGAACAGGCCTGACGATTACAGGACTTGTCCATGCTCCAGCCAGGCCCGATCGGCCGGTGTCACCATTTCGGACAGGCGCGCGTCGTATCGGGCCATGTCATCGGCGGTCAGCTTGCCCTCCCATTTGTTGCTGGTCCCGGACGAGAAGAACTGCGCGTAATCCTGAAACGCGCTTTTGAAACCGGGCTGCTGCGAAGCGCGCCGGGCGTTTTCCTTCATCGAACCAAAGCTTGCGGCCTCAGCGATATCGTCGATCATTTCTGGCGCGATCTCGGTCCCCAAGATGTTTGCGATCCGCGCCACCTGTCCCGGCAAATCGCGGCTGAGTTCGGCGTAATGTAGGAAATGGATGTTTGGCAGATGCCGGAACGCGCGGAATGAACGGTAATGGTGGACGTATGAGGCCAGTGTCAGATCGTCAGTGCCCTTTGACGAGGCGGGCCGGTCGAGGAACATCGCGAAGGCTTCGGACAGATCATCGGGAAACAGGTAGTCCAGCCAGTCGTCTTTCATGTTTTCCACATGGCGGCGCAGCGAGAAATGCACGTCAACCGGATGACGATGCACCACCAGATAGGTCGCATCCGGTGAATAGGTGATCCCGTCCAATGGCGTGTGGGTCTTGATGCATCGCCTGTGCGTCTGTGCGGCAAGTATTCTGTCCTGCTCCTCACGATTTCTGAAACCGCAATCCAGCCAGGGTGAGACCGCGTTGTTGTACACGGCTGGATCCGCGGTTTTGGTGATCAGCATTCGTACCAGCGTCTGCGTCCACGTGGTGCCGCATTTGGGAGGCGTGCAGACAAAGATGTCGTCGGGACGGAGCGCGAAGTCGGACCAGATATCGGTATTCGTGACTTCACCGACATAATCCCTGGTGCGCTGCGGCAATGGTTGACTCATGACCAATCTCCAAAAACTGACCCCGACCTTTGGACGCTACACCAAGTGGCCAGATGCTCAAAGCGTTTGCCTTGACTCGCAGAGCCCAGAGGCGTAGATGACCGCCAAACATCCGGAAGCGTCTTGATCTTCCGGTCCCTTGAGTCGTTCAGGGATCGCCCCCCACCAGCGAGTATCGCCCGTGGGGGCGTTTGTGCATTTAACCGACGCATCCTATCTAGGACGCGCCACCAGATAACCGGCTAAGGAGGCCGAAGGCATGTTTGAAAATCTATCCGAACGCCTTTCCGGCGTCTTTGACCGGCTGACCAAACAGGGTGCCCTGTCTGAAGAAGACGTCAAGACCGCCCTGCGCGAGGTCCGTGTTGCCCTGCTTGAGGCCGACGTCTCGCTGCCGGTGGCGCGTGAATTCGTCAAGAAGGTGCAGGACCAAGCAACCGGTCAGGCGGTGACCAAGTCGATCACCCCCGGTCAGCAGGTCGTCAAGATCGTACATGACGCGCTGGTCGATACCCTGCGTGGTGAGGAAGACCCCGGCAAGCTGAAGATCGACAACCCGCCTGCCCCGATCCTGATGGTCGGTTTGCAGGGTTCGGGTAAGACCACCACCACTGGTAAACTGGCCAAGCGCCTCAAAGAGAAAGAGGGCAAGAAGGTCCTGATGGCCTCGCTCGACGTTTATCGCCCGGCGGCGATGGACCAGCTGGCGGTTCTGGGCGCGCAGGTTGGCGTTGATACGCTGCCGATAGTACCGGGCCAGAAACCCGTCGACATCGCCAAGCGCGCCAAGCAGCAAGCCACATTGGGCGGCTATGACGTCTATATGCTGGATACCGCCGGTCGCCTGCATATCGACGAAGTGCTGATGGACGAGGTCGAGCAGGTCCGCAATGCGGTTGACCCGCGCGAGACCCTGCTGGTGGTTGACGGCCTGACCGGTCAGGTCGCCGTTGAAGTGGCCGAAGAATTCGACGCCAAGGTCGGCATCTCGGGCGTGGTCCTGACCCGGATGGACGGGGACGGGCGCGGTGGTGCGGCGCTGTCGATGCGCGCAGTGACTGGCAAGCCTATTCGCTTTGTCGGTCTGGGCGAGAAGATGGACGCGCTGGAGACCTTCGAGCCGGACCGGATCGCCGGACGTATTCTGGGCATGGGCGACATCGTTGCCCTGGTCGAAAAGGCCCAGGAAACGATGGAGATGGAACAGACCGAGCGCATGATGAAGCGCATGGTCAAAGGTCAGTTCAACATGAACGACCTGAAGATGCAGCTGGAACAGATGATCCAGATGGGCGGCATGCAGGGCATGATGGGCATGATGCCGGGCATGGGTAAAATGGCCAAGCAAATGGATCAGGCGGGTCTGGACGACAAGATCCTGCGCCAGCAGATCGCCTTGATCCAGTCCATGACCAAACGCGAACGCGCCAACCCGCAGCTGCTGCAAGCCAGCCGCAAGAAACGGATTGCAGCCGGTTCGGGGATGGAAGTCAGCGACCTCAACAAGCTGCTCAAGATGCACCGGCAGATGTCGGACATGATGAAAAAGATGGGCAAGATGGGCAAAGGCAAGATGCTGAAACAGGCCATGAAGGGCATGTTCGGCAAAGGCGGCCCCAGCCCCGAAGACATGGCAGCCGGCATGGACCCCAAGGCACTGGAACAGGCGGCCAAGGCGATGGGCGGCAAAATGCCCGGCGGACTGCCCGGCCTAGGCGGCGGCATGGGGCTGCCTCAGGGCCTGAGCGGGTTTGGCAAGAAGAAGTGACACCAGCACGCTGCACCCAGCCCCCGTCCGGAAAGGCGGCGATGGCAGCAGGGCAATATCGCGCCGCCCTGCCGGTCATTCAGACCCGGCGGCTGGTACTGCGTGCGCCCACTCTGGATGACCTGCAGGTGTGGACATCAATCTGTCAGGAAAGCTTTGATGATAGCGCACAAGAGGCGTGGACCGAGTTTTCCTACTACACATCGGGCTGGCTTTTGCATGGACATGGCCTGTTTACGGTCACGTTAAAAGACGACGATCAGGTCATTGGCTTCGTCATTCTTGGTCTCGAATGGGACGATCACGAGCCCGAGCTTGGTTATTTGTTCGAGAGCAAGTCCCGCATGCAAGGCTACGCGACCGAAGCGTGTGGCGCCGTGCGCGATTTCGGATTTGACTTGCTCGGATCAGGCCGGTTCGTAAGCTACGTTTCGCAGTCCAATACACGTTCGAACGCCTTGGCTCAGCGTCTGGGTGCGACGCGCGACTCCGCTGCCGAAAGCACCTTTGGTCCATCCCAGTATGTCTGGCGGTACAGCGAGGTGCAGGCATGACACTTGGCTTGGCTATACCGACCCTCGAAACCGAGCGCCTGATCCTGCGCGCGCCGTCCGAGGCTGATCTGGACGCCGATACCGCGTTCTTTGCCAGCGATGCGGCAAAATTCGTCGGCGGGCCACTGCGCCGGGATGAGGTATGGCGACTGATCGCTTCGCTGCTGGGCCACTGGTCCCTGCGCGGTTACGGGTTCTGGAGCGCTGAGGAAAAAGCCTCGGGCACTTATGTCGGGCGGATCGGGCTTTGGTACCCCGAAGGCTGGCCCGAACCCGAGATCGGCTGGGCACTGATGAACCATGCCACCGGCAAGGGTTACGCGACCGAGGCGGCACTGGCCGCACGGTCTTATGCGTATGATGTTCTGGGGTGGGAAACGGCGATCTCGCTGATTGATCTGGACAATCATGCCAGCAAGGCGGTGGCGAAACGGCTGGGCGCGCAGTTCGAGTATCACTATGACCACCCCAAATTCGGCAAGTCCGAGATTTGGCGGCACCCCGCGCCTGCCGATCTGGTGAATGGCGGGATGGAGGCCTACGCATGACCGCGTTCACCATCCCCACCGTTGAAACCGAACGCCTGATCCTGCGTGCCCCGCATCTGGATGATCTGCCTGCGCTGACCGCATTCTTTGCGACCGAGCGCAGCCATATGGTGGGCGGACCCCGGGACGCGCTGGAAAACTGGGGCATGTTGGCCAGACGCCTTGGGCACTGGGCGTTGAAAGGATTTGGCCTTTGGCACCTGACCGAGAAATCCAGCGGTCGGTTCGCTGGCGGCGTCGGCCTGATTGACGTCCCCGGCTGGGACGAGCCTGAACTGGGCTGGACCGTGATGGAAGATTTCGAAGGCAAAGGCTTTGCCTACGAGGCGGCGCTTGCCGCCCGGTCCTATGCGGCGCGGCATCAGGGCCTGAACGGGGTGATTTCGTATATCGCCCACGAAAACGACCGTTCGCGCGCTTTGGCCGAGCGGTTGGGTGCAACGCTGGAGCGTGACAATGCCGAACTGCTGGGCCAGTCCTGCCAGGTGTGGCGGCACCCCAAGATTGACGTTTTGACAGCCGAAAGGACTGGCCAATGAACAACCCCGTGACACGCGCGGCTGCATTGCTGAAAGAGCATCGCGAAAGCATCGACCGGCTGGATGCGATCCTTGTCTATACGCTGGGCGAGCGGTTCAAACACACACAGGCCGTTGGCAAGCTCAAGGCCGAACACAACCTTCCCCCGTCCGATCCCTCGCGTGAGGCCACGCAGATCGCACGGCTTGAAGACCTGGCGAAAGAGGCCGATCTGGACCCCGATTTCGCCAAGGCTTTTCTGAATTTCATCATTCAGGAAGTCATCCGACACCACAGGAAACACCAAGGGTGAACCAGAGGTTCAACAAGTTGAAAGTGAACCAGAGGTTCAACAAACACCAGAATTAACCGGAAAAGACACCGGCCAATCAAATACACGCCTCCGGCGTGATGCCATTCAAAGGAGATACCACCATGGCAATGAAAATTCGTCTCGCCCGCGCAGGCTCGAAAAAACGTCCGTTTTACCGCATCGTAGCGGCTGACAGCCGGATGCCGCGCGACGGCCGTTTCATCGAGAAACTGGGCACCTACAACCCGCTGTTGCCGAAAGACAGCGAAGAGCGTGTGAAAATGGATATGGAACGCGTTCAGCACTGGCTGGATCAGGGCGCCCAGCCCACCGACCGTATCGCGCGTATGCTGGAAGCAGCCGGCACCCGTGACAAGGCCGAGCGCAACAACCCCAACAAGGGAACCCCGGGCAAGAAAGCTCAGGAACGCGCGGAAGAGAAAGCTGCAAAGGCTGCGGAAGCTGCCGAAGCGGCTGCTGCACCGGCTGAAGAAGCGGCTGCAGAAGAATAAGCAGGCCGAAGCGTGCGGGATCAGACCTTTACTGACGCATTTCGCACGCAGTTCGATCTGTTGTTGCGGCTCCGGCGCGATGTGCGCCGGTTCCGCGGCGACGCGGTAGACGAGCCAGTGCTTGCGCGCTGCCTCGACGCGTTTCGGCTGGCCCCATCCGTGGGGCTGAGCGAGCCGTGGCGCGTGATCCGCGTCGAAAGCGCGGCGGCCCGGGCTGCGGCGCTAAGGAATTTCCAAATCGCCAATGATGACGCCCTGGCGGGCTATTCCGGCGACAGGGCGCGGCTTTACAGCCGCCTGAAACTGTCGGGGATGCAGGAAGCGCCGGTGCAACTGGCCGTCTTCTGCGACGACAGCACCGACAAGGGGATGGGTCTTGGCGCGGGCTCGATGCCCGAGATGCGGCGCTATTCCGTGGTCTCTGCCATCACCCTGTTCTGGCTGGCCCTGCGGGCCGAGGGGCTGGGGCTGGGCTGGGTATCCATTCTGGACCCCGAACAGATGGCGCGCGATCTGGATGTGCCGGGCAACTGGCGTCTGATCGGGTATTTCTGCGTCGGATGGCCCGAACAGGTGTCCGACACCCCCGAACTTGAGCAGGTTGGCTGGGAAAACCGGGACGACAGCCTGAAGATCGAAACAAGGTAGGGCCGCATGTTCGGATTGATACGCCTTCCCATTCTGCTGCTGATCGCCTTTATTGTGGGCGTGTTCTTTGAGCGCAACAATCAGCGCGAAGCCTGCGAAGGGCTTGGCGAATGGAGAAACGGGATCTGTTTGACGACGGGGGCTGCCAATGAGTGATCTGATCTGCGTCGGCAGCGTCGCGGGGTCTTATGGTGTACGCGGTGAAGTGCGCCTGAAAAGCTTCTGCGCCGTTCCCGAAGATATCGAGACGTATTCGCCACTGACGGATGAAACCGGCAAGGAACGCTATCCGGTGGTTCTGACGCGTACGATCAAGAACGGTTTTGCAGCCCGTCTTGGCGGGGTCGAAACCAAGGAGCAGGCGGATGCACTGAACGGTTTGCGCCTGTTTGCGCGGCGCGATCAGTTGCCCTCGTTGCCCGATGACGAGTTCTACCACACAGACCTGATTGGGCTTGATGTCTATGACACCGGTGGCACCCTTCTGGGCAAGGTCAAATCCGTGCAGAACCATGGGGCCACGGACCTGCTGGAACTACACGGACCGGGCCTGAAGGCGACGGTTCTTCTGCCGTTCACGATGCAGGTGGTGCCAACCGTCGATCTGGAACAGGGCCGTATCGTGGCCGACCCGCCCGAAGGCCTGATCTGATGCGACGTGTTCTGCTGCATATGGGTTTTCACAAAACCGGTATGGCGGCAGCACAGTCCTTTCTGCACGAAAACCGCGAGCTGATCTGGCCGCATTTCGCTCTGGTCCTTCCGTATAAGACCCGGAAGGCTGGGTTGAACGAAGCGGCCACGCGCCATTCGATCTATCGTCTGGATGACACGCTGGCGGGTTTTGGCGGTCAGTTGCACAATTTTTTCGACGGTCTGGATTTCGGAGCACGCCGGGGATTGATCCTGAGCGAGGAGAATTTTCTGGGCCTGCGCCCCAGCAGGAACAAAATCGAAGGATACGGGGCCGCACCCGAACTGGCGGAAACGGTCGTCAGCGTGCTGCGCCGCCGTCTGATGGGCGAGGAAACCGACATCTCCGTCTACCTGTCGTTGCGCAATCGCGATGCGTGGTTGCGCAGCCTTTGGGCGCATGATCTGCAACTGTCGCGCATGGTACAGGACCTGGACGGCTTTTGCGCCGATCTTGCGCATATGCCATCGCCACAGGACACGGCAGACCGGATCAGGGACCGGTTGCCAACTGTCACGGTACGGACCGCGTGGATGGAAGCGCTGAAGGGCCACCACCTTGGATTGGGCGCACCATTTGCCGAATTTCTCGACCTGCCACCCGCGAAATCTGCGCAGCTTGTGAAGCCCGCGCATGAAAGTCCTCAGCTGTCCGACGACGTCCTGAGGGAACTGCTGGCCCTGAATCGATCATCGCTGGACGAAGCGGCATTGATCACTCAGAAAAAGGCCCTGATTCGAACCGCCCAACATGAACTGGCCCGCCAGAAATGACTGACAATCCCGGCAAATCCCATGGTCGCAAGGCGATCCGGGCCACGCTGAAACCGCGTGAGCTGATAACACCCACCCCGGACCTGCACGGCGTCTGGAAGGCCAAGATCATCACCCTATTTCCAACCGCCTTTCCGGGCGTTCTGGGGGAAAGCCTGACCGGCAAGGCCCTGCAGGAGGGGTTGTGGCAGCTGGAAACCGTGGATTTGCGGCAATTCGGCGTCGGCAGACATCGCAACGTGGATGACACGCCTGCCGGGGGTGGCGCGGGTATGGTTTTGCGGCCCGATGTGTTGGGCGAAGCCATCGAGCACACCATGGCGGACATTCAGGGCAACTGGCCGCTGATTTACCTCAGCCCGCGCGGGCGGCGCATGGACCAGCGCATGATGCAGACCCTTGCACGCTGCGATGGCATGACCCTGCTGTGTGGCCGGTTCGAAGGCGTGGATGAGCGTGTGCTGGAGCATTACGGTGTGCAGGAGGTCTCGTTGGGGGATTTCGTGATGACCGGCGGTGAAATTGCAGCACAGGCCCTGATCGATGCCACGGTGCGCCTGATCCCCGGCGTTCTGGGCAATCAGGCCTCGACCGAAGAGGAAAGCTTTTCCTCGGGCCTGCTGGAGCATCCGCAGTACACCCGCCCTGCGGATTGGAAAGGCCGCCCGATACCAGAGGTTCTGATGTCGGGCCACCACGGCCGCATCGCCGAATGGCGTCACAAGATGGCTGAGGACATTACCCGCGAGCGGCGCCCGGATATCTGGGCCGACTATGCAAAATCCCGATCGGATTCGTCTGAGTGACAGGCCGGATTGTTGCGCACTTGCCGCAGGTCTAGTGTGCGCAACGCCTTTGGGGAAGAGCGGGAGCGCCGGTTGGACCATCTGGTTGGCGGCGGCACTATGGAAACCTACGTTACTCCTAAGACCTAACCCCCGGCCCTCCATCTGGCCCAGACGTCTGGCGTGCCGTTGAAGGTATTGATGTCTACCCGACCCTGAACGCCCGGCACCAGACCGGTGCCGGTATATTGCCAGAACCGCCAGACCGCGCGGGGATAGACAGTGCGGGGGTGGCCCGCAACCGATCTCAGCCAGAACTCGGTCTTGGGCAAGCGCCCGATATCAGTGTCTTCAAAGAAATCCACCGTGGTATAGACGATCGGGCGGCGGCCATAATGTCGTTCGAGAATGTCCAGAAAACGCTGCGCCTCGGCGCGGACGGTTCCGCCATCGGGGCGCAGCGTGCAAGTCTTGGAATGCGGTGTCCATTCCATATCCAGCACATGCGGCAGGTCTGCCCCTTTGGGCACGTTCTGGATGAACCAGCGGGCCTGTTCCCGGGCCGAGCGGCAGAAATAGTAATAGTGATAGGCGCCCCAGGGCACACCGGCCGACTGTGCGCCGCGGCGGTGATCATCGAACAGGGGATCGGCCACGTCGCCGCCTTCGGTCGCCTTCAAAAAAACAAAGCTGACGCCTGATGCCCGGGCCGTGCGCCAGTCAATCGGCCCCTGCCAGCGTGAAACGTCAAGGCCATGGATCGGGTATTGTCCGGGGTGAAGCCCTTCCCAGTCATGGGGATCCGCGTCGCCGAAATCGGGGTAGATCACAAGCGGTGCTGTCCTGTCCACGCCCGGAACGGGTTCGACGGCCTGAGGTTTCGGGCCGCCCCGCCCGCAAGACATCAGCGCGACGGCCGTTATGGCCAGCATGAATGCCAATCGCATCATAGGGTCCTGTCTGAAATATCTGCTCATATTATTTGCCTCAGAATGCCTGATCTGGGCCGCATGGCAACGCCTTACTTTCAGGCTGGCGGATTCCTACCGGCCCCTTGGGCAAGACAGGGCGTTTTTCCCTTGATCCCTGCCGGCAATACCCTTAAACGACCGCAATCCGGTGCCGCGTTCCGCGACTCCGGTGTTTTGGTTTGCACCATGGCGTGACATCCCGCTTTCTTCGGCAGGGATGCGTCGGGTCAGGCCAGACCAAAGGAACATTCGATCTGACCTCTGGCGGGCTGTACGCAGGACCCGGTGAAGACCAAGAGCTCTCAGGCCGTGCCCAACTTCGTGGACCAACCACGAGCAGATAGGAGAAACTGCGATGGACCTGATCGCACAGCTTGAGGCGGAACAGATTGCCGCCCTGGGGAAAGACATCCCCGATTTCAAAGCCGGTGACACTATTCGTGTCGGCTATAAGGTGACCGAAGGGTCGCGCACCCGTGTGCAGAACTACGAAGGCGTCTGCATCGCGCGCAACAACGGCAGCGGCGTTGCCGGTTCGTTCACCGTTCGCAAAATCTCGTTTGGCGAAGGCGTGGAGCGTGTGTTCCCGCTGTATTCGACCAATATCGACAGCATCACTGTTGTCCGCCGTGGTCGCGTTCGCCGCGCCAAACTGTACTATCTGCGCTCGCGTCGCGGTAAATCCGCACGTATCGCAGAGGTCACCAACTACAAGCCCAAAGCTGGCGCCGAAGCGTAAGGAGCGGAAAGATGAAAAAAGACATCCATCCCGATTATCACGTCATCGACGTCAAGATGACCGATGGCACCGTCGTTCAGATGAAATCAACCTGGGGCAGCGAAGGCGACCAGCTGGCACTGGAAATCGACCCTTCGGTTCACCCTGCATGGACCGGTGGTTCGTCGCGCCTGCTGGACGCTGGCGGCCGCGTGTCGAAGTTCAAGAAGAAATACGAAGGCCTGGGTTTCTAAACCTTTGCCACAGTCTTTTAAAGGAAGGTCGCCAGCGGGCGGCCTTCTTTCGTTTTAGGCCCCTGCTTTCCCCGGTTTCTGATCCTTGGGTTTCGTGAGTTCGGCCGCATCGTGCAATGGCGGAACCGGACCGCGCAGCAGGAGCAGCGCGATCACAAGCCCTATACAGGCCGCGATAGCAGCCATGAGCATCGCCGCATCAAGTGCATTATCCTGCAGGTCACGCAATGCTTTGGCCAGTGTTGAGCCTGTTGACGGGTCAAGTCCGGCAATCAACTGTTCCACCTGTGTTGCCCTGCCATGCGTCAGAGCGCGCGCAAGGTCGCCGCGCTGTGCCGACCCATCGGGTAGCGCCGCGATGACTTCGGACAGGCCGGAGCGGATGGTCAGGGACGCGGCCAGACCGCCAACAACCGATCCCATCGTTGCCCCGAAATACAGGAATGCGTTGATCACCCCGGACCCCTGTCCGACATGTTCGTCGGGCAGCAACCGAAGCCCAAGTCGGGGCAGCAACGAAAAACAAATGCCGATGCCAACCCCCACAATGATCAGCTTCCACCAGATTTCAGCATAGCTGTCGAAGTTCGAGGTTGTTGTCAAAAGCAGGAAGCCGCAGGCCATCAATCCCATTGCGACGGTCACCGGCCATTGAAAACTGTATGGCGCAAGCAGGCGCGGAGCGGTGACGGAAATGACAAACATGCTCAGGCTTAGCGGCAGTATCGCGACGCCTGCCTCAACCGGTGAATAGCCGAACGCGTCCGGGGATTGGACGAACACGTTGAAATAGATAAAGAAACAAAACAACGCAAATCCCACAAAGAACATCCCCGTTGCCGCCATAAGGTAGCGCGGGTGCCGGAAATAGCGGAACTCGACCAGCGGATCGTCGCTGCGCCGCGAGGTATAAACCAGACCGACAGCCGCCAAAGCGGCGACCCCCAAAGGAACAATGGTCAGGGCATTGTCCCATCCGCGTGCTTCACCGTTGCTGAGTGCGAATGACAATGGACCCAGCAGCAAGACAATGGCAATCGCCCCTGCGGTATCGAATTTCGCACCCCGAAGGCGCGTATCCGGGACATAGTTTTTCCTGCTGACCTGCAGGCCGATCACAAACGCAATGGCAAGCAGCACAAGGTCCGTGGCGAATACCCCGCGCCAGCTTAGGAAGTTGGCAAAGCTTCCTCCGACTATGGGCCCGACGCCTATCGCAAGGCCCACGATTGCGCCCCACACACCGGTCACGCTGGCCCGTCGTTCCTCGGGCGTTGCGGCGGTCAGCAGGGATAATGAAGTGCCGAACAGGGCCGCAGCCCCTGCCCCCTGCGCGCCACGCCCAATCAGCAGCATCGCTGCATTCTGTGAAAACAGCACCGAAGCTGAACCGCATGCGAACACAATCATGCCGAAGAAAAAGACACCCATCTTGCCCGTGATATCCCCAAGCCGACTTACAATCGTCACAAGGGTCGCGCTGGCCACTGTGTAGATCGCCATCACCCATTGCAGACCCGAGGGCGTCAGATCGAACTCGGCCTTCAGATATGGAAGGATGGTCGCAACAGCGGTGGTGTTGAAGCCAACGACCATCATGCAAATGGCCGTCATTGCAAGAACAACGTGTGAACCGCCTGAACTGTCCGCAGCAGTGTCCGGCATGCCTATGCCCCTTTCACCTGCCTTGAAGATAAACCGAAGAGGACCCGTACAAAGCCTGCGAGGCTATTCGGTGTGAATCTGTTTGGTATTTAACCAAATTTTCCGCCCCCCGCATAGTTTTCACGATCCGGCCCAATCGGCGCCACCGCGAAAGGACCCTTTGGGCGGGCGATCTGTGAGTGTATGAATCAGGCAAAAGGCGCGATTGATTCCGACGCGGATCTTTGCAGGCAGCGGTTGGTGTATGCGTTCGGAAACAGGCACTGACGCGGCGATTTCGCTGCCAAAACCGTGATCAGATGGCAGATCATGGCAGATCACCTGACAGGCGCCTTCGCGTAACCCGCGCACGGCGCTGTGTTTTCCAAAATAGAGTCCGATAATGCCCAAAAGCGCCGCTTGAGGTTCTTTTCATCGCAAGCGACACAACATATAGTGGGTCCTAACAACGTGTAGTCAAACACGGCAAGACTTGGGAATACAAGCATGGCACATATCATTGTGGTCGGGAACGAAAAAGGCGGCGCTGGCAAATCGACCGTGTCGATGCATGTGGCAACCGCATTGGCCCGACTGGGGCACAAGGTCAGCACTCTGGATCTGGACCTGCGGCAACGCAGCCTTGGACGGTATTTCGAGAACCGGAACAACTTTCTGAAAAGTTCGGGCCTGAGGCTGCCCGGCCCACGCCATCACGACCTGCCCGAAATCGATGCCAGCACGTTGAAACCGGGCGAAAACATCTATGACCACCGCCTGTCTGCTGCCGTGTCGCAACTGGAAAGCGACAGCGACTTTATCCTGATCGACTGCCCCGGCTCTCATACCCGCCTGAGCCAGGTGGCCCATTCGCTGGCCGACACGCTGATCACCCCTTTGAACGACAGTTTCATCGATTTTGACTTGCTGGCACGGATTGATTCAAAGGGTGAGAAAATCCTTGGCCCGTCCGTCTATTCCGAGATGGTCTGGAACGCCCGGCAATTGCGGGCGCAGGCCGGGCTGAAGCCCATCGACTGGGTCGTTGTGCGCAACCGCGTCGGTACCCAGCGCATGGTCAACAAGGAAAAGATGCAGCGCGCGATCGAAATGCTGTCGCAGCGTATCGGCTTCCGCGTCGCTTCGGGCTTTTCCGAACGGGTGATCTTTCGCGAACTGTTTCCGCGCGGCCTGACCCTGCTGGACCTCAAGGATATTGGCGTCAAACAGCTGAACATCTCGAACATCGCAGCACGGCAGGAACTGCGCGACATGATGCGAGAGCTGAACCTGCCAGGTGTCGAAGTCGATTTCTGATTAGTTGTATTGGAAGCCGGTCTGCGGGGCAAATGGGCCATTCAAAACGCGAAATTCTCGGCCCCTAAACCAGTCAGTGCTGGGTAATGTCGGGGCCATAACTGACTGATTGATCCGAAAAGACTACGTGACCACGTCTTTTCAACTCATCAACCAGCCTTTCCAGCTCTTTCTGCTCCAAGGTCTTTAGAAAAAGGGCGTTCATCGTTCCCTTAAGGGTTTTGATCTTCCTAGGACGTGAAGTTCCTCTAGACTTCAAGCTGTCAACAATCGCATCAATTTTTTGATCCAGCGAGCTTGCATTCGAGATTTTGACGAATGGGATCTCGGATAGGTCTGCATGACGGAAAGCGGGGAGCTTCCTTTGTCGCAGATGTGCAATCAGTGGGTCGAAGCCTTTGTCACGAGAAATAACATGAAAACACGCATTGGCGTCTTTGGCAGAGAGTTCTCCTAAGTAGAACGCGATATGAAAGTCCAAGGCGTTCGAACCATTCCCTGCTATCTTCTGATAAACAGCATTTTCTCCCAAGCTTTGCAGTGCTTGTGCAAAGTCATAGGGTATGCTTTTTTGATTGGCTCCTACGAAAACAATCAATGTGCAAACATGTCCCCGGAGGAGTTCCAGGTTCTTGGGTTGAACATTTTCAAAGTCGATTAGTATGTAGTTGTTTTTCAAAGGCCGCACTCCAATCCGAGCTCAATGCAAATACAGGATGCCGGATCAGGTCAATATGTAGGTTTCCCTGATTACCCTGCCAAAAACCGCATTGTCAGCAATGGGCTCAACCCAACTGCTAGTTCAAACCCTCACTGCCCTCGAACATCCGCTCCAACCAGCCGCTCGTACCCAGCGAAACAAAGATGCTCCTTCACGACTTTCAGTTTCGGAACCGCTGAACGGAACAGCCTCGGTTTCACCCGGTAACTGATGGCCCGCCGGGACTGTATACCGTGAACAGCTCTTTGGGTTCGTTCACCCCGCGCAGCATATAGCGCCCGACCGAGATGAGGTCTTGTGCGCAGGGGCGTGCCGCGACCGCGACGTCGTCCGAGATCAGGATTCGCTGACCCAGCGACCGGTGCATTCCCGCGATGCGGGCGGCCTGATTGACGGCGGGGCCGATCACCGTGAAATCCAGCCGTGTTTCGGAGCCGATATTGCCATACAGGATTTCGCCGGAATGCAGGGCCAGCGTGTAATTCGCAACCGGCAGCCCCTGCGCCTGACGTCTGGCGTTCAATTCATCCATACGGGCTTGCAGCAAGGGCACTGCGCTGAGCGCGGCACGGGCGTCCTCGTCGATTTCGCCGACATCGAACATGGCCATCAGCCCATCGCCCATGAATTTCAGGATATTTCCGCCCTTATCGTGCACAACGCCCACGGCCACGGCCAGGTAATCATTGAGCATGTCGATGATCTCGTGACCCGGCAGGTCTTCTGACAGGTTGGTGAACCCTTCCAGATCGAAATTCCAGATCACCGCATCGATCTGCTGCAATGATCCGCGGCGAATCTCACCTGACAGGACGCGGCGCCCGGCATCACGACCCAGATAGACCCGCATCAGGTCCTCGGTCAGGTTCTGGTTCTTGGCGGATTTGAGCGCCAGCCCCAGATGCGGCAATACCGCGTGAATGTGCCTGAGATCGCTGTCATCAAACCCGGACGGCGCATCGCTGGTCCATGACATCAGGACGCCATCACTGACTTTTTTGGTACCGTCGGGGCGCATCTTCCCTGACCCCTCATACGAGATGCCGGTGGCATAATAATCAGTCGCCCCAACCTCTCTCAGGTCGTTCAACAACGGAAATCGGCTGGGTTCATTATGGTCGACCAGTTTGACCCGGATTTCATCCAGATCCTCGTTCAGCAAGGCATAGAGCGGGCTTTGTTGCCACATCGGGCTGGGCGTATCTGTGTTTTCAAACTTCTCGGATTCACCGCCGGTGCTTTTGTACCAGCTATATCCGGTTCCGCCATAAACCGGGTGCAAGGTCGACTGCGCCGCATGAAACCGCATTAGCGGAATCCCCATATCGAGCAGACTGGTGCAGAACCCTTCCAGCAACTCTTCCTGCCCGGCACCCTCAAGCCCCTTTTGGACCAACCAGTCGATCAGGGTGTGTGTGGATACCTTGGCAGGTTCAAATGACGTCATTTCAAATTCCGTATCAAGCATGACACACATCTGGGGGCGGCAGGCGCCAATTACCAGTGGTCAATCGACGCCAGCCAACCGTCGTAACATCTGGCGCAGCAAGGCGGCCTCTTTTTCGCTGAACAGGCCCGACAGCCTGGCGTCATAGTTTGCAGCCACCCCGTACAAGTCACGATACACGGCTTGCCCGGCGGGTGTCAGTGTCAGCCATTCCGCCCGACGATCAGCCTCATCCCGTGTGCGTTTCAGGTACCGGCGCTCCTCGAGCTTGGAGACTGCACGGCTGATCTTGGTCTTGTGCATTCTGGCTCGTTCACCAATTTCCTTGGCGGTCATTTCGCCAAACAGCCCCAGATGGAACAGCACCCGCCATTCGGTTCTGAGCATTCCATACCGTCCCTTGTAGACAGCCTGAAATTCCAACGAGGCGCGCTCGGCCGCCTGGTTCAACAGGAACGGCAGAAAATTCTGCAGGAAAAAGTCATCATTTTTTTCAGATTCGTCGTGTGCCATGCTTGTTAGTTACAAAATCAACTATTAACCGACAAGCAGCAAACGGAGGAATACGTAATGAACCGTCCGACGGATCCGCATTCATTGACGCAAGCAGCAACGCCTGTTGGTACCCATGCCGGTTACATGCCCGGCTTTGGCAACGACTTTGAAACCGAGGCGCTGCCCGATGCGCTGCCGCAGGGGATGAACAGCCCGCAAAGGTGCAACTACGGGCTTTACGGTGAACAGCTGAGCGGCACGGCCTTTACCGCCAACCCGCCTGAACGCACCTGGTGCTATCGTATTCGCCCGTCAGTAAAGCATTCGCACCGTTACGAAAAAATCGACTTGCCCTATTGGAAATCGGCTCCCTGCATCGACCCGGATGTGATCAGCCTGGGCCAGTATCGTTGGGATCCGGTGCCGCATTCCGACGAAGGTCTGAACTGGATGACCGGGATGCGGACCATGACGACGGCGGGGGACGTGAACACCCAGGTTGGCATGGCCTGCCATATCTATCTGGTCACCGAATCCATGGTCGACGACTATTTCTTCTCGGCCGATTCCGAGTTGCTGGTGGTGCCACAGGAAGGACGCCTGCGCTTTGCGACTGAACTGGGAATCATTGACCTCGAGCCCAAGGAAATCGCGATCATCCCGCGTGGACTGCTCTACCGGGTTGAAGTTCTGGAAGGCCCGGCACGCGGCTTTGTGTGCGAGAATTACGGCCAGAAATTCGAACTGCCGGGTCGCGGTCCGATCGGGGCCAACTGCATGGCCAACCCGCGCGATTTCAAAGCTCCGGTCGCTGCCTATGAGGATCGTGAAACCCCGTCGACCGTGACGATCAAATGGTGCGGCCAGTTTCATACCACTAAAATCGGACACAGCCCGTTGGATGTGGTGGCGTGGCACGGCAATTATGCACCCTACAAATACGATCTGCGCAACTATTGCCCGGTTGGCGCGATCCTGTTTGACCATCCCGACCCGTCGATCTTTACCGTTCTGACGGCACCCTCTGGCCAGCCCGGCACCGCAAATATCGACTTTGTCCTGTTCCGCGAACGCTGGATGGTGATGGAGGATACGTTCCGCCCGCCCTGGTATCACAAGAACATCATGTCGGAACTGATGGGCAACATCTACGGTCAATACGATGCGAAACCGCAGGGCTTCGTTCCCGGTGGCACCAGCCTGCACAACATGATGATCCCGCATGGCCCCGACAGGGAAGCCTTTGACAAGGCGTCCTATTCCAATCTGGGGCCGGAAAAGCTGGACCAGACGATGTCGTTCATGTTCGAAACCCGGTTCCCCCAGCACCTGACACCGTTTGCCGCCAATGAGGCACCGCTGCAGGACGACTATATCGACTGCTGGACATCGCTTGAGAAGAAGTTCGACGGCACACCGGGCAAGAAATGACCCTCAGACCGGGTTCCCCAGACGGCACCCATCTTGATGGCGATGAACATATCCATTCCGGTTGCGGCGACAGTACGCCTGCAACCGGAAAACAAAGACAGGGCCCTGGCAGTCGACATGATGCAACCGCGCCCGCTGTGGGCTTTGGCGCCTGTCTTTTCGCGGGTATGATCGTTTCGAACCACGTACCAAATATAACAAAATAGGGGCAAAATATGCCTTTGATGAAATCCTGGGTGGCCTCGGCCAATGACGCGGCGCATCCGTTTCCACTGAACAACCTGCCTTACGGTGTCTTCTCGGCCGAAGGCGATGATCCGCGCTGCGGCGTGGCCATCGGTGACATGATCCTCGACGTTACCGCCGCCGAAGCCGAGGGGTTAATCACCCTAAGCGATGAGCCGCTGTTCGATCTGCCGTTCTGGAACCCTTTGATGGAGGAAGGCCCCGCCGTCTGGGCGGCCCTGCGTGAGCGGCTGATCAGCCTTCTGGCCGAGGGCTCGGACGAGCAAAGCAAGATCGAACCGCTGCTTGTACCGCAGGCCGAAGCCCAGATGCACTTGCCCTTCGCGGTCAGCGAATACACCGATTTCTACGCCGGGCGAAACCATGCCTTCAACGTGGGCACCATGTTCCGTGGCCCGGAAAACGCGCTGCCGCCGAACTGGTTGCACATTCCGATTGGCTATAACGGACGGGCGTCCTCGGTCGTGGTGTCCGGCACGGATATCCGCCGCCCGTGGGGACAGCTGAAATCCCCCGATCAGGATCTGCCCGCCTTCCTGCCCTGCCGCCGCTTTGATATCGAGTTGGAGATGGGCGCCATCGTGGGCACCCCCTCGGATGGCCCGATAACCGTGCAGGAAGCTGACGACCATATCTTCGGCTACGTTCTGCTGAACGACTGGTCGGCACGTGATATACAAGCCTGGGAATACCAACCGCTGGGCCCGTTTCAGGCCAAGGCAACCGCAACCTCGATCAGCCCCTGGATCGTGACCAAGGCTGCACTCGAGCCGTTCCGCTGTGACACGCCAGCCCGCGAGTTCGCGCTGCTGGACCACCTCAAGGATTGCGGCCCGATGCTGTATGACATCGATTTGGCCGTCTCCATGGCACCCGAAGGCAAAGACGCCACGACCATCGCGCGAACCAACTACAACCAGATGTACTATTCCGCCGCGCAACAACTGGCCCACCACACCACATCGGGATGCCCGATGAACACGGGCGACCTGCTGGGGTCAGGCACCATATCCGGCCCAACCAAGCCCGAACGCGGATCACTTCTGGAACTCAGCTGGGGCGGGAAAGAGCCGCTGACGCTGGACACAGGTGAAACCCGAAGCTTCATCGAAGACGGCGACACGATGACCCTGACCGGCGCTGCCAAGGGCGACGGCTATACTATCGGGTTCGGCGACTGTACCGGCACCGTTCTGCCTGCAGTCATTTCCCCATTCGAGCGATGACGCACTGAGCTTCATCTTTTTCCAAATACTCCCGCCGGAGGCATCCAACCTCTGCCTTCCGCGCAACCGCAAAAGGACAAAACCAAGATGGCCAAAGCATTCGCGTCGCAAGGCGACATGAGCGAGAAGAAGATCAGCTTCACCGAAGTGGGCGAAGGGCTCTATGCTTTCACCGCCGAGGGTGACCCGAACTCGGGCGTGATCATCGGCGATGACAGCGTGATGATCGTCGAGGCGCAGGCGACCCCGCGCCTGGCCAACAAGGTGATCGAATGCGTGCGGTCTGTGACCGACAAGCCGATCACCCATGTGGCGCTGACCCATTACCACGCAGTGCGGGTTTTGGGTGCCAGCGCTTTTGGCGCGCAACAGATCCTGATGTCCGACATGGCCCGCGCCATGGTGGTGGAACGCGGTCAGGAAGACTGGGACAGCGAATTCCAGCGCTTCCCGCGCCTGTTCGAAGGGCATGAAAGCATTCCTGGCCTGACCTGGCCCACCACCACATTCAGCGACACGATGACCGTTTATCTGGGCAATCGCCGGATCGACCTGATGCATCTGGGGCGCGCCCATACCGCCGGTGATATCGTCATCCACGTGCCAGACCAGAACGTGATGTTCACCGGCGACATCGTCGAATATCACTCGGCCTGCTATTGCGGTGACGGGCATTTCAACGACTGGGGCGACACGCTGGACGAGATCAAGTGGTTCGATGTCGACGCCATCGCACCGGGACGCGGCGATGCGCTGGTTGGCAAGGACATGGTCAATGCCGCCATCGAAAACACTCGCGATTTCGTCGAAAGCACCTACCGCCCGGCAGCCAGGGTTGCGGCGCGCGGTGGCAGCCTGAAAGAGGCCTGGGATGCAGTCCGTGCCGAATGTGACCCGAAATTCGCCAGTTACGCGATCTACGAACACTGCCTGCCGTTCAACGTCGCCCGCGCCTACGACGAAGCCCGTGGCATCGACACACCCCGCATCTGGACCGCCCAGCGCGATCTTGAGATGTGGGAGGCCCTGCAGGGGTAAGGAAAAACGACCCAGTTTGATCCAGATCGTTTTAGGCGGCGGGATTCAATGAAACCATATGCCAAAGGCTTCGGCACATGTTGCCGGGGCACAGGACATGCAGCACTTTGGCCCATCTGCTTGGGGGGAAGCCCATGAACAAGATCTTTGAAACTCCGCTTTACGGCTATGAACGCAGCCCCGATCAGGACAGCCCGACGCCAGTTCGGCGCAAGGTTATCGTGATCGGCGCGGGCCCGGTTGGTCTGGCCGCCGCGATTGATCTGGCGCAGCAAGGGGTTGACGTCGTGGTTCTGGACGAGAATGACAAGGTCAGTTTCGGCAGCCGCGCCATCTGTTTCTCGCAACGCACGCTGGAAATTGCCGACCGGCTGGGATGCGGGCGCCGACTGGTCGACAAGGGCGTCCTGTGGGACCGGGGCAAGGTCTTCTTCGATGATCGGCAGGTCTATGACTTCAACCTGCAACCGGATGAAGGTTATGCCAACCCTGCCTTCATCAACCTTCAGCAATACCATTTTGAGAACTATTTCGTTGAACGGGTCCGCGAGTTGCAGGCAGAAGGCGCACCGATTGAGATACGCGGACGCAACAAGGTCGAGGCGATTGGCACGCATGACGATCACGTGCGGCTGGAAGTCGAGACGCCTGAAGGACCTTACACAATCGAAGCCGATTGGCTGATTGCCTGTGATGGCGCGACATCCCCTGCCCGGCGGATGTTGGGCATTGATTTCGAAGGACGGATATTTGAAGACAACTTCCTGATTGCAGACGTGATCATGGATGCGGATTTTCCGTCTGAACGCTGGTTCTGGTTCGATCCGCCGTTCAATCGCGGGCAATCCGCCTTGCTGCACAAACAGCCCGACAATGTGTGGCGCATCGACCTGCAACTGGGTTGGGACATCGACAAGGAACGCGAAAAGCGCCCCGAGAACGTGATCCCCCGCCTCAAGGCGATGCTGGGCGATGATGTCGAGTTTCAGCTGGAATGGGTCTCGATCTATACGTTCCAGTGCCGTCGCATGGAAAGCTTCCGCAAGGGACGTGTCCTGTTTGCGGGCGACAGCGCGCATCAGGTCAGCCCCTTTGGCGCGCGTGGGGCCAATTCCGGCCTTCAGGACACCGATAACCTGTGCTGGAAACTGAAGCTGGTTCTGGATGGGAAAGCGCCTGAAACTCTGCTGGACAGCTACAACACAGAACGCGTGTACGGGGCCGACGAGAACATCCTGAATTCCAGCCGGTCGACCGATTTCATCACCCCAAAATCCGAAATGTCGCGGATCCTGCGCGATGCGGTTCTGGACCTGAGCGAACATTATGACTTCGCGCGCCCGTTGGTGAATTCGGGCCGCCTGAGCCAGCCCTGCACCTATGACGGATCCTCGCTGAATTCCGCGGACGCGCTGAACGGCCCGGCCGGAACGCGCCCGGGTTCGGCCTGTCCCGACGCTCCGCTTGGTGACGAGTTTCTGCTGCCCAAGCTTGCAGGCAAGTTCACGCTTTTGACCATCGATGCAGACGCCCCTGATACCCTGGAAGAAGATGGGATCAAGGTCACGCGACTGGCGCTGTCGGTCAAGGATGATATGACGCTGGCCCTCAAACGCCGCTATCTGGGCGACGCGACCAGCGCAGTCTACCTGATCCGCCCGGACCAGCATGTGGCCGCCCGGCGTGACAGTTACGAAGAAAACACCTTCCGGCACGCGATCCGCAGAGCCTGCGGTAAGGAGTAAGCCCCATGTCAGACCTGATCCTAACCCCGAACATCAAAAACGCCGATGACTTCTATGCCGAACTTCTGGCCGCGCATGAAGGCCTGGAAAAAGCAGACAGCGACGCGCTGAATGCGCGGCTGGTACTGGTGTTGGCCAATCACATCGGTGACAGTACGGTGCTGACGGACGCCCTTCGCGCTGCCGCCTTGACTGACAGTTGACAGGCCCGGGCGTGAGCGAGGTCGTCCTTTATGACTATTGGCGATCCTCGGCCAGTTACCGGGTGCGGATCGCCCTGAATCTGGCCGGGATCGCGTATCGCCCGGTTGTTGTCGATCTGGTGGGCGGCGCACAAAAGGGCGATGAACATATCGCGCGAAACCCACAGGGCTTTGTGCCGGTTCTGGATATTGACGGGCTACGGCTGACGCAATCGCTTGCCATCCTCGACTATCTGGACCGGACCCGGCAGTTGAACCTTCTGCCTGATGATCCGGCGGAACGCGCGCGTGTTCAGGCGCTGGCTTATGCGATTGCGGTCGACATCCATCCGGTCTGCAACCTTTCCGTTGCGCGCTATGCCACCACCCTGAGCCATAACGCCCCCGACATGCCCGGCGACTGGATGCTGCATTTCATCAAACCCGGGTTGCAGGCGTTCGAAACCATGTTGGGGGATTTCGAACAGACCCCCTATTGTGTTGGGTCAAAGCCCGGTCTCGCCGACCTCTGCCTGATCCCGCAGATTTATAACGCACGCCGGTGGCAGGTTGATCTGTCGGATATGCCCCGCCTGCTGCGGGTTGAAGAGGCCTGCGCCGATCACCCCGCCTTTGTCACGGCGCATCCCGACGCACATGCGCCGCACTAAACCTGCACAGACCCTGTTTGCATGTGCAGCTAGGTTTTTGTCGTTTTGAGCCTTAGCTTTGAGCCAACAAAGCAGATGAGGTTTCTATGCCCGAGATCACCGGTTATCACGCCCATATCTATTTCGATGCCGACACGCAGAACACCGCGCAGCAGGTCTGTGAAGAGGCGGCCCGCCTGTTCCCTGTTCAAATGGGCCGGATGCACGCCCGAAACGTCGGCCCCCATCCGCGCTGGAGCTGCCAGCTGGGCTTTGCCGCTGGGGCGTTCGATCAGGTCATCCCATGGCTGATGCTGAACCGGCAGGGTCTGACGGTCTTCACGCACCCGGAAACCGGTGAACATCTGGAGGATCACCGCGACCGCGCGATCTGGATGGGTGAGATGCTGGCGTTGGACCTGTCGATATTCGACAACCTTTAACCCAGCGCCCGTGCCTGATCCCGCAGAACGAATTTCTGCACCTTGCCGGTTGATGTCTTGGGCAGGGTGCCGAACACCACCGTTTTGGGTGCCTTGAAATGGGCCATCCGGTCGCGACAGAAGGCGATAAGCTCTGCCTCGGTTGCGGCTGCGCCGGGTTTCAACTCGACAAAGGCGCAGGGCGTTTCGCCCCATTTCTCATCGGGACGGGCCACCACTGCAGCCTCCATCACCGCCGGATGCTTGTAGAGGATACCTTCGACCTCGACAGATGAGATATTTTCGCCGCCCGAGATGATGATGTCCTTTGAACGGTCCTTGAGCGCGATATAGCCATCGGGGTGCATGACACCCAGATCACCGGACGCGAACCAGCCACCGTGAAAGGCCTTGTCGGTAGCGTCGGGATTCTTGAGGTATCCTTTCATCACCACGTTGCCCTGCATGAATATCTCACCCATGGTTTCGCCATCAGCCGGAACCGGTTCCAGCGTTTCCGGGTCGGCCACCATCAGTCCGGACAACGCGGTATAGCGCACCCCTTGCCGCACCTTGAGGGCCGCGCGGTCTTCAGGCCCTTTGCTGTTCCATTCTTCTTTCCATGCGCAGACAACCGAAGGCCCATAGGTTTCGGTCAGGCCATAGACATGCGTGACCTCGACACCCATCGCCTCCATCGCTTCGATCACGGCCGCAGGCGGCGGGGCACCTGCCGTCATCACCTTGATCTGGTGGTCAAAGTCCTTCAACTCATCCGGAGCGTGGGCCAGCATGTTCAGAACGATCGGCGCACCGCAGAAATGGGTCACTTTCTCGTCCCGGAAAGCAGCATAGATCGGTTCGGCCCGCACCGCACGCAAGCAAACGGAAACACCTGCATTGGCTGCCATGGCCCACGGGAAGCACCAGCCGTTGCAGTGGAACATCGGCAGGGTCCACAGATAGACCGAATGCTTGGGCATATCCCAGTCCAGCAAATCCGACTGTGCGTTCAGAGTCGCGCCGCGATGGTGGTAAACCACGCCCTTGGGGTTGCCCGTGGTGCCCGAGGTATAATTCAATGTGATCGCGTCCCATTCGTCCGCTGGCAGTGACCAGTCAAACGCTGGGTCGCCTTCGGCCAGCAGGGCATCATAGGTCAGGCGGCCCAGCTTTTCACCGCCGTCGAAGGTGGGGTCTTCGATATCGATGACCAGAATGTCATGATCGACTTGTTGCAGCGCATCTTTCACCACATCCGAAAACTCGGGGTCGACCAGCAGCGCCTTGGCTTCGGCATGGTTCAGGATGAATGCGACAATCGGCGCATCCAGCCGCGTGTTGATTGCGTTCAGAACAGCGCCCGTCATGGGCACGCCAAAATGCGCCTCGTACATTTCCGGGATGTTGGCCGCGATTATCGAAACGGTATCGCCCCGTCCAATCCCACGCGCTGTCAACGCACTCGCCAGACGCCGGCAACGGGCATAGGTTTCAGCCCAGGAATACCGGCGATCCCCATAAACCACGGATGGATAATCCGGGTAGACCTGCGCCGTCCGTTCAATGAACGTAAGGGGCGACAGGGGTGTGTAATTTGCCCGGCATTTGTCCAAATGACGCTCGTAGATATGTGTCGCTGCCATCCGCTGTCCTCCCGAAACGCAGTTTGGGCGAATTGAGCACAAAGTTCGCGTTCTGACAAACCCGTAGAAATACGGCGGCAAAACTGACTGGCGATACGGGATGATACGATCTGGCCCTATCTACATCCGGGCTTTCGCGGTGATCTGAAGCATCTTAAACACATGCCGGGATGAGGCATTTCCATATCCCGTGCACCGCTTCCTCACTGAAAGGACATGTCATGGACGGCACGTTCAACGAAAACGATCTTTCCCGCGTGGTCGAGGCCGACCGCGCCCATATCTGGCACCATCTGATCCAGCATAAACCCTTTGAAACCAATGACCCACGCATCATTGTCGAGGGCAAGGGCATGCGTGTCTGGGACCAGAAAGGCAAAGAGCACCTGGATGCGGTTTCCGGCGGCGTCTGGACCGTCAACGTCGGCTATGGCCGCGAATCGATCTGCAAGTCGGTTTACGACCAACTGATGAAGCTGTGCTATTTCGCCAATTCGGCCGGTTCGATCCCGGGTGCTCTGTTTGCCGAGCAACTGATCGACAAGATGCCGGGCATGAGCCGGGTCTATTACACCAACTCGGGATCCGAGGCGAACGAGAAGGCGTTCAAGATGGTGCGCCAGATCGCGCACAAAAAATACGGCGGCAAAAAAACCAAGATCCTGTACCGCGATCGGGACTATCACGGCTCGACGCTGGCGACCATGTCGGCAGGCGGTCAGGACGAGCGCACGGCGCAATACGGCCCCTTTGCACCTGATTTCGTGCGCGTGCCGCATTGCATGGAATATCGCAAGCACGAGCTGGATGGCGCACCCGAAGAGAATTTCGGTGAATGGGCCGCAGATCAGATTGAAGCCGTCATCCTGCGCGAAGGCCCCGATACCGTAGGTGCGCTATGCCTTGAGCCTGTAACAGCGGGTGGTGGTGTAATCGAAGCGCCTGAAGGATACTGGCAGCGTGTGCAGGAGATCTGCAAGAAATACGATGTGCTGCTGCATATCGACGAGGTTGTCTGTGGCGTGGGCCGCACCGGCACGTGGTTCGGGTACCAGCAATACGGTATCAAACCCGATTTCGTGACCATGGCCAAGGGCGTTGCATCGGGTTATGCCGCGATTGCCTGCATGGTCACCACCGAAGAAGTCTTTGACTTGTTCAAAGACGATGCCGCGGACCCGATGAACTATTTCCGCGATATCTCGACCTTTGGGGGGTGCACCGCTGGTCCGGCAGCGGCCATCGAGAACATGCGCATCATTCAGGATGAAAACCTGTTGCAGAACTGCACGGATATGGGCGCGCGCATGACGAACAACCTTCTGGCGCTGATGGACAAGCACAAGGTCATCGGCGATGTGCGCGGCAAGGGCCTGTTCCTGGGGGCCGAACTGGTTGTGGATCGTGGCACCAAAGAGCCGGTGGACGAGAAGCTGGCGCAGGCCGTTACCGCCGACTGTATGGCGCAGGGCGTGATCATCGGCGTGACCAACCGCTCGATCCCCGGTCGCAACAACACGCTGTGCTTCTCGCCTGCGCTGATCGCTACGGCCGACGACATTGACCAGATCACCGACGCGGTTGACGGCGCACTGGGGCGTGTGTTCGGGTAAGATCACCGATATTGGCTAAAAAAGAAACCGGCGCGTGTTGCGCCGGTTTTTTTTGTCGGGATGCCGGTCGTGAATGTGTACGCTCAGCCGTGATTATTCAGCCGCGACACCAACCTTTTCGCCAGTTGCGATCAGGCTGTCCGGAAGAACTAATGCAACCAGAACAAAGACGGCACCCAGTGCGATACCGAGGATATCGCCGGACAGTGACAAAACACCTTCGTAAGCGGATCCCGGAACTGTTCCCAAGGTGACTTTGCCGCCAGCAATTTCATCGAGCAGGCCCGTGGCCTTCCAGGCCGGATATGTCACCATATAGGCCGCTGCCCCTAACAAACCGCCGACGATGAAGAACAAGGCGTCCCGGCGACCGGACGCAGCGGCGCAGACCCCTGTTCCCGGACAGTAGCCCGATGCAGCCCAGCCCGCACCCAGTAACAATCCGCCAATGAAGACACCGACATAGGCCGATTTCACCGACATATGGCCGACATCCACAAACCCCAGCATCTGCCCGCCGAACATGAGGATCGAACCGGTTCCGATTGCCAGGAGGATCGTTTTCATCAGGTGGAGTCGACGCAGTGTCAACATGCCCACAATCCAATTTGGATTCGCCGCGCCAATCCGGTCAAGTACGGCTCCGAAAGCGGCACCAATGATGATCGCAAGAATGATTTCCATCGCCTTATCCTTTCCGGTAGATCAGCATTGCCGTGGGAATTGCCGCCGCAAATGCCCCGGCTGCAAAGATGTAACCTGACAGGGCTGTCTGCATCATACCGGACATCATGTGACCGGATGTGCACCCTCCTGCCAACCTGGCGCCATAGAGGACGACAAAGCCGCCCAATAGCGCGACCAGGTTTCGGGCCCAGGGCGTATCGCCATAGTTTTCGCGCCAGATCATGGGCAGCTTGCCCTCGCCGCGTTCCAGGCCACCGCGCGCCTTGACCGACAAGAACGCCCCCGCGGCCATAGCCAAAACGAAGACAAAGCCGTAATTCAACGGATTGGATACGTATTTGGCGTATTTACCATTGGATTTCGCCATGTATGCGTTGGTTGAACTGTAACCGTCATCCGTCTGTGTTACGAATTCTGAATTGACGGTGTCCGCGATAATTCCGTCAAGGATGACGAATTGGGTCGAAACACCGATCGGCTTCACCAGAAGAACTGCCCCGAAGAACACGAGCCCTAGCAGAACACCTCCAACTTTCCAGTTTAGTGTCATGATTTCACCCTTCTCACTTATATTCATAAAATCATATATAATATGATCCGAGGGCTGTTACATGATCTAGATCAAACCGGCCATGCCTGAAACTGGTGGGCGTCATCCCAATGCAGAAGGGGTGGATGTCCTGATCCAAGAGGCGCTTGGAATGCGCCGCATGTTGCAACAAAAAAGACCGCCCCAATGGGACGGCCTTTCTTTCACTGTCTCTTTTCAGAGGTTCAGGCAGCCAGAGCAGCCTGAGCTTTGGCGACGATCGCGCCGAACGCTTCCGGTTCGTGCACGGCCAGGTCGGCCAGAACTTTGCGGTCCACTTCGATACCGGCCAGGTTCAGACCGTTGATGAAGCGGGAATATGTCAGAGCTTCGTCATGGCTGCGCACAGCAGCGTTGATCCGCTGGATCCACAGCGCGCGGAAGTTGCGCTTGCGGTTCTTGCGGTCGCGGGTCGCGTACTGGTTGGCCTTGTCGACGGCCTGAGTTGCGACTTTGAAGTTGCTCTTGCGACGACCATAATAGCCTTTTGCGGCCTTGATGATCTTCTTGTGACGGGCGTGAGTTACGGTTCCACCTTTAACGCGGGACATCTCTTACATCTCCTCTTAGCGGTCGTAGGGCATGTAGCCCTTGACGATCTTTGCGTCGGGGGCGGACAGGGTGGTGTTGCCACGGGCATCGCGGATGAATTTTTTGGTCCGCTTGATCATGCCGTGCCGTTTGCCGGCCTGGCCAGCAAGGACCTTACCGGTCGCAGTCACCTTGAAGCGCTTCTTGGCGCTTGATTTGGTCTTCATCTTAGGCATTTCCGTCTCCTTTTTCGGGTTCGGTTTCAGACGCGACTCGGCATGCCATCTCGGCCGGTCACGCGATCAGAAGCGCCGTTTACGCAAGTTCGGTCATACTGGCAAGGGGGTTTGGACCAGAATCTACGCTTTTTGCAGGCTGGTCAGGCATCGGGGCGACACAGGCCGCCCCGGTGATTAGATTTAGTGTTCGAATTTGCGGATTTCACCGCTTTTCAGCCTTGCGGAGTAGGACGCCAGTTCCTGCCGCACCACTTTCATCAGGAAGTAGAGGGCAAAGACGTTCACAACCGCCATCGCAAAGATCGCCGCATCCGAGAAGTCGATAACCGGGCCGAGGTTGGCCGCAGCGCCGATCACCACGAAGACGCAGAAGATGACCTTGAAGATCAGCTCTTTTGTGTGTCCTTCTCCGAACAGGTAGGTCCAGGCCTTGAGGCCATAATAGGACCAGCTGATCATAGTCGAGAAGGCAAACAGGATCACCGCGATCGCAAGGATGTACGGGAACCAGCTGAACGCGCTGCCAAACGCGGCAGAGGTCAGGCTGACGCCGGAATTGCCATCCACTGTTGCGATGGCGGAACCCGCCTCGTTCAGCATGTAGTTTCCGGTTTCGGGATCGATGATCAGCTGTTGCGTGATGATGATCACCAGTGCCGTCATGGTACAGATCACGACGGTATCGATGAACGGTTCAAGCAGCGATACAAAACCCTCGGTGATCGGTTCCTTGGTCCGAACCGCCGAGTGCGCAATCGCCGCCGAACCCACGCCCGCCTCGTTCGAGAATGCCGCGCGCTTGAAGCCCTGGATCAGCGCGCCGACCATGCCCCCTGCAACGCCCAGCCCCGTGAAGGCACCGGCAAAGATTTGACCAAAGGCCCAGCCGATCATGTCCGCATTCATCGCGATGATGACCAGTGCAGTGGCAACATACAGCACACCCATGAACGGCACGACCTTTTCGGTCACCCGTGCAATGGATTTCAGACCGCCAACAATGACCATGAACACGACCGCAGCAAAAACAATACCGGTAATCCAGCCTGGATAGTCGCCAACGATACCCGCGATCTGCTGATGCGCCTGGTTAGCCTGGAACATGTTCCCGCCGCCCAATGCGCCCAGAATACAGAAGATCGAGAACAGCACCGCCAGGATCTTGCCACCGGGCAGGCCCAACTCGTCAAAGCCCTTGGACATGTAATACATCGGGCCACCAGAAACAGTGCCGTCTTCGTATTCGTTGCGGTATTTCACGCCCAGCGTACATTCGGTGAACTTTGATGCCATGCCCAGAAGGCCCGCAAGGATCATCCAGAAGGTTGCACCCGGCCCACCGATGCCAATGGCAACGGCCACACCCGCGATATTCCCCAGGCCCACCGTGCCGGACAACGCCGTGGCCAAAGCCTGAAAGTGGCTGACCTCGCCCGCGTCGTTGGGATCGGAATAGTCACCTTTGACAAGGCTGATCGCGTGACCAAAGAACCGCAACTGCACAAGCGCGAAATACAGTGTGAAAACCGATGCAGCAATCACCAGCCACATGACGATCCACGGAAAGCTGGTTCCGGGCAGCGGTGCAAAGATGAAGCTGACAAACGGTCCGGTCAGGTTTGCAAAGGCCTGATTGATTTTTTCATCCAGTCCCGGCGCCTCTTGTGCAAGGGCAGGGCTGGCGGCAATGGTGGCGGCCGTTACGGCGCCAAGTGTTTTTAGCGTTCTCATTTTAGCCCTCCCCTCAGTTCACGACCGTAACCGGAACGTCGGCATGCATTACCAGATATTGCGTCGAGCTTCCGAACAGACGTTTCTTGATCCCGTCCGCCGACGCCCGGCCCACGACGATTTGCGAACCTCCGTTTTCGACCGTGATGGCGTTCAGCGTTTCCGCCACATCGCCATGGCGCACAATGCCCTGCGCCTCGAATCCTGCAGTCCTGAGGGCCTCTACAGCAGGTATCACGACACGCGACATTGCCAGATCAACCTCTTCTTCGCGGCGCTTGTGGCGCTGGGCGTTTTCTTCAGGTGTCTGGAATGTGTAAGGTGACCATTCGATCACATAAGCGACCAGCAAATCGCACGTTCCGATCAGCTTTGCCAAATCCTTGGCAAATGCAATCGCACGCTCGCCGGTTTCAGTCCCGTCGAGTCCTATGACAATCTTTGTTGTCATTTCGTTCCTCCGTTTTTGTTGTTAAGGCCGGGGCCCACGCCCCCGGCAAGGCGGCCGGAACTTGGAACTTTTCAACAAGACCGCCCTTTGGTAAGTATTAGGAATATTCACTAGGGATTGGAGATTTTTTTGGGCCAATTTCAGTGTAATTTGTCGTATTACGCCAAAAATACAGGGAATTTTACTGATTAGCAGAGATTTAGACAATATCGATCAACGCATCCTGCACGAGCTGGAGGCCAATGGCAGGCTCTCGATAGTTGAGTTGGCGGCGCGCGTGAACCTGACCAATACGCCCTGTTCCGAGCGTGTAAAACGACTTGAGAAGAATGGCTATATCAAAGGGTACAGAGCCGTTGTCGACAAAGAAAGAATGGGGCTGGCACTGCTGACCGTGGTGCAGGTATCCTTGGTCGCAACTGCGGAACAATCCCTTGTGAAATTCAATGAAGCCGTTCGGAGTGTTCAGGAAATCGAAAGCTGCCTGATGGTGGCGGGCTCGTTTGATTATCTTCTGACCGTTCGAACGCGCGATATTGCGCATTTCCGGCTGGTGCTGGGCGAGAAGATCAACAAGCTGCCGGGCATACACCAGACCAGCTCTTTTACAGTTATGGAGATTGTAAAAGAGCCGGTTGGCTGACACGACACTCGGGCCCGAGTGTCGGGGTTCGGTTATTCCGGATCCGTGCTGTAGATCAGCCGTTCATCACACGGGGCCACGCGCAGAATGTTAGTCGTGCCCGGTACGTTGAAGGGGACACCGGCCGTAACCACGATCTGATCGGTTTCGGTTGCAAACCCCCCTGCCCGCGCCGCGCGGGCCGCGTTGACCACGGCGCTTTTGAACCGCTGGAGTTCGGGCGTCATGACGCAATTGCAGCCCCAGCTCAGGCAAAGCCTGCGCGCAGTTCCCATCAGCGATGTCATCGCAATGATCGGAACACCGGGACGTTCACGGGCTGTCAATGAGGCGGTGGTTCCGCTTTGCGTAAAGCAGCAGATGGCCTTGATATCGGTCTTTTCAGCAATCTCGCGGGCAGCCGCGACGATGGCATCGGCCACAGTGCTTCCTTTTGCCGTGCGGGACGCGGCGATAATCTGGGAATAGGTCGGGTCGGCCTCGACCTCGATGGCGACCTTATTCATGGTCTGCACAGCCTCAACCGGATAAGCACCTGCCGCCGATTCCGCGCTGAGCATAATGGCGTCCGTGCCCTCATAGATCGCGGTGGCCACATCCGACACTTCGGCGCGGGTGGGCATCGGGCTTTCGATCATGCTTTCCAGCATCTGGGTGGCGACAATGACCGGCTTGGCGGCACTACGACACTTGCGGACCAGCCGCTTCTGAATGGGCGGCACCGCAGATACCGGCAGCTCCACCCCCAGATCCCCCCGCGCCACCATGATCCCGTCCGACGCATCTAGGATGTCGTCGAACGCCTCGACCGCCGCCGGCTTTTCGATCTTCGACAGGATCGCAGCGCGTCCATCAGCCAGCGCCCTGGCCTCGAACACATCCTTGGCGCGTTGCACGAAACTCAGCGCCAGCCAGTCAACGCCCAACTGGCAGACAAACTCAAGATCACCACGGTCCTTCTCCGACAAGGCCGCCAGCGGCAGTACCACATCCGGGACGTTCACACCCTTGCGGTTCGAGATCGTACCGCCGACCTCAACTGTGCAATTGGCAAAGTCCTGACCACAATCTTGAACGATCAGACGGATCTTGCCGTCATTGACCAGAAGGCGCGCGCCCGGTTCAAGGGCCGCGAAAATCTCGGGGTGCGGCAGGCACACGCGGGTGGTGTCGCCGGGAGCTGGATCAAGGTCCAGACGGAACGCCGCGCCTTCTTCCAGATCCTCCGCATCATTTGCAAAAACACCAACCCGCAGCTTGGGACCCTGAAGGTCAGCCAGAATGGCAATCGGGCTGTCCAGATCCTTTTCAACCTGCCGAATTATCCTGTGGCGTTCACGTATCTCGTCATGGCTGCCGTGGCTCATGTTCAGACGGAACACATCCGCCCCGGCCTCGTGCAGGGCGCGAATGGTGTCATAGTCACTGGACGCCGGTCCCAGCGTCGCCACGATTTTTACATTCCTCAGGCGTCGCATTGGTCTTGACCTCCTCATGCCGGTTCAGGTTGCGCAGATCAGCTTTTGCAAAATGTTACCGCAAACACTGCTGTGGCGCTTATTGCGCAATTCCCTTTTTAAAGCAACTGCCCTACACCTGCGACAAACTAGATGACAGGCTTATGACTTACACACCGTTTTTTGTTCACGGCGCGGATCGCCCGTCCCGATGGCTGGTCACATGCGACCACGCAACCAACACCGTCCCACCCGAGGTCAATGACGGAGACCTTGGCCTGCCGCGCGAGGATATGGAGCGCCATATCGCCTATGATGTCGGTGCGTATGAGGTATCAAAACATCTGGGCGAGATTCTGAACGCGCCGGTGATCGCCGCCAATTTCTCGCGCCTCGTAATTGACCCGAACCGAGGGGAAGATGACCCCACGTTGTTGATGAAACTGTATGACGGGTCGATCATTCCCGGCAACCGCCATGCCGATGCCGCCGAGCGCGAACACCGCCTGAACATGTGTTATCGCCCCTACCACACAGCGTTGTCCGAGATGGCAGCACTGCCACATGCGGTAATTGTTTCGATGCATTCCTTCACGCGTCAGCTGCGCGGACGTGATCCGCGTCCGTGGCACATTGGTGTGCTGCACACGCCGGACGAGCGGTTCTCGCGTCCTTTGATCGAACGGCTGCAACAGGAAGATGACCTGTGCGTTGGTGTCAATGAACCCTATACCGGCGTTTTGTCGGGTGATGCGATTGACAAGCACTGCACCGCTTTTGGCCGTCCCAATGCATTGATCGAGCTACGCAACGACCTGATCGCCGACCATGACGGGCAACGGCATTGGGCCGAGCGGCTGGCGATAATCCTGCAAGAAGCGTTGGACACTAGCGACCTTTGACCGCAAGGTTTGCAGGGACGTTCCACCCCTCACGCCATTGTGAGCAATGCCTCTGATCCCCATATAATGCGGGAAAGGGGATCGTCATGACACATGAGTTTCTGACAACGTTTTTCGGTTGGATGGCCACGCTTAATATCGCGGTTTTGCTGTTCACCACTGTCATGATACTGCTTTTGCAGGACTGGATCGCTGACATTCACGGCAGGATGTTTCAGATGGATCGCGCCGACGTGAAACGTGCCTATTTCAGATACCTTGCCAACTACAAGATCCTGACACTGATCTTTTGCATCGTGCCCTGGCTGGCCTTGAAACTGATGTAGATACCGCTGACCACAAGCGCCGTTGTTGTAACGACACGGCAGGATTGTTAGGTCAGACGCAATACACACTTCCTTCCGGAGCCACATGATGGACAAGCAAACCGAAATCGAACTTCAGGCTGCCGCCTTTCGTCGGCTGCAAAAGCACCTGATGGAAGACCGCACCGATGTGCAGAACATCGACATGATGAATCTGGCCGGGTTCTGCCGCAACTGCCTGTCACGCTGGTATCAGGAAGCGGCCAATGAAAAGGGGATCGAGATGAGCAAGGACGAGGCCCGAGAACTTTTCTACGGCATGACCATGGATGAATGGAAAGCCAATTATCAAACCGAGGCCAGCGCTGAAAAACAGGCCGCCTTCAAGGTCGCGTTTGAAGAGAATGTAACGAAAAAGGGCTAGGCCCAATACGAAATAGGCCCGCCAGATTGGCGGGCCTTTTTCTTTAGATCGCCGCCTTGCGGCTTTCGTCCAGATAAATCTCGCGCAAGCGTTTTGCAATCGGCCCCGGCGTACCGTCACCCAGCGCAACTCCGTCGATTTCAACCACCGGCATTACAAAGGCACTGGCCGAGGTGGTGAATGCTTCGTCCGCCTCTTTGGCTTCGTCGATGGTGAACAGGCGCTCTTCGATTTCCATCTGCGCCTCAGCCGCCATGCGCAGCACGGCCTTTCGGGTGATGCCGTGCAGGATATCGTTGGACAGCGGGCGGGTGACAATCTTGCCGTTTTTGACGAAATAGGCGTTGTTGCTGGTGCCCTCGGTCACATAGCCGTCCTCGACCAGCCATGCGTCGTCGCAACCTGCCTTCTTGGCCATCATCTTGCCCATCGACGGGTAGAGCAATTGCACCGTTTTGATGTCGCGGCGGCCCCAGCGGATGTCTTCGATCGAGATGATCTTGGCGCCTTTCCTTGCCGCCGGACTGTCAGCCAGCCCCGGCTTGTTCTGCGTGAACAGAACGAGGCTGGGCTGGGTATCTGCCGACGGAAACACGAAATCCCGGTCGCCATCGCTGCCGCGCGAAACCTGCAGATAGACCAAACCTTCCTCGATACCGTTCAGCTCAATCAGCTTACGGTGGATTTCCAACAGTTCATCCTTGGTGCAGGGCTCGGCCATCTCCAGCTCGTCCAGCGAGCGCTTCAGACGGACTGAGTGACCTTCGAAGTCGATCAGCTTGCCGTCCAGCACACTGGTGACTTCGTAGACCGCGTCCGCAAACAGGAAGCCACGGTCAAAAATGGAAACCTTGGCCTCGGTCTCCGACAGATATTCGCCATTTACGTAAACGGTGCGGGTCATGTTCGTCTCCTCAACCCCAAAGTGCGGCCGCAGGCGGGTGCACTCCGGCGTCGTCAAAATCCAGCGGGGTGTCGCGGTCTTCGGCCAACAGAAGCGGGCCGTCAAGGTCCGTTACCATTGCACCCTGCGCCAGCAATGTCGCAGGTGCCATGGCAAGCGAGCTGCCGACCATACATCCCACCATAATGTCATAGCCTTCGGCAATCGCCGCTTTGCGCAACTCCAGCGCCTCGGTCAGGCCCCCGGTCTTGTCGAGCTTGATGTTGATGACATCATATTTGCCCTTCAACTTCGGCAGGCTGGCGCGGTCATGGCAGGACTCGTCAGCACAGACTGGCACCGGGCGCTTCATCCCGATCAATGCGTCGTCATCTCCTGCGGGCAAGGGCTGTTCCACCAACGCCACGCCCAGCCGCACCAGATGCGGCGCGAGGTCGGCGTAAACCTCGGCCGACCAGCCTTCGTTCGCATCCACAATGATCTTGGAGTTCGGAGCCCCTGCTCGCACTGCCTCAAGCCGGGGCATATCATCGGGCGTGCCCAGCTTGATCTTCAGAAGCGGGCGATGCGCGTTCCCGGCGGCCTGCGCCTGCATTGCCTCGGGGGTGTCCAACGACAATGTATAGGCGGTGATCTCGGGGCCGGGCTTGGGCAGACCTGCCAGGTCCCAGGCGCGTTTGCCGGTTCGTTTGCACTCCAGATCCCACAAGGCGCAATCCACGGCGTTCCGCGCGGCACCTGCTGGCAGCAGATCCATCAGCGACCGGCGGGTGACATCCGCGGGCAGACCGGCAATCTCGGCCTCAACGGACTCCAGCGTTTCGTCATAACGCGCATAAGGAACGCATTCACCCCAGCCCTGATGAGTTCCGTCCGACACCCGAACTGTCAGCACCTTTGCTTCGGTCCGCGACCCGCGCGAGATTGTGAAGACCTGCGCCAGCCGGAACACATCGCGAGAAACCTCAATCTGCACGCACCCGTTCCTTCATCTTTTCCCAAATACTCACGCCGGAGGCGAAACAGCCCCGCCACCGGCGCATTGTTCAGATCACATTGCGGCCAGCGCGTCCACTAGCTTGCCCGAACCAAAGCGGAACGGGTCGGTCGCAGGCAGGCCCATATCCGCTTCGATCTTGGCCAGGTAGGCGGTCGCGTCAGCCTCAGACATGTGCTGCGTGTTGACCGAAACGCCAACAACCTGACAATCCGGGTTTGCCACTTTGGCCAGCGCCAGCGCGGTGTCGCGCAGGGCTTCCAATGTCGGCAGTTGATAGGTTGGCAAGCCGCGCATATGCGCACGGGTCGGTTCATGGCTCAGGATCAGGGCGTCCGGCTGGCCGCCATGGATCAGTGCCATGGTCACGCCGGAATAGGATACGTGGAACAATGATCCCTGCCCTTCGATCAAATCCCAGTGATCCTCGTCATTGTCCGGTGTCAGCCATTCGACCGAACCAGCCATGAAATCGGCAATGACTGCGTCCAGCGGCACACCGTCACCGGTGATCAGGATGCCGGTCTGGCCGGTCGCGCGGAAGGTCGATTTCATCCCGCGCTCACGCATCTCGGCGTCCATCGCCAGCGCGGTGTACATCTTGCCAACCGAACAGTCTGTTCCGACGGCCAGACACCGCTTGCCCTTGCGTTTGATCCCGTTTGCGATCGGATAATCGATCTCGGGCACCCGTACATCGTGCAGTTTTCGTCCTGTTGCTTCGGCAACCGCTACCAGGTCGGGCTCATCCCGCAGCAGATTATGCAACCCCGAGGCCAGGTCGAACCCTTCCTCAAGCGCCATAACCAGAACCTTTTTCCAGTCCTGGCTGATCACACCGCCGCGGTTTGCCACGCCGATCACCAGCGTCTTGGCTCCGGCTTCTTTCGCTTCGGTCAGGGTCATGTCAGTCAGGCCCAGATCGGCCTTGCAGCCATCCATTCGATACTGGCCCACGGCGTTTTCCGGACGCCAGTCCTTGATCCCAACAGCCACTTTGGCCGCTAATTGGTCGGGCGCATCGCCCAGGAACAGCAGGTACGGTGTCTCGATCATTGCGGTCACTCCTTTGATTCCGGGGCAGGCTAGAGAAGCGGCAAAACGAGCGCTTCGCGTTTTGGCCCGTCAACCACGAGCTATGCGCGAGTTTCTTGTGCAATATTCGCAATGTGCGCAAAAATCTTCGAAGTTTTCAAAATGATTAAACTTTAATCGCCCCAGTTGGGCAGTTTTGAAGCCGCATTCTGCAACCGCATTGCCGCAGATGCACAATCGCTCTTGCGCCGCACCACGCAATTTAATACCTCATTGAGCAGAAAAATCGTAATTTCATTACTCAGACGAGGTCCAGATGAGCTTTCGCATCCAACCTGCCGCACCGGCGCGCCCCAATCGCTGTCAGCTGTTTGGCCCGGGATCGAACACCAAACTGTTCCCGAAGATGGCAGCATCCGCCGCAGATGTGATCAACCTCGATCTTGAAGACTCGGTTGCACCTTCGGACAAGGATGCGGCCCGCGCCAATGTCATCGAAGCACTGAACACCGTGGATTGGGGCAACAAATACATGTCCGTTCGCATCAACGGATTGGACACCCCGTACTGGTATCGCGACGTTGTCGATGTACTGGAACAGGCGGGCGACCGTCTGGATCAGATCATGATCCCCAAAGTCGGCTGCGCGGCGGATGTCTATGCGGTGGACGCACTGGTCACTGCCATTGAACGCGCCAAAGGTCGTGCCAAACCGATCAGCTTCGAGGTTATCATCGAATCCGCAGCTGGCATCGCCCATGCCGAAGAAATCGCGACCTCCTCGCCCCGTTTGCAGGCTATGAGCCTGGGAGCTGCGGATTTTGCTGCCTCAATGGGGATGCAGACAACCGGCATCGGCGGCACGCAGGAAAATTATTACATGCTGCACGAGGGTGCGAAACACTGGTCCGACCCATGGCATTGGGCACAGGCCGCCATCGTTGCCGCGTGCCGCACCCATGGCGTGCTGCCAGTCGACGGGCCCTTCGGTGATTTCAGCGATGACGAGGGATACATTGCGCAGGCCAAACGCTCGGCCACGCTGGGCATGGTCGGTAAATGGGCGATCCACCCCAAGCAGATCGCGCTGGCCAATCAGGTGTTCACCCCATCAGAAGAAGCCGTGTCAGAGGCCCGAGAAATTCTCGCCGCGATGGAACAGGCCAAAGCCAATGGCGAAGGTGCGACAGTTTACAAAGGACGTCTGGTCGACATCGCGTCGATCAAGCAGGCCGAGGTGATCGTGGCACAGGCCGAACTGATCGCGGCCAACGGCTGAGAAACAAATAAAGGCGCCTGACCCGGCGCCTTTTTCAGGTGTTTTCTGGCGTCACCGCCCAAAGACAGCATTCGGCGTCCAGGTGAACCTTTCGCCTTTTTTACCCGACTTCATCATCAGGCAGGATGTTCCAAGCTTCTGGAAATAGATGATCTTGAGCGGGTACCACCCGGCCTTGGGCACTTCGACTTCGGTCCGCTGGTTGGCCTCGCAGCCCTGAATACCCGTGACATAGCCGATATTCTGACCTCCGACGAATGCTTCTATCCCGTCATTCGACCAGGTTTCCAACTCGTAAACCCCAGGCGAGTCGAACCGCATATATCCCGTAATCTCGGCGGCAACATTGTAAGCTCCGTCGAATGTCATGACATCGTCACCCTGACTGGTGTCCCTGTAATCCAAACCCCGCAGCGGTTGCCCAGGCTGTGCTTTGGACAGCATGCTTTTTGCCTGACTCAGATCGCGGATCTTCTTGTGTTGATTGCCCGTGCCAATGTATTTCACATTCAGCCCCGCCTTCGGAGAAGGCTGCGGGTTGGCAGGTTGCAGTTTCAGCGGGGCAGACAAGGCGGCCCCGGCAACCACTGACAAGGCAACTGCGGCCGCCACTGTTCGAACGCGTTTCATCGTAATCTCCCTGTTTGCGTGCCGTTATGGCTGTGCATATCCACTGGCAACGTCATTTCCACGACATTAGGCCGTGAGTTTTCGCCCTGCAAGTGAGTGTGCCTTCACAATTCAAGACGTCACGCCCGTAAATTCTTGGGCGAACCCATAACCACATAGGATGTGATCGAGGTGACATGCGGCAGCGTTCCCAACACCTCGGTATGGAAGGTCTTGTAAGACGGCAGGTCTGCACATTCGACCCGCAGCAAGTATTCGATTGTTCCCGTGATGTTGTGGCACTCAACAACTTCCGGCGCTTGTTGGAGCGCGCGTTCAAACCCCTCCTGCGCGGCCTTCGTATGCTCGCCCAGCCCTACACCGATGTAGGCGACAAAGCCGATACCAATCGCCGCCGGGTCCAGAACCGCGCGATATCCCGTGATCACCCCAGTCTTTTCAAGCTCTTGCACGCGGCGCAGACAAGCAGAAGGGGAAAGGCCCACACGCTCGGCCAGATCCAGATTGCTGATCCGTCCGTCGCGAGATAGCTCTTGCAATATCTGGCGGTTTATTCGGTCATTTTTCATCATTGATTGCACGATTACAGGAAACACGCACAAAAAAGCAATTTCATTTGCCGCAGCGCGGACAATACTTCGCTCCATGACTTATGACATCCTGATGGCCCTGATCGCCTTTGCCTTCGTAACCTCGATCACACCGGGGCCGAACAACCTGATGCTGATGGCTTCGGGGGCGAATTTCGGCTTCCGACGCTCGATCCCGCATATGTTGGGCATTGGGCTTGGCTTTACCTTCATGGTGCTGCTTGTCGGGGCCGGTCTGGTGCAGGTCTTTGACCGGTATCCCGTCAGCTATACGGTGTTGAAAGTCTTGTCGGTGATCTATCTGCTCTATCTGGCCTGGAAGATCGCGCACGCCGCGCCGGCAAACAGCGCCGAGGCCACCGGCGTGCCCATGACATTTCTGCAAGCCGCAGCGTTTCAATGGGTAAACCCAAAAGCCTGGGCCATGGCCCTGACCGCCACCACGGCCTATACGCCAGATCGGACGATGTATGCGATTGCCATCGTTGCGTTTGTCTTCGGAGCCGTCAATTTACCGTCCGTCAGCACATGGACCGTTTTGGGACAGCAGATGGCCCGAATGCTGACGAACCCTCGCCGATTGGTCGTATTCAACTGGACAATGGCTGTGCTGCTTGTGGTTTCGCTCTATCCCGTGCTTTGGCCGGGGTGAGTTTCCTCAAAGGTCGATTTCAGCGATTGTTTTGCTGGGCATGTCGGGAATGTACTCGCAAGCAAACGAATCTCTCAATCTGATCAACGGCTTTTGACATGAAAGATGCCGCTTCCGTGTCATCTAGTTGCATCTGAGGCCAGCCAGCGGCATATAGCTAGGAAATTTCACGCAGATGAGGCGTCATGACCCAGTATCTGGATTTCGAAAAACCGCTGGCCGAGATCGAAGGCAAAGCTGAAGAGCTGCGCGCGCTGGCCCGTGCCAACGAAGAAATGGATGTGGCCGAAGAAGCCGCCGCGCTGGATGCCAAAGCCTCCAAGCTGCTGGATGAACTCTATCGCGACCTGACACCGTGGCGGAAGTGCCAGGTGGCGCGTCACCCGGAACGCCCGCATTGCAAGGATTACGTGGACGCATTGTTCACCGAGTTCACACCGCTGGCTGGTGACCGGAACTTTGCCGACGATCTGGCCGTTATCGGTGGTCTTGCGCGCTTTAACGATCAGCCGGTAATGGTGATCGGCCACGAAAAGGGCAGCGATACCAAGTCGCGGATCGAACGCAATTTCGGGATGGCCCGCCCCGAGGGGTATCGCAAGGCCGTGCGTCTGATGGAGATGGCCGGGCGTTTTGGCCTGCCTGTCATTACCCTGATCGACACCGCCGGTGCCTATCCCGGCAAAGGGGCCGAGGAACGCGGCCAATCCGAGGCGATTGCCCGGTCGACCGAGATGTGCCTGAAAATCGGCGTGCCGCTGGTTTCGGTCATCATCGGCGAAGGCGGCTCGGGCGGCGCTGTGGCGTTTGCGACCGCTAACCGTGTGGCGATGCTGGAGCATTCGGTCTATTCGGTGATCTCGCCGGAAGGCTGTGCATCGATCCTGTGGAAAGATGCCGAAAAGATGCGTGAAGCGGCCGAGGCGCTGCGTTTGACCGCTCAGGATTTGCACAAACTGGGTGTGTGTGACCGGATCATCCCGGAGCCCAAGGGTGGCGCACATCGCGATCGCCCGTCAACGGTTGAGTCGGTGCGTGCGGCCATCACCGCCATGTTGGCGGAACTGGACGGCAAGGATGGGGCGGCCCTGATAAAAGACCGCCGTCAGAAATTCCTTGATATCGGGTCGAAAGGGCTGGCGGCGTAACGGTCAGCCACCCAACCTGCGCAACAACGCAACCGAAGGCTCACCTGTCACGGGCAGTCCGTTGGCGCTTTGATAAGCGTTGATGGCTGTGGTGGTGTTGTTTCCGATCACGCCATCTGCGCCCTGCGTGTCATACCCCGCAGATGTCAGGCGGCGCTGCAATTCCTTGCGGTCGTCCAGCGTCAGCCCACTTGCGTCCGGCCCAAACGAGGCCTGAAACGGCGCGCCGCCCGCGATCCTGTCCGCCAGATGACCGACACCAATCGCGTAGCTGTCCGAGTTGTTGTAGCGTTTGATCACCTGGAAATTGCGAAACACAGCGATGCGGGGTCCGGGTATTTGCGGCTGCAACACGGCTACCGGAGCACCGGATACACGCCCCGCCTCTCCGCCCCACGGTTGGCCCCGCACCCAACCTGCACGCGCCAGATAAGCCGCCGTCGAGGCCAGCGAATCTCTTGGATCATCTGACCAGATGTCGCGCCGCCCGTCGCCGGTGAAATCCACGGCATAGGCAAGATACGAGGTCGGAATGAACTGCGTGTGCCCCATCGCCCCGGCCCAACTGCCGGTCATGTTGGCAGGCGTGGTATCGCCGTTCTGGAGGATCTTCATCGCCGCGATCAGCTGGCTTTCAAAGAACTGCCCGCGCCGGCCATCATAAGCCAGCGTCGACAACGCCGATACAACAGGCACATCACCGCGGCGCGCGCCATAGCGGCTTTCCAGCCCCCAGACGGCCACGACGATTTCCTTGTCCACGCCATATTGCGCCTCGATCCGCGACAGGGTGCCGTTATGTTGCCGCAGCATCTGCTGGCCGGTGCTGATCCGCTCGTCCGACGCCGCGATGGCTAGGTAATCTTCGAGGCTGCGCTTGAATTCGACCTGATTTCGATCGCGTTCGATTACGTCGGGCAAATACCCAGCCCCCTGAAAGGCGCGGTCAACGGTTGTCCGAGATATTCCCTGCGACACTGCCCTGCCCTTGAAACCGGCAACCCAGGCATCCCACCCGGCATTGGGAACAGCCCGCATCCGGGTTGCAGGCGTGCCGGACGGAGCGGCACCACCCGTGCAGGCGGCCAAAAGCGTTGATCCGAGGCAAATGGAAAAGGTCCGGCGAGTGATCATGGTTTGGGTCTGCTCTTGTTTGTGATTTGCCGCAAGAGTAACCCAGCCGGGTTGCACAGGCCAGAACAGTGACACCTTGGAAGGGCGCTTTAACGATGTCGGCAGGAAGCCGCTCAGCTGACCAGCAAACGCAGCCCTTGTGTCACATCCGAGCGCACTGCCAGCCGCAATCCCGGCTCGTCCCCGGCCTTGAGCGCGGCGATGATCAGCTTGTGGTAATGTGGCGGCTCTGCGCGTCTGAGGCGTCCGTAAAGCGCCCGCATCGTCGGCCCAAGCTGCAGCCAGACGGTTTCGGCAATGGCCAGCATCGCAGGAGCCTGAGCGCGCAGATACAGGGTTCTGTGAAATTCCAGGTTCGAACGTATATAGCCAACCGCATCCCGTTTGGTCACCATCTCGGCAACTGTCATGTTGATGCTCTGCAACCTATCGATCAGGGCCATGTGTGCCCTGGGCAAGGCCCGGCTTGCCAGTTCGACCTCAAGCAAGGCGCGCAAGGCAGCCAGTTCCTCAATCCGGTCATTCGTCAGCTCTGGGGTCGATACCCGGCCCGATGTGGACAGGAACAATGCCCCTTCTGCGGCCAGGCGGCGCACCGCCTCTCGCGCCGGGGTCATTGAGACGCCGAACTCCTTGCCGATGCCCCGCAGGGTCAGGGCCTGCCCCGGTGCCATCTCACCATGCATGATCCGGGATCGCAGTGCCCGGTACACCCGGTCATGTGTTGCGGTCTGGGTTTCGGAAGGGCGTGCGGTCAACATATGCTCATGTGATCACAAAAAGGCGCCACGTCAACTCGGCTCGGTATCAAATCTGTAGCGATGCAACTCGGCCCCGTTGTCGCGCAACCAGCGGCGGGGCGGCTTATACGGGCCAAATATCTTTTCGACCTGCGCCCAGAAGGCAGGCGAGTGGTTCATCTCGGCAAGATGTGCCACCTCATGCGCCGCGACATAGTGCAACACATCAGGAGGCGCCAGAATAAGGCGCCACGAAAACATCAACCCGCCATGCGAGCTGCACGACCCCCAACGCGACCGCGTGTCACGCAGGCTGAGTGTCGTGTACGAACGCCCCAGCATGGCTGCATAATCATCACAGGCTCCGGTCAACCGGTCCCGCGCCAGTTCCTTCAGGAACCGGCCCAACCTGCGGGCCTCGGCCCCTGTGGGCACGGCAACCTCATCTGCATTCAGCAAAACCCGCCGCCCGGTTGCAGGAACGATTCGGCGCGCTTTCCCTTCGATCGGGATTACTTGCCCAAACTGCACGGTGGCAATATCGGGCCGACCCTGAAGATGCTGCCGGATCCACCCTTCTTTGGTGCGCGCAAAACTCAAGGCCTCAGATTCCGGCACGCCATTCGGGTAAGTCAACGTTACGCGCCCATCCAACTGAGAGATCCGCAGGCTGATACGCCGCGCCCGAGCCGATTTGCGCAATCTCAGTGGCACCGGCGGTGTCCCTGGCAATGCGTGCTCTCCCATATCGTGACCTCTCTTGCGCAAAGACTTTGACAGTGCCCTCTGCCTGTGGCAGGTGAGCTGAATCATTTAGACGACTCACCTGATATCAAGGGGATTTGACATGCCCAAGGAAGAATGGGGCGTAAAGCGTGTTTGCCCGACAACCGGTAAGCGGTTTTACGACCTGAACAAGGACCCGATCATCAGCCCCTACACTGGCGAGATCGTGGAGCTTGAAACATCCAAAAGCCGTATGATCTCGGCGGATGCAGAAGACGCAGCTTCAGTCAAAGCACGTGAAAACACGGCGGATGACGATCTGGTTCTGGACGATGATGACAACGTCGACGTGGATTTGGATGACGATCTGCTGGACGATGATGATGACGACAATGATGATGTTTCTCTGGACGACATCACCGACATGTCATCAGACGACGACAACTGACCTAGTAAAAGGCGATCCCCAGGGTCGCCTTTTTCACCTGAGGAGCAGCTCGGGTGAAAATTCGCGCCCGATTCAAACTTTGGACTTGCACTCGCTGCCGCTGTCTCCTAAACGTCCGTCCACCGTACCGATGGTACAATGATGGGGCCTTAGCTCAGTTGGGAGAGCGCTTGCATGGCATGCAAGAGGTCAGGGGTTCGACTCCCCTAGGCTCCACCAAAACCTAACAATACAACCAGATAGCAAGCATTAGAGCGGTGTGACACACAGGTGTGACACAAAATGAAGCTGTATGCGTATCTCTCTCTGTCCCAACACGGCATCTACTACTTCCGTTGGCCACTGCCCGGCACAAGACCAAGCACCAAACGTCGGGCAGTGCATTGGTCTATCGCCCACCAGCCCCGGAAAACATCATTCCAACGGATCAGAGGCCGACGATGCACTAACAATCAAACTGGACCAGTCAGATGAGGCTGTTCACTATCAACAGCGGCCTCGTGATCACCAAACATAAACTGGCTAGACTGGTTGTTTGCGAGTGCGCCTTTGCTAAGTAGCTTACTCAAACACCCCACAACGAGCTTCGCCGATAGCGTCATGGTGGGGTGCATAGCAACCCTCTACACCATGGCCGTGCCAGTCACCGTGGTGATGCCTGTCCGTGCATGCGGCCATAGCTATGAGTATAGCCAAAAACGCCACCGTTCTCCGGGTTGCTTTTATGCTGAAGCTCTGACCCATTTGCGAAGCACCTTGCCAACAACTTGGCAAACTACGCTTTGACATATGTCAACACTCAACTGCAACGTCGTCCACATCACTGCAGTTTGGGGTTTAGTACGAAGGACCTTCTCGTGTTGCTAACTACGAGGAGGCAGGCCTAAAAAGCTCGAAATTAAGTTAGTCATAATCCTTAATTCTAAACGTGATGGCGTTGTCATGCTTGGTCTACTGCAGTAGCGTCCTGAACCATGGTCATCCGACGATACTCACTTTTGGTACTCGCTGGCATTCTGGTCATCCTGACCGGGCTTGGTGGCGTTGCTCACGCGCGATCGGATGGCTGCATCGGTCTTGGCTGTGAAAGCCACATGCAATCGGCAGAACACATTTTAGTGGCGAATAACAGCGGCGATAAATCGACCCTACACAGCCACCACGACCCGGACTATTCAGGAACCGGCGAGTGTAATCCCTCTATCTGCCAAGCAGTTATTTTGCTCGCCCAAAACGGGGAAGCCGCGCAGGGTCAACGTGAAATCGCACCCGAGTTCCAGGTTGGAGCCCAAGCCAAGCCGATTGAGCCGGATAACCCTTACAAGCCCCCTGACTTTTGAAGCAGCGTAAATCCTTGCGAAATTCTGCGACCTGCGCGTGCCGCTGTTCGCAGTGAACCGCAGCACTACCAGCTTCCAAAAGTCAGGATCAACTCATGAGAAAAAGTCTCTTATTCATCGGCGCAGGCACCGTCGCAGCCGTCGCCGCTTTCATAACCCTTCGGCCCGGCCCAATCGAAGAGGCCACATCGCCAGAGACAGGCACAGGCGGCGCCATAGTCGCAATTCAGATGCCGCCAATCGAGGGCAATGCAGTAATCGGTCAGCGTGTCTTTGATGTCTCTTGCGCTGCTTGCCACGGCGTCAATGCGGTCGGTGTAGAAGGCGCAGGACCGCCTCTGATCCACAAGATATACGAGCCCAGCCACCACGCTGACGAAGCCTTTCAGAGGGCGGTTTCACAAGGTGTAAGAAGCCATCATTGGCAGTTTGGTGACATGCCGCCGGTCGAGGGATTGACGCGAGGTGACGTTGCCATGGTGATCGCGTACATTCGTGAAATTCAACGTGCCAACGGAATAAATTGAGGACAGGACCATGAAAAAGATCGTAACTCTCGTAATCATGGCTGCTATTCCCAGCGGGGTACTGGCGCATTCCAAGGCCGAAGAAACGACACCTGCCAATGGGGCGACTGTAACCTCTGTGCCCGCTGAAATTGGCCTCAGCTTCACCAAGGACATCCGGCTGACGCGGATAGAGATGGCCCATGAAGAACACTCGGCAGTAAGCCTAGATTTGGGGGACCAGACAAGTTTTAGTCAGGAGTTCACGATCCCACTGCCGGGCAATGGAACCGGCACCTATGTCATCGAGTGGCGTGGTTTAGGTAAAGACGGCCATGCGATGCAGGGCGAGTTTTCCTTTTCCGTGGAATGAGCATGCCAGACATTTGCGGAGTTGTCGCAATCCTCGCAAAGCTGGTGCTCTACATCGGCTTTGCTGGGTCCACCGGGCTTGTCGCCGTTAAGTGCTTTTATTCCGAACTAGTCGCGCCGGTAAGCCTTGCGATGAAGCGCCAAGCCTTGGTCTTGGCGTGGCTTTCCCTCGCAGCAACGGTATTTGGTTTCATGCTCCGAGGAGCCGCCTTAACGGGCGGAGTTGACGGCATGGTCGATCCAGAGATGCTTGGCTTGCTTTGGCAGACCTCCGTAGGCGACGTACTTGCTTATCGCCTTTCAGGCGCAGTTTTGATCCTTGTGGGACTGTCTGTTCCTCGCTTTGGTCTATGGATCGCGCTGTTGGGTGGCACATTGGCCATGTGGTCCTTTGCACAGATCGGACATGTACCGGAACTGGAGAGTGTTGGCGTCCAACTGTTGCTGCTGTTGCACCTGCTGTGTGTGGCCTTTTGGGTGGGTATATTTGGCCCGCTGCGGAGTATGGCTCTCATGCCTGAACACCTGACAGATGCAGCAGTGTTAGGGCACAGGTTTGGACAGGCTGCTGCACTTATTGTGCCAACGCTAGTCGCGGCGGGTCTGTGGATGGCTTGGTTGCTTGTCGGCAATCTCCAAGGGCTCTTGTTCACTGGCTACGGGCAGGCGCTGTTGATCAAGGTGTTTCTTGTGGCACTGCTGTTGATCCTCGCCGCTGCCAACAAGCTCCAATTTGTTCCGGCCATGCAAAGTGGAGAGGCAATAGCAGCGCAACGCCTCGCCCGATCCATCGAGGTTGAGGCAATAATCGTATTAGTGGTGCTGGCGACAACGGCAACACTCACGAGCGTACTAACGCTTCCGAGTTAAGGTAGGTAGAGATGAACAAACACCTTTGCGCACTCGCTATATGCAGCATTGGTACGAGCCTTGCTGCAGATCATGAGTTGTTAGATAGAGACCTAGCGAATGGGCAGGAACTTTACGCAGTGCACTGTGCCTCATGCCATGGAGTGAATCTGGAAGGCCAACCCGACTGGCAAACACCCAACGAAGACGGGGTGTTGCCCGCGCCACCACATGACGTGACAGGGCACACTTGGCACCACGACAACCAGCTACTGTTCGAGTACACCAAACTAGGTGGGGCAGACGCATTGGCAGCACGCGGCATTAAAGACTTCAACAGTGGTATGCCGGGATTCGAGGGCACGCTGACTAACGAAGATATTTTGGACGTGCTGGGTTACATACGCTCCACATGGCCCGACGATGTTCAGCAAATGCAGGCCAGCCGCAACCTTCCCCACCAGTAAAAGACAGCTGGCCTCGTAAAGGTTTGGACGTACACAGTACACCGTAGCAGGTTGTGCAACATCAAGTGTGACTTCAAGAGAAGCCACAGTGCAAACAAGAAATCTACAATAGTATTTACGATCAGTGTATTAGGCGTTCGGCGGCGTTTCCGGCAGGCTCCACCATATCCAAACAAAAAAACAGAGGGCAAACACTGGAGCGGCGTGGCACACAGGTGCGACCCAAAATGAAGCTGCATACTTATCTCTCGCCGTTCAGACACAGCGTTGAACGATTGAGGTCGGCACCTTGGCGATATCCATCGAGCCTATGTTCCCCGCATATGGAAAGATGGGGTTACTCGACCCGAGAAAGCAGCAGAAAAACAGGTAAGAGGTCGTCGAACAATTCTGTCGTTCGTTCAATGAGGTTTGGTTCGATAGCAAAGGCGGGATTGCCTAGATCCGTCCAGACGGTAAAGCCTTTGCGGCGCAATGCTTCATCATTTGGATGATCTTTGTCAAAACCGGAGGGAACACGTTTCAATTCAGGATCCCCGACCCGGAATCCACGCTTTCGCATCTCAGCGGCAAGCTGTATCACCTCTGCCCCTTTGGGGCCTGCCATCTCTGTTCGAAAGGCATCCAACGCTTCCTTTTCGTACTGAAATACCCCGCAGCCAAGCGCCAGATCATCGGGTGAGAGCCCAAAGAACCACATCGGTGGCTGATCCGCATTCCCGTCAGGGATAAACGCAATATGCAGGTGTGCGTTGTAAGGTGTTTTGTCCTTGGAAAATCGGACATCCCGATGAATACGAAAAATCTTGCTGCTGTGGGTCTGGCCAGTCAGATCAAGCAATGCATCCGCCATGTTATCCGCGAAGTGCCTGCTGGCCTCCTTCAAATGGGTCTCGTAAATTGCCTTGTTGGCTGCAAACCATTCCTTCGTGTTGTTGGCCCGCAAGTCCCTTAGAAAACCAAGCGCTGCAGGTGAGAAACTTTCAAATTTGGCCATTGATTTCTCCGTTCAGTCTTTCGCGGGAAGTGCTGCGGCGAGTTCGAGACAAAGGTGTAACCAGCGCAGCAAAGCGGCGTCATCGCAATCACTCTCATCCACGCGGATAAAACCACCCAGTTTGCGTGCACCGTGAATCACTTCTTGAGCCGCAGGGTCCGCCAGCGCAATGCTTTCGTTGTCCTTGCCCACCCGGAACATGAAACGGCCCAGCCCGTCGTTATGCCGCCGCGCCCCGCACAGCATGTTGCCGTTCAAGAAAAAGCAATTGCCACCCATCATGCGCTTTTCTGAAATGCCCACATGCGCGGCCAAAGCGTCACGAATGCGTGCGTTGAGGGTTTCATCCACCGGCATCAGCTGGATGCCTCAGGCTGCCGGTGGATCGACGGCGCGAACGAAACATATTCGACGAAGTTTCCATGTGACCGCATTACGCGCAAGAGCCTGTTGCCCCCATCCCATAACGGATGGATACCCGCCCTAGATCGACGCAGGCCAAAAGCAGTCGCCAGTGGAATGCTCACCCAGACCAATACCGCCGCAATAACCCGCACGATGTGCGAATATTGTTCCATCTGCGCCCTCCTTTCAGGCAGTTCTCAGGGTCTCATGCTTTCGTAGGTGATCAATGCAAAGCGTGCACTTTGCGGGTCGTTCAGCGTGGCCATGCGCCCGACACCCGGCATATCCATCGCGGGTTGAAGAACTGTGGCGCCTTTGGCTTCGGCCTTTGCAACACTCGCATCCACGTCGGCCACCGTGAAGAAGATCGTCCAGCTTCCACGCTCCTCTGGCATTGGTGAAAAGCCTCCGATAGCGGTCTCGCCCACAACTGCGGCCGAATAACTTGACCCATCCTGCATCGGCATGTCGCTGATCTTCCAGCCCAGCACATCCTGATAAAAGGATTTGGCCTTGCTCTGATCCGGCCCAGAATGCCCGATCCATCCTGAATTTCCGACAGCCGTCATCTCAAGTATACTCATGGGTACCTCCGTTGGTTACGCCCGCCACATACGGTTCTGACCCAAGGACGTATGAGGAGTGTGTGTTCCTACAGGCCCTCCAATTCTTTTTGACTGATTTTGATTTTTTCGTTGATCACGTCGCACTCCAACGCGGTGGGAGAAAGCGCCAACACGGTTTCAAAGGCGGAAATGGCGTCTTTATGATCCCCCGCTTCTTGCAAAAGGCCACCTCGCATCGCGTGAAACCAACGATAGTTGGACAGCTCCTGTGACAGCGGATCCATTGCCTTCAAAGCATATTGTGGGCCGTGTAGCTTGGCCTGTGCGGCAATCTGGTTGAGCCGGATCACAGGTGTCGGCTGCAATGCGTAAAGGGCGGCGTAGTGGCTTTCGATTAACGCCCAGTTGGTTTCTTCGGACGAGGTTGAACAGGCATGTGCCTGGGCGATTGCAGCTTGGATGATGTAGACCCCGCGGTGGCCAATCCGCTGGGCTTTTTGCAACAGCGATGTAGCCTCAGCGATATTCGAGCGATCCCAAAGATCGCGGTTCTGATCGTCGAGCGCGACGAGCTTGCCTTCGGTGTCAATCCGGGCCTGGCGCCGGGCGTGTTGAAACAACAATAGCGCCAGCAATGCGGCCTGCTCACCCATTGCAGGGAACAATGCGACAAGAAGGCGGGCAAGCCGGATCGCTTCTTTGCACAGCGTGAGCTTGATTTGCTGCGGCCCGGCCGAGGTCGACCACCCTTCGCTGAACATCAGATAAACCATTGTCGAGACTTCGCCCAACCGGGCTTGCCTCTCAGCCGGGCTCGGCGTTTCAAAGGCGACCCGGTTATTTGCTATTTTCTTTTTGGCGCGGGTAATGCGCTGTTCCATGGTCTTGGATTTGACCAGAAATCCGCTGGCGATCTCATCGACGCTCAGCCCCGCGACTACCCGCAAGGCGATGGCGATCTGATCCCGCCGATCCAGTTCCGGATGACAACAGATGAACAGCAAGCGCAGGACATCATCCCGCATCTCGTCAGGGTCGGGTGTTTCCGCCGGCATCGGTTGAAACTCCTCTGCGTGGCGCGACAGGATTGCCGCGCGCCGCCGGGATTTGCGTAATTCGTCCAGACCCGCATTCCGGGCCGTGGCCAGAAGCCATGCCAATGGATCACGAGGCGCCCCGTCCTGGGACCAAACCGCCAAGGCTTTCAGGCAGGCGTCGGCAAAGGCCTCCTCTGCGGTGTCCAGATCCCGAAAAGCCCGCGTGAGGGCAGCAATGGCGCGCGGGCGTTGTTCAGCAAATGTGGCCTCCAGCCAGTCTGACATGATCTATTCCGACGATATGGCACCCCCGGCCCAGGCCACGGGCCGAACTTCCAGCCGCGCGACCGGTGAAGAGATCAGTTTTGCATGTTCCAACGCTTCCTCAAGGTCTTTGAAATCAGCGGCGTAAAACCCAAGAAAGTTTTCCTTGGTCTCGGAGAACGGGCCATCGGTGATTAGGGGTGCAGCACCTTCGGACGCCGCCGGTTCGACCATTACCGCTGACGTTGGCGGCATCAGTTTTATCGACACGAACTCTCCGCGTTCCGACAAAACCGCTTGCAGGGCGCGATGGCCTGACATCACTTCGTCCTGGCGATCTTTCGGCAATGCCTCGAACACGCCCGGTTCCCCATAAATTGTGATCGCGTAGATCATTTTCGCCTCCATGCGTTGGTCGCATTGTGCAAGGACGCGCGAGGCCATGCAAATCCGACAACGCGCAGAGCCGACAAATTGCCCAGGCCGCTTTTGTCTGAAAACCCAGCAGCCCGGGCTTCCATTTCCATCCAGATAACAGGTCGGGGGATTTTAAAAACCGGAGCAAAACCGGTACCTTGAAAACCGGTTCCCAGAAAAATGTCCAAATGGTAGGCTGCGAAACTATGGAAAGCCGGCCAAATCGTCGATTAGCAGCCATCTTAGCCGCCGATATCGCAGGCTATTCAAGATTGGTTGGATTGGATGAAGAAGGCACTATCGACAAGCTGCGCCGGATCCGCGCTGAAGTCATCGAGCCCTTGATCGCCGAGTATTCAGGGCGCATTGCGAACACAGCCGGTGATAGTTTTCTGATCGAATTCCCCAGCGCAGTCGGTGCGGTTCGCGCCGCAGTCGAGATACAGGCCGAACTGTCGAAAAGAAACTCGGATACCGAACCTGATCGCGCAATCGTTTTTCGGATCGGTTTGAATGTCGGCGATGTCGTCTCGAACGCCGATGACATCTTGGGTGATGGTGTCAACGTTGCCGCACGGCTTGAGGCACTGGCAGAACCTGGGGGGATTATTGCCTCGCAGGCGATTGTCGGATACGCGCGCAACAAGGTGCCCTTCGCCTTTACGCCAATTGGCCCGCAATCTGTCAAGAATATTGCGGACCCTATTGAGGCGTTCCGCGTCGAAACAGATGCGTTGACCCCGGCGGTAAAGCACAAAACCAAGAAGGTTCCTCATTTCATAGTTCTGGCTGTAATCGTCGCAATAGGCACAACAGGGTTTTTCGGAGTGAAGATATGGGAAAAGGGTCAGCTGCGCGCTTCTGAGGCACAGATGGCTTACCCTCTGCCGGACCTGCCCTCGATCGCCGTGCTTCCCTTGACGAATTTCACCAGCGACGCGTCCAACAAGATGTTGATAGATGGCGTTTCCGAGGATCTGATAACGGACTTGTCCCGCATATCAGGGTTATTTGTCATCGCCGGAAGCACATCCTTTGCATTTCAGGACCGCGACATTGATGTGGCAGGTTTTGCCGAGAAACTGGGCGTTCGCTATGTCGTTGATGGAAGCCTTAGACGTAGCCGAGAGGGTTTTCGGGTCAACATCCGCCTGACGGACACGTTGAACGGCAGATTGATCTGGGCGGAACGTTTCGACGGTGAAATCGATGAGATCTTCGACCTGCAAAACAGCATTGTACTGGCGATTGCGCGCGAGTTGGATGTCCCGCTCGACACGCAAAGCCGGATTGCTATCGAAAGCATAGAGACTGAAAAGATCGAGGCGCGCGAAGCGTTCCAGCGCGGGTGGGCGCTTTATTCACGCTTCAATGAACAGGACAATCTGGCCGCAATTCCGCATTTTGAGCGGGCTGTCGAGCTGGACCCGAATTATGCGCGCGCCTGGGCGATGTTAGCTATGGTACATTTGCGACCGCACATCTTCCACCACTGGTCAGGCTTTGCGAATGCTGAAGAACAGATGCATATCGGGCTGTTCTATAAATACTACCGTGAACTGACGCATCAGGACACCTCGCTTATCCACGTCATCAGGGCAATTGTCGCTCTCAACCTTCCGGACTGGGACAGCGCCGAGGGTGTAAGTCGGGGAACAGAAGAAGCGAGACAAGAAGCCGCGAAAGCCATTGCCCTGCAACCAAGCGACCCCGAAGCGCATGTGACAATGGGATGGGCCTTGATCGCGGGTGGCGAGCCAGAGGAAGGGCTGGCATTTGTACAGGCTGCAATGCGCCTCGACCCGGAATACCCCAGCCACTACGCGCTATTTCAAGGTGCTGCGCTGTTTGCGATGAATGATCTGACAGGTGCAGAGGCCGTTATTAGGTCTGAGCTGGACCGAAACCCGCAGGCAGTTGAGTTGATGCCATTTGCAGCGTCGGTTCTGGCCTTGAATGGCGATCGAAGCAGCGCGCGTGCAATGATCGAACAATGGCAGAATGGAAAAAACGAGAAGGTTCTGGGCGAAGCGGTGCGCGATTATTTCTTTATCGTGCGATGGATCGGCGAGCATCAGCATTTGAACAACCGCTTGAAAAACGGCCTTCAATTGGCCGCGCTTCCGCCGAGCACGACAGTTGCAAGCCTAAAAGCTGATCTGATGCGCGGAGATGCCAAGGAACAACGTGACGCGGCTCAGTCTTTGGCGCTCTTTGGAGCTGACGCAGCCCCAGCCGTTCCGGAACTGATCATGCTGTTGGGCAGCCCTTCGGTTTTTGTCAGAAAAGAAGCCGCCAACGCATTGGGTGGAATCGGCGGGAAAGCATCCCCCGCTTTGCCTGCATTGGAAGCAGCCGCAGACGGGTCTTTGTCGGGTAGATTTGCCGCCCGAGCCATTGAACAGATACGCGGAGCCTCACAATAACGACGGCTTTGGGCGTATTCGATCCCTTGGCTCCTGCTTTTTCTGGAGAGTGTTGGCTGGAAACGCGGGCAGGTATCCTTCGTCCCGGTGACCGCAGCCTCACGCAAGTGTTCTGAACGCATTCAGACTTTCGCTGAAATGCTCGATGAACTCCAGTGTTATCAAAGACGGCTGCTTCAAAACCGGGCGTACCAGCGAAAGAGTATGCGGCAAAAACGGCTTGAATGGCCTGTAGCTTAGCTCCCGGTCTGTGTAATGGACAGCGTCCAGTTCGCTGACGATTGAGACACCGACGCCTTTTATGGCCAATTCACATGCTGCCGTAAATTGCCGGACTTCGATATGAGAGTTGAGTGTAACGTTGGCCTGCTGAAATGCCTTCGAAAGCCGTCCGAAAAAATCGCTGTCGCGCCGCGTATGTATGATGTTCTCATCTGCAAGATCGGATGGCGTCACCTCCGAGAGGTTCTCAAGCGCGTGATTTTTCGGGAATACGCAAACCGTGCGCACATCGACATTTCTGCTTTCGACCCCCGGATGACCGTTGAAGCCATCGGTGATTCCAAAGTCATATTGTTCGCCAACCATCCATTCCAATATCCGTTCCGGCCTGTCCGGTTCGATCGTCATGGTGACACCTGGCCGGTCTTTCAGAAAACTTGCCACAACATCCGGCAGATGGCTGGTGGCGAAACCGGGCAGGCAGGCGACGCGGATGTGCCCGGCTTTACGCTGTGTGATATTCTGACTCGCGTCCGATATCTGCTTCATTAATTCCAGGACACGATCCACGCTGGGTTGCAGATAGCGAACTTCCTGGGTTGGCACCAATCTCCCTTTGCGGCGATCAAAAAGTTGAAATCCAAACGATTTTTCAAGATCCGACAGCAACCTGCTGACAGCTGGTTGGCTCACCCCCAAATCGGCGGCCGCTGCTGTGACCGAACCATTGGTGGTCACCGCCATGAGTGCTTCCAATTGCCGAATTCTCAAAGTTTGTCTCATTGCAGACCCAGTTCCGCTTTTTTATTCACGCTGTATAACATTGTATTATGTTTTTTGCCAATAAGTAGGGCTTGAATTATATTTCTGTAACGGTAACGTCGTGAAATCGTCATGTGTGTCGAATACGCGTTGCAGTCGGTACTCAACGAAGCATCAAACCTGATGCATGGGAGGAATCATGAAAAAGAATTTGCTTGGCGCTCTTGCCGTTACAACTGCCTTGTCCCCCTTGGCGGCAATGGCACAAACCGAAGTTCAATTCTGGCATGCCTTTACCGGCCGCCTTGGCGAACTTGTCAAAGCGCAGGTTGAAGAATTCAACGCCAGTCAGGATGAGTTTGTCGTGGTCGAAAGCCACAAGGGCAACTATTCAGAAACCCTGAACGCTGGCATTGCCGCTTTCCGTGCTGGCGAACAGCCACACATCCTGATGGTTTTCGAAGTTGGCACCGCAACGATGATGTCAGCAAAAGGCGCGATCAAGCCGGTCTACGAAGTCATGGCTGAAAGTGGCGCGTCTTTTGATCCCGATGCCTATATCGGCGCGGTGAAGGGTTACTACACCACCACCGACGGAGATATGTTGTCGCTGCCGTTCAACTCTTCCACGCCGGTCTTGTGGGTCAACCGCGACGCCATGCAGGCGGCAGGTGTTGATCCTGATACTGACCTGTCAACTTGGGAAAAAGTCGGCGATGTGCTGGAGCAACTCAAAGCCGGAGGCGAGGACTGCCCGCTGGTGACGGCATGGCAAAGCTGGATTCACCTGGAAAACCTGTCAGCCTATCACAACGTTCCGTTTGCATCGCAGGACAATGGTTTTGCCGGTCTGGACACAGAACTGATGCTGAACGGCCCGGTACAGGTCGCGCACCTGAGCGCCATGGGTGACTGGGCCAAGGATGGGAAATTCATCTATACCGGTCGCAGAAATGAAGGCGGCGCAAACTTCAGGGCCGGAGAATGTGCCTTGTTCACCGAAAGCTCGGCCGGGTATGCCGGGATCAAAGCCGAGGCCGAGTTCGACTTTGATGTGCGCCCGCTGCCGTATTGGGAAGCGGTCACAAGCGAGCCTCAAAACACCATCATCGGCGGTGCATCCCTTTGGGTGATGGAAGGTCATGATCCCGAAGAATACAAAGGCGTTGGCGAGTTCCTGAGCTTCTTGTCCTCGTCCGACGTTCAGGCGGCATGGCACCAGAATACCGGCTATCTTCCGATTACCGTAGAAGCCGGTGAAGCGACCCGTGCGGCCGGTTTCTATGATGAAAACCCGGGCACCGATATCGCTGTGATCCAGATGACCGCGAAAGAGCCGACAGCAAATTCGAAAGGTCTGCGTCTGGGGTCGTTCGATCAAATTCGCGGTATCATCGATGAGGAACTTGAGGCCATCTGGTCCGGTGAGAAAACCGCCCAGGAAGCCATGGACAGCGCCAAAGAACGCGGTGACGCGCTTCTGCGCAGGTTCGAATCGGCGAATCAATAAACCTCTGAAATCCGGTGCGGGCTCGGCAGAGCCCGCATCCACTATTCCCGGCGGGTCATCAGGATGGAAAAACGCGTCACATTCCGCGGCTGGCTGTTGCCATTGGCGCTGATCGCCCCACAGGTCGTCATTTCTGCCGTATTCTTCTTTTATCCCGCTGCACAAGCTGTGTGGCAGTCGCTGTTCATCCCAGATCCGTTCGGGTTGTCGTCCAAGTTCGTCGGTCTGGGCAATTTTGAATTTCTGCTAAGCGACAAGTTTTATCGCGCATCCTTTGTAACCACGGCCGTGTTTTCGACGCTTGTTACGCTCTGCTCCATGATCCCGGCCCTGTTTCTGGCAGTCATTGCAGATCGGCTGATCAAAGGATCCGGAGCTTATCGGACGCTGCTGATTTGGCCTTATGCAGTCGCACCGGCGGTTGCGGGTGTGCTATGGCTGTTCATGTTCAACACGCGCGTCGGTGTCGTGTCGTGGTATCTTGGACAGCTGGGCTATGACTGGAACCACGTCTTGAATGGCACCGAGGCGATGGGGCTTGTGGTTGTCGCTTCGGCCTGGGGGCGCATCAGTTATAACTTTTTGTTCTTCTTCGCCGCACTCCAGTCGGTTCCGCGGTCGGTCATCGAGGCCGCAGCGATCGATGGCGCACGGTTCTGGCGCAGGTTTTTCACGATTGTCCTGCCGTTGCTGTCGCCGACAGCGTTTTTCCTGCTTGTAGTGAATGTGGTCTATGCGTTCTTTGAAACTTTCGGCGTAATCCACACAATCACCGGTGGTGGACCGCAGCAGGCCACGACCATTCTGGTTTACAAAGTCTTTTCAGACGGGTTTGTCGGTCAGGATCTGGGCTCGTCTTCGGCGCAATCGGTCATTTTGCTGATTGTCGTCGGCCTTCTGACCGTCATTCAGTTCAAGTACGTGGAAAAGAGGGTGCATTACTGATGGCAGCCCAACAGCACGGAATGGTCGAAAAGCGCGGAGCGGGTATCTGGCTGACACATGCCCTGATGATCCTTGGCGTCCTGGTCATCTTCTTTCCGATTTGGCTGGCATTTGTCGCCTCAACCGTTACCCAGCCGGAAGTTGTATCACCACCCATGCCGCTTTTGCCGGGTGATCAGTTCTGGGAGAACTACAAGGCAGCCTTGTTTTCCGGCGTGAATGTCCCCGTCGCAACGATGCTGTTCAACAGCCTTGTAATGGCCATCGGGATTGCAGTGGGCAAGATCATCATTTCACTGCTTTCGGCATTTGCAATCGTCTATTTCCGCTTTCCCGGTCGAACAACGTTCTTTTGGCTGATCTTCCTGACCCTTATGTTGCCGGTCGAAGTGCGCATCGTTCCGACATTTGAGGTCGTGGCCGGGTTCGGCATGCTCAACAGCTACTACGGACTGATCTTTCCGCTGATCGCCTCGGCCACGGCGACCTTCCTGTTCCGTCAGTTCTTCCTGACAATCCCGGACGAGCTGGCCGAAGCTGCGCGTGTGGATGGTGCCCGGCCTATGCGGTTTTTCATCGATATCGTCGTACCGATGAGTCGGACAAACATCGCGGCACTGTTCGTCATCCTGTTTATCTATGGGTGGAACCAGTATCTGTGGCCACTGCTTATCACCACCGACCCTGAAATGAACACCATTGTGATGGGCATCAAGCAGATGTTCCCGTCTGGCGATGATGTGGCTGATTGGCCGGTCATCATGGCAACCTCCATTCTGGCAATGATCCCACCGGTCATCGTGGTGGTGTCGATGCAAAAGCTTTTTGTCCGCGGCCTTGTCGATAGCGAGAAATAGAAAATGGCAACAGTAACCCTGGAGAATGTCAAAAAGAGCTTTGGCCCGACAGATGTCATACATGGCATCGACATCCACATCGAAGATGGCGAGTTCATTGTCATCGTCGGCCCTTCGGGCTGCGGAAAATCCACGCTGTTGCGCATGGTGGCAGGGCTTGAGACCGTGACCGCGGGTGAAATCCGGATTGGTGCGGAACGGGCCAACGAAAAAGAGCCGATGGATCGTGACATTGCCATGGTGTTCCAGAACTATGCGCTCTACCCGCATATGTCGGTCCGGCAGAACATGGGTTATGGCCTGAAGATCGCAGGGTTGCCCAAGGCTCAGATCGATCAAAAAGTGACCGAGGCGGCCAGGCTGTTGCAGCTTGAACCATTGCTCGACCGCAAACCCAGACAATTGTCAGGCGGCCAACGTCAGAGGGTGGCTATGGGGCGCGCGATTGTCCGTGAACCTGCGGTGTTCCTGTTTGACGAACCACTTTCGAACCTGGACGCAAAGCTTCGCGTGCAGATGCGGCTTGAGATTCGTGAACTACAGGAAAAACTGGGGATCACCTCGCTTTATGTAACCCACGATCAGGTTGAAGCTATGACAATGGCCGACAGGATGATCGTCATGAACGGCGGTATCGCCGAACAGGTTGGCACACCGCTAGAGGTATACGAAACGCCAAGAACCCTGTTTGCAGCACAGTTCATCGGCAGCCCCGCGATGAATGTCTTTGAGGCCCAACGCGAAAACGGAACCGTCATGATTGGTGGGGTCGCGGTTGGTTCGTCGCAGGGCCCTGATACTGCCTTCAAGCTGGGGGTACGACCCGAGCATCTATTGCTGGATGACAATGGCCCGATTGAGGCTACGATTCAGATGGCAGAGCCACTGGGGGCAAACACGCTGTTACACGGTCAACTGACCGGCTTGGGCGATCCGATCACGATCAGCCTTCCGGGTGTGCACCCGATCGAAGGCCGACATCCGAACATGCGGTTTTCTGTGTCCTCAGACCATATGCATCTGTTTGACCGATCCACCGGTGAAAGGCTGGAAGGCTGATGGCATTCCCACAGGTCGAGGCTTTCCGGGGGGGCGACAACCTGATCCGCATCGTAGGCCACCGGGGTGCGCGAGGTGTGTTGCCTGAAAACAGCATGATTGGCTTCGACTTTTCGCTGTCCATTGGCGTGCCGCTTCTGGAGTTTGATGTTGTCCTCACGGCTGACGACATCCCCGCCATAACCCATAATCACCGGCTGCACGCCCCCAGTTTTCGCGATGCTGACGGTCAGTTTTTGACCGGGGAAGAGCCGAAGGTTTCAACTCTGACGTTTGAGCAGATTCAGAATTTCGATATCGGGCGGTTGGATGGGAATTCTGCCTATGGTCGGCGATTTCCAGATCAGGCGCTAATGGATGGCGTTCGCGTTCCAAGGCTGCTTGACCTGCTGGATCTGGTGAGTGACCCCCAACATAGCGATGCCTGTCTGATGCTCGAGCTGAAATCGGACTCCGATTTGGCCCATGACGCGCGCTACAGAGAGAAGTTTGTCAGTCTTGTCCTGCAAGAGGTTCGTTCCAAGGCCCTGTCGTCGCGTGTGGTGCTGCACAGTTTCGACTGGAATCTGTTAGAAGAATGTCAGCGGCAAGCGCCGGATATACCATCTTCTTATCTGACCCAACTTCCCGAAAACACCGAGGATGTAGGGGAGGATTCGTCCAAGGCAGTCTGCCCGGATTTTCGCGGCCGCGAAGGCGATATTCCGCGATTGGTCAAGCAAGCGGGTGGCTCACTGTGGTGCCCGTATTATGCGGATGTAACTGCTGAAAACGTCGAACTGGCCAAGGATTTGGACCTTTGCGTTGCGGTCTGGACGGTCAATGACCCTGAAGATATTGCCAGGATGATCGACCTGCGTGTGGATGCCATTGTTTCTGATTATCCGGGTCGGGTTCAAAGGCACTTGTCTGACCGGGGTATGAGCTGGCGCTAAACCGCCCTGAAGGCCGGGGCTGAATGCCTCGTCCTTCAGTTTCTTAAATTTCCTTCGTAAAGGCAGAGAACCGCTAGAACAGTTGCAAATCCTTCGCGCCGCTTTGGATTTCAGCAAAGTTCGGCATGTTCTGGATCGTAACAGGTGCGGGTTTCGTGCCCGGCATCGCAACCGTCGGTTTCGCCACGTTCGCCATCCCAAAGACCGGTTTTTCCAGCTCACCCCGGATATCGCGCAGCAGCGTTTTATGATCCGGCATCACTTTGACTATCTGCGCAAGATCCTCTTTCGCGCGCTGCATGCCCTGGAACCAAATCACTTTCTTCAACGGCCGCAAACGATCTCGTATGCCGGTACCGTAACCCGTATCATAGACCTGTTTGCCCAACAAAACCGTCTGATAAACGCGATGGTCAAACAGCGTAGCAAATTCCACATCGTGATCCATCGGCAGACGGTGCTGCCACAACTCCAGATTCTCGGCCAGCCGATCCGGTATCTTCATCTCTGTCCGCGCGTCGATCCAATAGGGATCATCCTTTCGATTGCCCAATCGGTAGTGCAGGCAGATGAATTCCAGAACCTCGTTATAAAGCTTGTCCATCTGCCGGTTGTATCTTGCCCGCAGTGCAGGGGCGACGTCGCGCGTCGGCAAGTGTTCTGCAAACCAGCGTACTGCGTGGTCAATCATGTGGATCGCGGTACTTTCCAACGGCTCGATAAACCCGCCTGACAGACCGATTGCCACACAATTCTTGACCCAGGCATTGCGCACGCGCCCGACGCGCATCGGGATGATCCGCGGCGTCAAACCCTTGCCGCTGTCACCCAGCCATTCAAGATATTCGTCGGCCGCCTGATCATCCGTTCGATGCGCCGAGGAGAACACATAGCCTGTACCCACACGATTGTAGAGCGGCACCCGCCACGTCCACCCTGCGCCTAGCGCGGTCGACCGCGTGAGGCTTTCGATTTTATTGGGATTGCGGTGTTCGACCTGCAACGCCATGGCGCGGTCATTGGGCAGATAGTCCGAATAATCCAAGAACGGCTCGCCCAGCGCCTGATTGATGATCAAACCACGGAACCCGGTACAATCGATAACCATTTCGATGTCATGACGTCCTGCCCGCTCCAGCATCAGATGGCTGACGTTGCCTTGTTCATCCAGCTCGACCTTCTGTACCTCGTCCTGGATATGCTCGACGCCGCGCTTTGTGCAGACCGTGGTAAGCATACCCGCAAACTTCACCGCATCCAGATGATAGGCATAGCCAAAACGCTGTTCAAACTCGGGCTGACCCAGCTGTCGCGCGCCTTTGCACAGACGTCCCAGATGATCGTGGGGCGAGATGGACTGTGTAAAGTCCCGCTCTCCGTTGCCAAAGCGCAGGAAATACTCGGCGGCGTCCAACCCTTCCAGCATCTGGCCATGGGCAAAGGGGTTCACGTAATCGATGCGTTTTCCTTTGGGGTCTTTGTTCCAGTTGCAGAACTTCACACCCAGCTTGAAGGACGCGTTTGTCTCGCGGAAAAAATCCCGTTCGGAAATGCCCGCCTGACGGAGCGTGACCGGCATGCGCGGCACCGTAGCCTCACCAACACCCACGGTCGAGATATTGGGGCTTTCGATCAGGCAGATATGTGGTCGGTCTTTTGTTGCTGAAGTGCGTGAAAACACCATGTCCAGGATCAACGCGGTCATCCAGCCTGCCGTGCCGCCACCTACGATGGTGATTTTGCGCAAACGATTGTTCATATTCTTCTGTCCCCATTGGTTTTGAGGACTATATCAAGTTTCCGACGCTTATCTAGGCTCTGCCATTATGTGCCTTGTGACCCGGCTTTGAACATGTCCCTGAACTGGTCACGCAAGATGTTCTTTTGGACTTTTCCCATTGTATTGCGGGGCAATTCATCCAGTTGAATAAGCGTGCGGGGATGTTTGAACCGCGCCAGGCTGTCGCGCACTGCACCCATGACCGCGTCGAGATCCGGAGACTGCCCGGGTTCCGCTACAATCAGGCCCAGCACGGTTTCACCGAAGTCGGGATGCGGCACGCCGATCACTGCGCTCTCCAGAACACCGGGGTGACTGTCCAGAACCAGCTCAATTTCCTTGGGGTAGATATTGTAGCCACCCGAGATGATCAGGTCCTTGTTGCGCCCGACGATATGGACATACCCATCTTCGTCGACCCGTCCCAGATCACCGGTGATGAAAAACCCGTTCTCGCGCAGCTCGGCAGCCGTCTTTTCCGGCATCTGCCAATATCCCTTGAACACGTTTGGGCCACGCACTTCGATCTCACCGATTTCACCCTGCGGCAAAGGGTTGCCGTCTACATCGCATATCTTCAGTTCGACCCCTGGCAAGGGAAACCCGACCGTGCCCGCGCGACGTTCGCCGTCATAGGGGTTTGAGGTGTTCATATTGGTTTCAGTCATGCCATAGCGTTCTAGGATACGATGCCCGGTACGCTCCTGGAATTGTGCATGGGTATCCGCCAGCAATGGGGCCGAACCCGAAACGAACAGGCGCATGTGTTCGGTAAGCTCGCTGGTAAAACGCGCGTCTGCCAGCAGGCGCGTATAGAAGGTCGGAACGCCCATCATCGACGTGGCTCCGGGCATCCTGTTAATGATCTGATCCGGGTCGAATTTTGGCAGCCAGATCATGCTTCCGCCGACAGCCAAAATGATATTGGTGGCCACAAACAGCCCATGCGTGTGAAAGATCGGCAGCGCGTGCAACAGAACGTCTTCCGACGTGAACCGCCACTCTTCGACCAGTGTCCGCGCATTGGACAACAGGTTGTTCTGGGTCAGCATCGCGCCCTTTGAACGTCCGGTGGTGCCCGACGTGTAAAGAAACGCCGCCAGATCCTCACCGTCCCGATCCACGGTCGCAAAGCTGTCTGGCATTGCAACCGCCAGATCCATCAGCGAGCCCGAGCCATCCGCATTCAGCGTTTCCACCCTGCCCCCAAAACGCGCGGCAATCGGGGTCAGTTGGTCTTTGCTTCGGCCGTCGCAGACAACAAGTGACGCGCCGCTGTTTTCGATGAAATACGTCAGTTCGTCCACGGTATAGGCGGTGTTCAGCGGCAGGAAAACTAGGCCTGCCTGCGCGCATGCCGCGTATAGCGCCAGCGCCTCAGGCGATTTATCGACCTGAGCCGCAACCCGGTCCCCGGGTTTTAGGCCCAGTTGCGTGGCCACATGGGCGATCCGGGCGGCTGTGCTCAGAAAGTTTCGATAGGTGATGGTCGTCCCGTCTGTCAGGTGCAGGAAAACCGTATCTTTGTCGGCGTGAATGCCAAACAGATCATCATAGAGAGGGTTAGCCATTTTTGATCCTCCGTTTCCCCAGCCATAACGGCGAACCGCTTCTCAGGGGAAGGTTCAACTGTGTCACACTGCGCTTTTGCTTGCAGTTCAATGTCTGGACACGTCGCATTTATTGCGCGGCGCGAGTTGCAGCTCGGAAATCGTGGTTGGTAATGCCTTTCACCGCCTCTGCACATTTTCTGCACGAAAGCCCCATGAGGGCTGCGGATACGTCGCGCCAAAGATGCAATCGCCGCAGGCAATCTGCCGGGAAAGGAAACCTGCAAGCAGGAGACAGGACATGAGGCAGGAACTGACAATTCGCGGCGTGCCGGACAGCATCGTGCTGGACGCGTGGTGGCTGGGAAAGATGGACGAGGCCCCGCGGTGGGGAGGCAACAGACGACAGCAAAGTGGTTCTCTGATGTCCACGCTGAAAATGCGCCATGCGATCCCACTTCTTGCATCGCTGGTAGCGCTTGCTGATTGGTTGTTTTGGGAACAACCGCTAGGCATTTCTGTCTCAGTCTTCGCGCTGGTCTTGTCCGTCGCGATCATGGCGATGAAACCCCGGCGGGCGACTGCAACGGAGTGGCTCATAGCCGCCGCATTCGCGTTATTGACCAACCTGCCGGTAGTCATCGATTTGCAGCTTCTATCTTTATTGTTCAGCCTTGCTGGTTTGGTCAGTCTGGCCACCTGGGCGCTATTCGGTCAAGCAGCAAACGAACGTCTGCTGCTGCGCTCCGCCCTGCGCCTGCCTTCCATCGGCGCAACGCTTTTACTGCGCGACACATGTCGCACCGCTGTGGCCGCCGATCTTGGGTCCGACAGCCGCCGCCACGCAGCCTCGCTGGCCTTGCCGCTGCTATTGGGTGCGGTCTTCCTTGCCTTGCTGGCCGCCGCCAATCCGGTGCTGGAAGACCTTCTGGCAGAGCTGGACCCAAGTCTTCTGTTCGAAGGGTACTTTTGGCTGCGACTTCTGTTCTGGGGTGTTATGGCCTCGCTGCTGTGGCCGTTCCTAAACCTCAGCGATCCATGGCTGGGCGGCATTGCTCGCCCAGCCACCATGCCGAAGACAGGCCCAAGCCGGGCTGCATTTCTGATCAATCCAATCTCGGTGCGCAATTCGCTGTTGCTGTTCAACCTGATGTTCCTTGTACAAACCGTGATGGACCTCGGCATCCTGACCGGCGGTGTATCCCTGCCTCAAGGGATGAGCTATGCCGCTTATGCCCATCAGGGCGCTTATCCGCTGGTGGCGACGGCCCTGATGGCGGGCGTATTCACTCTGGTCACTCACAGCATGATCGGCGCGGACCGGACGTTGCGCATTCTGATCTACATGTGGTTGGCGCAAAACGTGTTCCTGGTGCTGACAGCTGCCATCCGGCTGCATCATTACGTCGACGCCTATGCGCTTACCTATTTGCGGGTGGCCGCCTTCATATGGATGGCGCTGGTTCTCACCGGTTTGCTGCTGATCGTGGTGCAAATCCATCGCGGCTTTGGTACAACCTGGCTTCTGCGGCGTTGTTTTGCAGCGCTTCTGGTGGTCTTGTATATCTGCAACTTTGTGAATTTCGCATCAGTCATTGCCAGCCATAATCTGAGCCACGGCAGCGCTCTGATGCAACAGGACACTGGTTACATATGCAGCCTTGGTGCTGATGCTTACCCCGCTATCCGTGATCATGAAACCAGAACCGGACAGCAGGTCTGTGACGTATGGATGCGATATGATCTGAAAAAGGATGCAATCACCAACTGGCGCGAATGGGGCTTTCGGAGATGGCGGATCCAAGCCTATTATCGGCAGCAGAGTTGAAGGACCCCATTTGATGCCTGCACGCATTCTTGTTGTCGACGATGATCCGGATATCCTTGAGGTGACAAGGTTCGCGATTGAAAAGGCAGGTTATGCGCCACTTCTGGCCAGCGACGGCCTGACCGCGCTTGATACAAACCGCCAGGAAAACCCCGACTTGATCGTGCTGGATATCGGGCTGCCCGAAAAGGATGGTCTGGAAGTATGCAGGGACATCCGCAAATCCTCGGACGTGCCGATCCTGTTCCTGACCGCCCGTGATGACGAGGTCGACCGTATCGTCGGGCTGGAACTGGGCGCCGATGATTATCTTACCAAACCCTTTTCCCCGCGTGAATTGGTGGCCCGGATCAAGGCCATCCTGAAACGCAGCGCTCCGACACCTGCGCAGCCCGACCCGGTGTTGTCGCAAGGCAGCCTGCACCTGGATGCAGAGCGGCACCTGTGCAGGTTCGCGTCAACGCCTGTGACGCTGACCGGATCGGAATTTCGGCTGCTGGCAACTTTGATGGCCCGTCCCGACCGCGTTCTGTCCAGGGCGCAGCTGATCGATGCGCTTTACGGCTACAACATCCACGTCTCGGACCGCACCATTGACAGCCATATACGCAATGTCCGTGCCAAGCTGGCCCAGGCCGGCTGTGCCGAAGGGATCGTGACCATTCACGGTGTCGGCCTCAGGATGGGTGCATGCACGCCCGGCTGAACCGCAAATGGCGCCCCAGATTGTGGACCATCGTTCTGCTGGTGCTGGGCATTGTCCTATGCCTGCCCTTTACCGGGCTGATCCTGTTCCGTTTTTACGACAGCCAACTGGTGCAACAGACCGAAGAAAGCCTGCTGACACAGGCTGCGGTTATGTCAGCGGCGTATGCCGAGCTTTATGCAGATGCAGCCGGGATCAAGCCGCCCCGCCCGAGTGCAATCTCAACCGAGCACGCGGTGTTCCCTTCACTGTCGGTCAATCGCGAAACGGTTCTGCCGCCGCGCCCGGACGCGCGACCCGCAACCGTCCAACCCGGTTCGGTTCATCAGGCCATTGCCATCCCGCTAAGCCGCATCGCCAACGCCGCCCAGGCGCAAACCCTTGCGGGTTACCGGATGCTGGATGTCGATGGGAACGTGTTTGCCGGTACTGCGGAAATTGACCAGAAGCTGGACCATGTTGACGAGGTTCGCGAGGCCCTTTCAGGGAAAACCGTCGCGGTCGCGCGCACCCGAGTACGCGAGGATGCAACGCCTGCGCTTTATACCCTCAGCCGCGGTGCCCGCGTGCGCGTTTTCGTGGCGATGCCAGTGTTCGTGGATCAGACTTTGATCGGCGCGGTTTACCTGAGCCGCACCCCGAACCATATTTTCCGCTTTCTGTACGGCGAACGTTTCAACCTTGCCAAAGCCGCGGCATTTGTCGCTTTATCCACGGCGCTTATCGGGTACGTGTTCTGGCGGTTCATCACCCGGCCGATCCACCTGTTGATCCAGCGCAGCCACGTGGCGGGCCACGGTGGTCAGGCATGGGAACCACCAGACCAACTTGGCACGCGGGAAATCGCGGATCTGAGCCAGAGCTTTCAATCGCTGACGGAACGCTTGCAGGACAAGCAGGATGGATTGAAAACGTACACCGCCCATGTCACCCACGAGCTGAAGTCACCCCTCACCGCCTTGAAAGGCGCGGCAGAGCTGCTGCGCGACGATGATTTGCCACCAGCGCAGAAACACCGCCTGCTGGACACTGTAGACAAAGGTGGAAAGCGGATAGAGGATCTGCTGGCCAACATGCGCGCCTTCAGCCTTGCCGATCAGAGCGCCATTAACGGTACATGCTGTCTGAACGACATCACTGATCAGCTCGTCCAGACTTTCCCGGCGCTTGCGATCAAGGCTGAGAACAATCACCTGCCCTTACCCGTCGCGGCGCCCACCCTGCACATCATGCTGACACATATGCTTGAGAACGCTCAGCAACACGGCGCACAGAATGCCGTGCTGACAGCCTATCAGGACGACGGTGTCATCTGTCTAAAAATCGCAGATAATGGCGCCGGTATCAGTGAAGGGAACAAGGACAAGGTTTTGCAGCCCTTCTTTACGACAAAAAGAGAGGCCGGTGGCACAGGTATGGGCCTGAATATTGTCAAAGCGACCATGGAAGCAATTGGTGGACAACTCAGTGTTGTGCCAAGCAACCAAGGCGCTTGTTTTCTTCTGACGTTTAATTAATCGGGCGCGCAAGCCGCCTGAAAAAGGGGCAACATTCGCTGTTCAAAAGCTCGGAGGTTCTGTCTATCGAACCGCAGTCGCAGACTTTGCGCTTAGCCGCCATTCGCTCTGACACCGCTGCGCGTTTTGGCACATCAATGTCCGAGTGGCGTCAACTTTGCTAAGGATTAGTTCGGGTTGATCACCAAAAGTGAGACAGGTCCGACGCTTTCCAAATGGCTCTTTCCGAACGCCGCCGCCAGCATATTGTTCAGGTTGTGTCGTGTCTTTATACCGAGACCTGTTTTCGCACGAGAGGCGGTGCCACCCTCAACCGCACCATCGAACAGTCGATCGCGTTATTTTCGACCCAAACTTGGCAATCAGTCAGCCTTACGGCGTGTACCAGATTGGAGACGTGTACGCACGCTCCTGCTGCGAAGTAGGAGCGCCTTCAGGGATGTCGATACCGTAGCGGTATGCGTCGTAGACGTACCAGGGTGGTGTCGGAATCTCGAGCACACGCGCGTAATAGAAAGCCGGGCGCGCCGGGTCGAATTCAGGATCAGTCCAGATTGTCGCAAGTTCCGCAGCACCAATGGTGTTGGTCCAGGTTGCGGAAGCAACATCCACAGTGTCACCAACGGGCGGAACCTTTCCGTCGCTGCCAGTTTCGCGTTCGTCTGACCAGGCGACGTCAAAGACTTTCTCATCGGTCGTCCCGTCCTCATTGAGCCAACCTTTCACGATTTGCACACGGTCGAGATTAGCGCCAATTGGATCACGAAGGGCTGCCACCATGAACCTTGGTGCCTGTGCACCTTCGGAGGGGGACATAAGGTCGGCGCCCATCGGTACGCCTTTTGCATATCCAACCGTCGCCGGAATGCGGGAATTCAGGTCTGCCTCGTCAAAATCCCACCCGCCAAAAAACCGCACGGCGATACGCGGTCCCGTTGTCGCATAGACTTCCTTGCGAGCCATGGCGTCGAAGATACTCTCGCGTGTATTCTCTTCCGCCCAAACGGCCGTGAGGCCCGAAGCGAGCATCTGCCAGGCAAAGAGTTCGCCATGCTCGGACTTCATAAACGGATGTTGCATCCGTTCCGCTGACGGCTCGTAACCGGTGTGTTTGCCAAAGAAGTTTTCTTCCTCAGCCGTGACCAGCCCTGTATGGCTGTCGGTGGCACCGCTTACGCCGAACTTATAGGGATTTGTCCCAAACTTTGCTTCCAGCGCCAGACCGCTTTTCAACCCTTCACGCGCATACTCCTGCGCCAGCATGTCATCAGTTTTAGGCGCGGACAGATCAAGGTTCCCGACATCCCAGTTGTAATAATCGGCAAACTCGTCGTTGGGGCTCAGAAACGGATGCGCTTCGCCGTCGCCCTTGATCTGGGTGATTTCGTAGAGAGGCTCCCACCTTGCACGGGACTCAACGTATTCTTGTGTGACTTCGGACCCGTCAAAACGAGTTTCGACGGGAAACATGACGCCGTTTGACAGGTTGCCATTGTGCGCCAGCGCCAGCACTGCGCCATTGGTCTTTTCTTCATAGGCCTCGAGATAAGCGTACAAGTCCATCGGATCCGGGCTGCCCCATGGTGGCGTCATCACCATCGGCACGACCTGTCCCACACGCGCTGGCCCGTCGCGGAAAATGACGTTGCGGTGCATGTTGTTCCCCGCAACGAGGGAGGTCCACTCAAACCCCAGCATGGGAGTGAAAATGCCAGGATCGTAGAACCGCTCGGCAGTCCGCAGGTTGTCCGACCAGATCGTCGCGAAACGACGCGCGCCGGGCATGTAACTGTTGAACAGATCAACCTCTACCTCTCCCTGCGAGACCGTTGTGATCAGGTCAAGCGCGGTTTCCACGGCCTTTTGACCTCCGGATCGAAATCCTTCGGACCAGCGCCGTCCTTGCTCGTAGCGCGTTACCGCAGGGTTTGCGGCAAGCGCGTCGAGGATCATCCCCATCCCGTCCGAGTGATCCGTGATCGCCAGCCAATCCAATGGTCGCGAGAGTCGTACCGGCTGCCCGGACGAGGCTATGACTTCTTCCCCACGCGCAAACCGATATGCATCCTCGTGGGTCAGCCGTGCGCCGAAGCCACCAGCGTCCATCGATTGTCCGGTATGAAGATGTGTATCACCCCAGAGCGGCCGCTCCGGGAACGAGCGCCCAGCATAGGGAGAATAGGCCGGCGCGGGGTAGGACTCTGCAAGCTGCTCCGCCGAAGGCGTCCATTCCTGTGCGCCTGAAGGTATGGCCATTGTGAGCACAACAGTCGAGGTCAGAGCCGCGGATGCCAGAAAAATTTGGTGTTGAAACTGTTTCATATTCCCCCCCTACGATTCAATGTTACTAGTATAATCCGAAATTGCAGGGTTCGTCATGATTTGTGTCAACGCGCTGAACGTTCTCCGCAACAAAGCCATCGCGCGAAGCCAGGTCACCTGGTGCCAGTTGCGCACTCCGATCGTCTTCAATGCGTCTGTATCGCGGCAGGCATTTCAGGCCCGGTTGGCGGGTGATGAAACACCTGGCGATCTCCCATGCATGCTTCCAGGGCTCGGAAGCGCTTGTAATCATAGTTCCGTTCGCAGAATTTATGTCGGTAATAATAACTGATACTCAAGAGCCGAACGCGTTGAAAAAAATTATCTCATCTCCGCTCGTCCATTTCTTTTTTCTCGGTGCGCTTGTTTTTGCCGGCTACGCGGCTGTCAAGGACGAGCCGGTTGTTTCCTCGCCCAATATCATCAGCTTGGACAAGAACGAGGCAGACCGTCTGGTTCAAAACTTCGTCGCCACCTGGAACCGCCCGCCCACGGTGGAGCAACTGGAGAACCTGATGCAGTCCTGGGCACTGGAAGAAGCCTATGTCCGCGAAGCACTGAGCCTCGGCCTTGATCGGGGGGATGCGGTGATACGTCAGCGACTGAACCAGAAGATGCTTTTCCTGGCGGAAACCGGTGCTGTGGTGCTGGAGCCGGATGAGGCGGTGCTCCGGTCGTTTCGCGACGAAAACCCGGACCGGTTTATGAAACCTGACCGAATTGCCTTTGAACAGATCATTCTGCCCCAAGACCGGAACCCTGCGGCTATAATCGCGTTACTGGAAGATGGTGCCGACCCATCAAATCTGGGTCCGGCTAGTCTTCTACCGCCAACTTTTCCAATGACAGCAGCACCAGTGATTGACCGGACTTTCGGAGAAGGGTTTTACCTGGCGCTACAAGACCTGCCAATCGGACGATGGCAAGGACCGGTTAAGAGTGGCTACGGTTTGCACATCGTTCGGGTCAACGACCGGGCGGAGGCTTTCCTTCCACCGTTGTCGGAAATCCGCGACCGCGTCGAGGCCGAGTGGCGTGCAACGCAGACGGAAGAGATGCGTGAAAGCTTCGGTCAGGCACTGCTGACGCGCTATCAGGTAAGCCTACCTGATGCAGAGCAGGTGCTCGGTCAATGATCTGGCTGCGCGTTTTGCTAGTCTCTTTGCTTGCCGCATTCCTGCCAGGCAGCGTGACGGCGCACGCGCTTGATCCGGGCTATTTAGATCTCGCTTCCTTGGGGCAGGAGCGCTGGCGCGTCACGTGGCGTGTACCCGACGTAAACGGCCAACCGATGCCCATCAAGGCGCTCCTTCCAGAGAACTGTTCCCATAAACCGCCTCCGCCACCCTTCTTTGATGGGCGGGCCTGGACGACAGCCTGGGTGACCGCTTGCCCGCGCGGGTTGGAGGGCGGTGTCGTCCAGATCCTTGGGCTCGACCAGACCAGAACAGAGACGCTCGTGCGTTATGAACTAGAGCCCGGGCAGACTCAGGTGCATCGTCTCACCTCTAACGACATCTCTTTCACCGTGCCCAAGGCGCCTGGTATTGCCGGAGTCCTCTCAAGTTACATCGCGCTCGGGGTGACGCACATCCTGGAAGGTTCGGATCATTTGCTGTTTGTCTTCGCACTTCTGCTGCTGATCCGCGATCGCGGTCGGCTGTTCTGGGCGATCACTGCTTTCACACTGGCACACAGCATTACTTTGGCTGCAGCAACACTCGGTTGGCTGAATGTCCCCCCACCTCCGGTCGAGGCGGTCATCGCTCTCTCAATCGTGTTCCTCGCCTACGAGCTATCTTTATCACCTGAAGCCCGCGACCCTATCACCGTGCGATTCCCCTGGGTGGTCTCCTTCGCGTTCGGCCTGATCCACGGTCTCGGTTTTGCAGGCGCATTGCGAGAGATCGGCTTGCCCAAAGGGGATATCCCATTGGCGCTTTTTGCCTTCAACATCGGTGTGGAGCTTGGTCAGATTCTCTTTATCGTTGTGATCCTGGCGGCCGGCGTCGCGGCCCGGCATGTCTATCCCGCGATCAGGGATCGGGCCGGTCAGTTCGAACGCGTGACAAGCTACGGCATTGGTAGTTTGGCGGCGTTCTGGGTGATCGACAGGATATTGGGGTTCTGAACGGTATCAAAGCCGTGCACCCCGAGCGATTATGTGAAAGGTCACTTAAACGGCTATCTCAGAACAAATCGACTCAAACAGCGCAATGCGACTGGAGGTTAGACCAGTTTCGAGGCGCTGAATGACCGCTCTTGAGCGGTCGTCGCAACGCCGCAGCCGGTTTTCTAGCAGCGATAGACAACTGCAGTATGGCGTATAGCGACGCCGGTGGCGCAGGAGTTATCCACCCCATCCACAATGCGGGCTGCGACCGCGGCTTCCGACTTGGGCAGTGGATGGCAGGAGTGGGCCATCACGCGAAACGCTTTGCCCCCGCAACGCAAATCACCACAAAGATCGTGACACTGATCATGGATGGCGCAACGGGCTCGGTGAGCAAAAGAGCCGCAAGAGTCAAGCCGAAGAACGGCTGAAGAAGCTGAAGCTGTCCAACGCCTGCTGTGCCGCCAAGTGCAAGGCCACGATACCAGAATATGAAACCGATTAGCATCGAAAAGATCGAGACGTAGCCTAGACTGAGCCAGACCGGCAAGGTCAGCTCGTTTAACGTGGGTGGCCATGTCAGAATCGCGAAAGCAGCCATAATAGGTAAGGATAGAACCAGCGCCCAGGAAATCACCTGCCATCCGCCCAATCGGCGCGACAACTGCGCTCCCTCAGCATAGCCCAACCCGCATGCCACGATCGCCGCTACCATAAAGAAACCGCCAATGAGCGAACCGCCAGCGCCTTGGGAGAGCGCGAAACCAACGACGGCGGAGCTGCCAAGGATTGAGAATACCCAGAACAACGCGGTCGGACGCTCACCACCACGCAGCACGCCAAAAGCAGCGGTGCTCAAGGGCAATAAGCCGATAAAGACGATCGAATGCGCAGCTGTGATGTGTTGCAGTGCCAGTGCCGTCAAAAGCGGAAAGCCGATCACCACACCGAAGGCAACTACAACAAGAGAAATCAGATCCGTGCGCAAGGGTCGCTTCTCTCTGAAAAGGGCCAACAAGAAAATTGCAAGAACCGCCGCCAGAACCGCACGGGCTGATGTCAGGAAGAGCGGGTCCAGGCTACTTACAGCCACCCGCGTGGCGGGTAGTGATCCGCTGAAGATCAACACACCGAGTAGTCCGCTGCCCCAGCCAGAAAACGAGGAGTTCATAAAGAAAGATCCCTTTTGGGACCTTGTAGCTGGAGTGGTGGGAAAAATGCAGATACAAAGCGATACAATTCACGCAAACTGTACTGTTAATCAGTCCCATACAAAGGCAATCTTATATGGCCGTTGCAACCCGTAGAGCTTTTGTGATGGAACATATAACGCGTCGCATCCGATCGCGGGCACTGGGTGCGGGTGAAAAACTTCCCTCGGTCAGGGGCCTCGCGACGCGCTTGGGCGTGTCACCTTCGACAGTAGTCGAGGCCTATGATGTCTTGGCTGCAAAAGGAGTTATTTTTGCTCGACGCGGCTCAGGTTTCTATGTGTCAGACCGCGTACAGCCGTTCGAGGTTTCACAGACCGGGCCGCTGCTTGAGCGCGAGATTGATCCGCTCTGGGTTGCGCGACAATCGATTGACGCCGGCGAGGGCATGGCAAAGCCTGGATGTGGCTGGATGCCTGCCGATTGGATGCCTGTCGAGTCGCTCCGGCGAGCGATGCGCCGTGTGGCACGTGGCGACGACAATATGCTTACAGATTACAGCTGTGCACAGGGCCATTCTGGTCTGCGCCAGCATGTGGCACGAATGCTGTGCGACCAGAACATAGAGGTAGATCCCGATACTGTTTTGCTCACCAATTCCGGATCGCTGGCGCTGGACTTGATTTGTAGATTGCTTCTCAAGCCCGGTGATACCGTGTTGGTAGATGATCCTTGTTATTTCAACTTTCAGGCCCTTCTAAGAGCGCACCAGATTTCCATTGTCAGTGTGCCCTACACGCCTAACGGCCCCGACCTTGCCGCATTTGAAAACGTGCTTTTGAGAGAGCGCCCTCGGCTCTACCTGACCAACTCGGCATTGCACAACCCAACGGGCGCGACACTCACTGCAGCGACTGCACACCGTGTGCTGTCTTTGGCCGAAACCTATGATTTGCAGATCGTGGAAGATGCTATTTTCTCTGAGTTCGAACCTGATCTTTCGCCAAGGCTGGCTTCACTGGATGGGCTGAATAGGGTTCTCACGATTGGAAGCTTCTCCAAAACCCTTTCTGCATCGTTGCGATGTGGATACATAGCAGCGCGCCCTGACTGGATTGCGTCTCTGACTGAGCTTCAGGTTGCGATCAGCTTCGGAGGCCCCAGCCCAATGGTGACAGAATTGCTACATTCAGCGCTCACTGATGGCAGCTATCGCAAACACATGGAGGCGCTTAGGGACAAATTGGATCGCGTCCGCGCGCGTTCAATCGAAGAATTAAATACGCTGGACATAAGGCCTTTCGTGAAGCCCAGAGGTGGATTTTATCTATGGTGCGAACTGCCCAACGGGCAGGACGCTGCTGCGATGGCGCGAAAAGCTCTCAAGAAAGGTGTTGTTCTGGCACCCGGTAATGTCTTTAGCCCAACTCAATCAAAGAACTCGTTTCTACGTTTTAACGTAAGCCAGATGGCCGGAAAGACACTATCGCAAGTACTTCGTGATCTGATGAGTGACGCTCAATAAGAACGTCTGCTTCAAGGAACGGTCAAAGACTTTGCCCCTCTAGGTAAATGTCCGGTTAGGGTCGCAAGGAGTTCGGCCATGGGTTAATCGGTATTGGCAGCAATGACTTCTATTACATTACCGTCCGGATCCTGAGCAAAGAACGACCGACCATTCCAGGGCAGACTGTCGGGCCATGAGCGTTCGCGAATGATCATTTTCAGGTCTGCGAAACGGGACCGCTCCAGATCGTATTGGGCGTCGGGAACCTCAAAGGCGATGTGGTCGAGCGTTGAAAGCGACGCATCGATGGAGTGTCCTCTCCCGAATAGAGCGAGAAGTTGCGGGTGCCCGACTTTGCCCAGCGGCGAATTCAGTGCGCCGACTTCCAGAAAAACCACACCGGCTTCGCGGTGATGGAATTTGAAGCCCAGAAAATTTTGATAGAACGCAATTGCCCGGTCCAAGTATTCAACACGAATGGCGATTTCTGCGATGCGAAACATGGTAGTGGTCCTCTCTTGCGGGCGCACACGCAATGCCATTGTGACATTCAAAAAAAACGAAGCATTGACCATAAGCAGCCGCTGATAGCCGTCGATTCATCGCTCTTTAGGCGCGGTGATCTGCAACCTCCGGCGCGAGTATCGTCATGCCCAACGAAGATGCTTTTGCAACCAGGGCCGGGATATCTGGAGGACCGCTCGGCGGCAAAGGCCGCGTTGCGCCCTCGGGCAATTCGGATCCGACGGACGTAAAGAACCGCTCGTGCATCACGCCGGGGGCGTTCACTATCAGTAGTTTCGCTTCCTCTGAGACACCGGAAAAGGCGTGTATCGCTCCATCAGGGACTGTTAGAAACATGCCTTTCTTCGCAACGATGTCTTCTCCATCGACGTGAAAAGCAACTTCACCATCCAGTACGTAGAATGCTTCCATTTCGCCGGCGTGCATATTTGGTGGGGCACCTGCGCCCTTTGGAACAATGCACTCCATGACGCAGTACTTGCCGTCGGTTTCGTCAGGATACGCCAGAAATTTAACGACATTTCCCAAGACATCGTAGGTGCGGTGACGTTGGACGTTCATTGGCTTCTCCTTGTTGATTCTAGTTCGCATTTACGTGATTATGATACATATGTCTCATTTTGAGGCAAGTGTCTTATTTTGGAGTGCTTGATGGCACCAAGTCTCAGCAAACGATCCAGAACCCGTGAAACGATTCTTGAGGGCGCGCGAAATCTGATGTTGCGTGGCGAAACCGTAACTGTTGCGGCCGCAGCGGCAGAGAAAGGAATTTCGCGCGCGACTGCGTACCGGTATTTTTCGGACCCGCAGATTTTGGCCAACGAAGCAGGACTTGCCGTGGCTGTGCGTCCTTACGAAGAGGTGGTCGCAGGACATGAGGGCGCGCGGAAAAAAACGATTGCGGTCGCTCTGTATATTTTCGACCTCTCAGTCGAAAATGAAGCGGCCTTCCGTCAGTTCCTTGCGCGTAGCTTGGATGCCTGGCTCGTGCATGGTCCCGGCGACAGGCGCGGCGCGCGGCGGGTCGAAATGTTCAGAAACGCCCTTTGCTCGGCAAATCTTTCACCCACTGAGAAGGCCCGTTTGGTGAACGGGCTGACAGCAGCATCAGGTTCAGAGGCTATGATAGCTTTGTATGATATCGCCAAAGCCGACCCAAAAGCGGCGCGCGCTGCAATCCGCGATGTCGCCGAGGCGCTCCTGGACAAGTTCGGGGTCACCGAATGAAGTGCGCCGCTTCCGACCGCCAAACGTGATCGAGCTAAAGACTGCGCGTCAGGCGAGACATCAGCGCCAAACCAAATTGACCATCTTCCGCAAAAGCTACGCGGTGTTCAACAGAAGTACTGAGCGCACAGTCAAGGTCTGCAAGACTGGCAGCGATAGCAGCATCAGACCAGGGCGCTGAGTGTCTGTTGGGGGCCGTCTGTGAATTCAAGCTCTTAAATCGTATGACTGCAATGGTGACGGGGCTTTTGGCCCCACCGCTTTCGTTTCGTGGACCAGCGGGATTTGGACAGGCCAAACACCCCTGGCCGTCAGGGTGAAGGCGCTGCCTTCCCCCTCGGGCAAACCCAAAGCAAAAATCGCTTCCAGAAAGCTATGCCATTTTTTTTGAACTTTAAAAGTGTTCTTTTATCGACTGCCTCCGCCACTACTGCAGTTGTAAAATGTCCGGAACGCAAAGTTTTCTTTTTGCTGGCATTTTGTCCGCTCCATCCGATCGTTTCAGTCGTTTCGGGCCGTCTTTGACCTTGATCTTCGGCTTTGCTAGTGGGCCCTTCAAGGTCACGGGCCAGGGGCTCTTCGAAAGAGGTTCGCCAATCTTTCGGGGCTGCAGATTTAGGTCCAAAACCTTGCCCGCCACATTAACACCGCCAAAGACGACGACCTGGACATGATCTGTCTCCAATGTGGTTTGTTTCGTCGAAATACTTCCATTTGAAATACTAATCGGCGCACGCAAACACACGATTGGAGCAACCTTTTGTTTCTCTTTGGTAAACACCCAAGGCAGCACCCCTAGCCCTGCCAGATCCAAAAGCTGGGTCTCGATTGAGCCATCACGCATTGAAACTGTGGCATTGCCGTTCATGCTTTTTGCAAAATGCTTAGGTGAATCGGTTCCGCCGGTCACCGAAAAATCTGCATATATCGTACCGCTTGCGCCCTTTTTGAAGTTCAGATTGTGCAGAATGTCATCCAGCTGCCAGCCGCCAGCGTTACCTGTCAACGTAAGCAGATGCGCGTTGTTCGAAAGATCCATCTGCCCGCTGACGTCGAAGTGAGCACCTCCGTATTCAAACTTCAAAGGTCCGGCCTTGAGCTCATTTTCGTTGAGCGTCACTTCACTCTGCAAACTGCTGATACCTTTGGCTCCTTCAATATGCCGAAGATCAATATCAACATCCATATCCATACCGGACAAGAGAATTGAGCGCCCGATAGGTTTAAGTGTCACATCTCTTAGAGGACCAGTGTCGCCGGATTCTTGATTGATGTCTTTCTCGTCGGGCTCCGATCCACCTATCTGCCGCAACTGCGCGGCCGCCTGAACGATGGGTCGGATCTGATTTATCTTTATCAGATCACTCTCAATCGAACCCTGCAGCACCGGGTCGCTTGTTGCATCATCAAGATCGGCCATAATCTGCAAGATAGAGTCGCCAACCTCAACACTGGCACTCGCGTTCCAATCGGTGCCTTCGCTAACGAGGTTGATTTCAAGGCGAGCCTGCCCGGTTTCCACACGTTCAAGCGATAGTGCCTCTAAAAGGTCCGCTCCCGATGGAACTGCGACATCAATTGCCAAATCCAGGTCCTCGAATTTAAGTACATTCTTAACAGTGCCATGCACCTCAAGGTTCCACACGTCCGTATCGCTTGTCTTTCCATCCAAATTCGTCAGCGAAAGCTGATTGATGTCGCCGTTCAAATGGAAGTCACCGGAAAACCTACCAAGCTGGTCGTCTGGTCCCAACAATTCTGGCGAGATTAAACTGCTTGCCGGAATATCCATTAGGCCTTCAGCTGATACTCCTTGCAACTGAAGCGCGTCATCGACCGAACCGTTCAAAATGATAAACGGATTGGCGGGGTTCCCAATTCTCAGGTTGATGCTTCCGACCCTCAACGCGCCTTCTGGCGTTCTGGAAAGCTCGGAGAACTTAATCGGGGGTGGGCCTTCGCCAGACGTGTCCAACGTGAAACCGTTGGTCTTAATGACCATTTGTCGCTGCGGAACCTGCCCAGGCACGCTGTCGATAACCATGTCGACTGCGATAAGTTTAAGATCATATCGCGATACGGCAGGGGCTGGTTCAGCATCTTCAGGGTACAACCGAATGCGGGTTGTCAACGATACGTCTTCCGGGTTCCCCAATTCTCCGATCTGCCCCGTCAGCGAAAGGCTTTGTCCGCCTTCCAATTCAGCCAATACAGATAGGTCATCAATCCGTGCTACGCCGTCGACTGATTTGAACGTTGCACCAATATTCCCCGTACCTTCCAAAACCCGGTTAAGCTTCAGGATATCGAGAAGCTGGCCAAGTTCTGCAATCTCTACGGTCGTAGTCACTTGCAGACCGTTCTCTTGGGGGGTTTCCTCGGCGACAATAGAAATCTGTTCAAAGTTCACCGCCATCCGAAACGGGTCTTCAATGGGGAATGTCGCATTCAGATCAAACCTCTCTCCGTTCAGCGAACCGGCCCCGACTGCGGTCGCAACATCGGTTTCCATATCACGCTTTAAGAGCAGCTCAGGAAGCTTCAGATCCAGCTCAAACCCGTTCTGATCACTTTGATAAAGAACGGTGATATCGTTAAGGTCGATTTCGTGGTCCGTTAGAATTCCGCCCATAGGCAAATTTTTAGGTTCAGCGGGTTTCCCGGCTTCAACTTCCGCATGGGAAATGGACTGCCAGTTTCCGACGCCGTCTTTGTCTGCGATTAGGTTCAGATGAACACCCGAGAGCGAAAGACTACTAAGCGACAGTTTACTGTTCCAAAGGTCGCGCGCGGAAATTTCAAACTCAATTTCGTCGATTGCTGCCAGGTTCACATCAACATTCCGGGAACCCGGTAGTACCAGCCCTGCCGCTGATACCTGCAATTGCCGACCAAGACCCAGACGCACTTCATCTTCTATTCTAACCTCCTGACCAAGTTTCTTAGAGATCAAATTTTCGACGAAATTGGCCCTGACAGTGGAAAACAACGCAGAAGACAGGAAAAGCCAAGCTGCTAACACAGCGACAAACGCGACAGCGCAACAAACCATTATACCTTTTGAAACGTATCGCACGTTTTTCTCCTAGAAATTCCGATTCACCCATTGGGCAGCCTAGACCAATTAATCATTAAGTTAATGGAATATGCGGTCGGTAACTGTCCTCAACCCTGAATTACCTTGACCGTACGGCTGATACTTTCGTCAATTTGCTCGAACCTTTAAGTAGCGGGCAAATGACAAACGCTCGCTTCGCGCGGCACACCCAGTTTCTAAACGGCTGGCTTGAAGTGAGTTCAAATGCCAGAAACGGACAGTTGTATGAGTTTTGACTATGGCGGTTGGACGCATTCTCCTGACTACAGGCAGTCAGATTTCTTCTATTTCCCACATTCATATAATTACTGCTATGTGTGAATTCATCAAACGATGAGGACATGATGAATTCACTAACAAGAATAACACGTGGGATAGGCGTCGCTTTCAAGGACGGTAGAGTGAAAGGCATTCTTGCCTTCACAGTTGGAATGATTTTATGGGCCTCGGTCTTTTACCACTTTGTCGAAGGTTGGAGTTGGCTCGACTCAATTTACTTTTCTGTAGTGACAATTTCGACCGTGGGGTTCGGTGACTTCTCGCCTGAAACCGCGGTAGGGAAGATCTTTACGATGGTGTACATCATTGTGGGACTCGGTGTCTTCGTGACCGCGGCGACCACAGTTGCAGATAGTATCTTGTCTCAAGGCGACGAAAAAACGGACAAGTAGATTTTCCCTATTTAGGCCAAGATGAGTTCATGCACAGGCACTAGCTTGATTGGGTATCTCAAGCCGTGACCCAAATTCATTTGTGTCTTCAAGTTGATAGGAGACCGCCAGAGGTTCAAAAAGATATATATATTGCGGTTTTTTAATGTATTGTTCGAAAAACTGATAATGGAGGGATGGAATGGAAAAGACCCAGGACGCGAAGATTGTCGACCTCGCGATACGATTGCTTTTTCTCGGATTATTCCTTTACAGCGCCTTGGTCATGGTGGCCCCGCTTGCAAGTGTGGTTATCTGGGCAACGATACTCTGCGTGGCGCTTTACCCGGCTTTTGATTGGCTTCAGTCCAAGCTGGGAGGGCGGAAAAAACTTGCCACGACGATCTTGGTTTTGCTGGGCCTTGTTCTGACTCTCGGGCCAGTCGCAACTGCGGTGTCTGGTGCTGCTGAACTAGGGTCCGAATTTGCGAATCAGGCCGATAAAGGTGAGCTGAAAATTCCACCAGCGCCCGAGCGGATCAAGGAATTACCGCTGATCGGAAGCAAGATTGCCGACGTGTGGGGATTGTTTGAACGGAACCTGGATGGTGCGCTTGAAAAATACGGCGCGCAAATCCTGGAGATCACAAAATCACTTTTCGGCAAAGTACTAGGGATCGGTATTGGGCTTCTGGGCCTTGCGCTTTCAGTTTTGATAATGGGTGCGTTGTTCAGCCCCGGGCCGAGTCTGGTCCAAGGCCTCCAGCGCTTTGCCAACCGAGTCTTCGCACCGCGAGGCGGCGAGTTTGTAACACTGGCCGGTGCAACGATCCGCAATGTGACAAAAGGGGTGATCGGGGTGGCTGCCATTCAGGCGGTCGTCGTTTGGCTGTTATTGGTGCTGTTCGGGATTAACTCGGCCGCCACGCTCGCTTTTGTCTGCCTGATCCTTTCAATTATACAAATCGGGCCAGGTTTGGTTCTTTTACCCGTAATTATCTACGCTTGGAGTACCATGTCCGGCGGAACAGCGCTGATCTTCACCATACTGGCCGTTCCCGTCACAATAATGGACAGCTTCCTACGACCTGTGTTCATCTCGAAGGGCCTCGAGACGCCCATGCTTGTGATCCTCATCGGGGTTCTTGGTGGCATGATGGCCTATGGCTTGATCGGTATTTTCATGGGCCCAGTTTTGTTTGCTGTCTTCTATGAGTTGTTTAAGGTTTGGATCGACGTTTCACCAGAAGCCGATGAAGCCGTTGAAGGAGCGGCAAAATGAGGAGGACGATCTGGTCAACACTGGCTGTCATTCTAATCTTTCTCGTCTGGTATCTGGTCGCGGACCGGAAGACGCCGTTCACCGGAAACGCAAGAGTAAAGGCCGTGGCGACCCAGATCGTTCCGCAAGTCACTGGGACGGTGACCGAGGTTCTCGTTGAAAATGGTCAGGTCGTCTCGGCAGGGGATGTTCTGGTTCGGATTGATGCCAGACCTTACGAAATTGATCGTGACAAAGCCGAAGCCGATCTTGAGGCTGCCACTCAGGAAGTGGGAGCCTCGTCAGCGGAAGTAAGCGCTGCGCAAGCTAAACTGGCAAGGGCACAGAGTGATCTCGACACCATGCGTCTGCAGACTGAGCGCGTATTTGCGCTCGAAAAGAAAGGGTTGATTGCCGTCTCAAAGGCCGATGATGCTCGAGGGCAACTGGCACAGTCCGAGGCGAACTTTGAGAACGCAAAAGCGGATCTAGAAAAGGCAAAGCAGCGCCTTGGTGACGACGGCATAGATAATCCGAAAATCCAGCGCGCGTTGGCGGCCCTGGCGGATGCGGAACTGAACCTTGAATGGACTGAACTGCGTGCTCCGGCGACAGGTGTAATCTCAAATCTGCTGATAGCTCCCGGAACGTATGCGAGATCCGGCCAGGATCTTCTGACATTTCTGGATGCAACCGACGTCTGGATCGAAGCGTACTTTACCGAAAATAACCTGGGAAGAGCCTCGGTAGGGTCTCCGGTAGATGTAGTGTTGGATATGCATCCGGGTCAGATTGTTCCGGGCGTCATTGAAAGCTTTAGTGCTGCTGTGTCTTTGAGTGGCGGTGATGAACCCGGAAAATTGGCTAGCCCGCCAAGCACCAAGGGATTTTTGCGTGAGCCGGAAAGGTTCCCGGTCAGGATTATTTTACCCGGCTATGAAGCTGGCAGTTCCGAAGATGATCTTCGTTTCCAACTGAACGGGCAGGCCGATGTGATTATGTATCTTAGTGACAACTCGTTGCTGAACCTCGTCGGCCGTGCCTACATCCGCGTGGTATCAATTCTGTCCTATGCGTACTGAAGACCGGCGCTCTGTCACTCGGCTTGCGCTGGGTGTTACCAGTGTATTTGCATTGGGCCTGTTTCTCGGGTGGCCACTCGCCATCATTGGAGCGGTTTTCACTGCCCTTTTTCTTCAAGCGCCTGCCGCATTGCCTTTGGCAGCATTTGCTAAGCTGTTTGTCTTTTCAATTGGATTGATGTTCATCTCCTTCCTGGTCTCCTCAATCTTCTCACCATATCCTCTTGTGTTCCTCATCCTCGTGGCCATTGGAATAATCCTATCTTTTATATGGTCAGTTTCTGGTGCCGGAGTATTGCCGGGTGTCATCGCCCTCATGGGGGCCTTGATGATTCCAAACCTGGTTCTGCAATCTCAGGATTTGGCTTTGGTGCTCGTGTATTGGATACCGTTGAACCTGCTTTTTGCAGGCTTCGTATCGACGCTGATGTTCGTGTTGATACCCGCTGAACCTCAAACGGCAGCTCAAAAGAAAGCTGCAACGTCGCCGGATTTCGACCCACATCGCCGCATAGTCAGGATGTCGCTTGTCACAGTACCATTTGCTATGGCTTTCTTTGTTTCCGGCGCATCTGCATTGCTGGTTCTATTTTTTGTCGCGCTGCTGAGCCAGCAACTCGCGGCGATGCCTGCCGCGGGCAAAACCGTAGCAAAAGCAATGCTGACGGCAAACCTTCTCGGAGCGGCAGTCTCCATCATTTGCTACGAGATAAACGTAGTAGCCCCGGTTATTCTCACTTCTATTCTGTTGTGTTTTTTCTTTTGCCTGACCCTCGGAGCACTTGGAAAATCACAAGCCCCGCTCGCCGCCGCTGCAGGTTCAGCTATTACAACGGCTCTGATCGTATATGGCGGGTCGGTTGCACCGTTTTCAGACGAGGCTGACGTCAAGAGCATTACACGAGTTTTGCAAGTTGCCAGCGCCGCTTTTTTTGTAATCATCGCATATGTCGTGGTGGATGAATTCTGGCCGGAAAAAGAGCGCCAGGCGACTCAATGAAGTTAGGTGTTTGATCCCATGGTTTGATGGTGCGATCCTTTCTCAGGAATGGAAGGAAGCATTATGGGACAAGTTCGTC
>NZ_JBXWQP010000028.1:0-200004 GCF_059612445.1 Ruegeria sp. TASC047
CCGCCAATCATGCCGGGAGGATAGCTAAAAGGAGAGTTGCCCGTCAATACGCGGGGCAAATGTCTACTCAGTCCGCATCTTACCAGTTCACGACCCGCGCGGTGAAGGTCAGCTATCACAGATTTGGGGCAAGCGTCGTGGGTCCGCTTCGGGCTGCCTGCGGCCATCTGCCAAACGGGGTTGGGTGCGATCTCGCTGCGAACCCACTGCCGCACCGCCGCAAGTCTGGTCTGAGCCCGTTGCGGACATTCTCCTATCTCTAATTTTGCAGATGCTGCAATCTTGTCGGGAAAGCCAACGGAAGAGAATTTCCCGGTCGCAGCAAGTCAAACAGCCATTGGTAGCTCGGCAGTATGCGGATTGCACGCATGTTTGCACTTCAAGTCAAAAATGCGGAACCAGTACTTCGTTCGAGAAGATCCTGGACCAAGGGGTTCGGGAACCGGCGCCGAAGCGTGATGGCGAAAAAGGTTTCCTTGATCAGAGGGCGCTCTTTGGCTTCCTTGAGCCGACCAGAGTTCAATTCATCTTTCACGACGATCGGCGCTACAAGAGCAAGCCCGATATCCTCTCGTGCCAAAAGACGCATCATGGCCATGTCGTCCACCTCGGCGGCGATTTGCGGGCGCACGGATAACCGGCTGGCCATGGCGTCAAAAGCGGTGCGCACACTGCTGTCGGTCGTGGGCAGAATGAAGGGCTGATCGAGGAGAAGTTCCCTGATCGGACGGTCCGGGTCGAGCCGTTCTGGGGTACCAACGATGCTGACGTCCTGCTCCCCAATCTGGTGCGTTTCATACGGTGTCAGGCTGTCGTCAGGTGGTGGGCGGTTCATGAGCACCAAGTCGAGATTGAGCGTTCCCAATCCTTCAAGCAATTCCGTCGGACTGCCCGAGCGCAGGATCACCTCAACATCGACGCGTGACAGAATCGGTCCCAGAAAACCGATCTGGAAGTTGCGCGACATGGTTGCGAGCGCGCCCACGCGCAACGCCTTGCGGCTTTGAACGGTGCCTGTCAGGGTGGCGACAAGTTCCTGGCCGGTCGAGAAAATCGCATCCGCGTGGTCCAACGCAATACGTCCGGCCTCGGTCAGATGAAGCTGCCGCCCACGCCGTTCGAAAAGAGCATGGCCAAGACGTTCTTCCAATTGCTTGATCTGAACCGACAAGGCCGACTGTGACAGGTTCAACCGCTGTGCCGTGCGCGTCAGGTTCCCGTCATGCGCAACCGCCCAAAAATACCGGAGGTGATGATAGTTCAATGGCATTCCGTTTTATTTAATAGAACGATAACTCAAGAACAATGAATTTTTATTGCAAGAGGTTCTATCCTAACAGGTTCCCAAAGGTCTTTGGCCGCGAAAACTAAAGGATCTCGATCATGGCTTATCTGTTTTTGCCCCTTGTCAGCCCACTCGTCCTGCTGGTGGCGGCACTTCATGCGGCGCGACATCCAGGGAAACGTCCCGGACTGGTGCCGAAATTGACCGAGGCGGCCGCATTTGCCGCCTTCGCGATCGCCGCGGTAGCTGCAACGCTTCTTGTGGTGAAAGGCCCCGGCACGTCGGCAATGATCGGGCTGTACGGTGTTGGCCTGTCCGTGCGGCTCGACGCCGTGAGCGCGGTGATGCTGGTGCTGGTCAGCTTCATCGGCTGGATCGTGCTGCGCTATTCCAGGACCTACATGGATGGAGAAGCCCGACAGGGGGCATTCACCACCTGGATGTCCGCGACGCTGGCCGCGGTCCTGCTCATCGTGATGTCTGGCAATCTGTTTCAGCTTTTCGCGGCCTGGACGCTCACCAGACTGTCACTGAACCGGCTGCTCCTTTTCTACTCCGAACGCGCAACGGCGCGGCGCGGCGCCCGCAAGAAAGCCCTCGTCGCGCGGCTGAGCGAAGGCGCACTGGCGGGGGCTGTCATCCTGCTGATCACCGCAACCGGGACCAGCGACATCGAAACCATCCTTACGACGATCGAGGCCAACTGGCTGACAATGGTGGCGGCCCTGCTGATCGCCGTCTCGGCAGTGTTGGCATCGGCACAATTCCCGGTACATGGCTGGTTGACCGAAGTGATGGAGGCGCCAACGCCGGTATCCGCCCTTCTGCATGCGGGTGTTATCAATGCGGGCGGGTTCCTCTTGATCCGGTTCGCGGACGTGATGCTTCTGGCTCCGGGGGTCATGGCGCTCCTCGTCATGCTCGGCGGTTTCACTGCGCTGTTCGGTGGTCTGGTGATGCTGACCCAGCCGGCGGTCAAGACGTCGCTGGCATGGTCGACCATCGCGCAGATGGCCTTCATGGTCATGCAATGCGGCCTGGCGCTGTTCCCGCTGGCCTTGCTGCATATCGTAGCGCACTCGCTGTACAAGGCGCACGCGTTCCTCAGTTCCGGTGAGGCCGTGCGCAATGTCGCGGCGATCCGCCGCCCCGGAGCGATTGCAGTGCCGAGTGCTCGCAACGTCTTGCAGGCCTTTGCCATTGCCATCGTGATCTACGGTCTCGTCGGCACCATTCTGGGGTTTGATGGGAAATCGATCCAGGCCATAGCCTTGGGCGTGATCCTGATCTTTGGCGTTGCCTATCTGCTGGCGCAGGGCTTTGCCGATGCGGCACCGCGCGCGTTGATGCGGCGCACGGTAATCTATGCCTTGGTGACTTCGGTGAGCTATTTCGCCCTTCAGGTCGTCGCGCAGTCTCTCACCGCCGGTAGCCTGCCCCCGACCCCGAGCCCGGGTCCCCTGGAGTGGGCCCTGATCATCCTCGCGCTTGTGAGCTTTGGCTTTGTCGCCGTGACTCAGGCGACATTTCCGCTGTGGGCATCGCACCCGGCGGCAGCCGGACTTCGCGTTCACCTGACCAACGGCCTCTATGCCAATGCGATCTTCGACAAGCTTCTGGACGGATGGTCCAAGCGCTCAGCAGCCTGAAAGGAACAAACCTCATGTTTGCAAAACTCGAGTCCTACCCCGCCGCCCTGTTGGAACTTGTCGCCGAGGCCAACACCGCCGCCAAGGCGATCCCGCCGCTTTTTCCACTTACCGCGAATGTTGCGGTGAACCCGTTCCTGGGCCAGACAGGTGAGACCCTAGCGGTCACCGCTGCGCGTCTGGCGCGGGTAGGAGGCGCCCGGATTACACCTTCGCGCGCGCACTGGGCCAGTAAATTGGACGCAGGTGAAATCGCCGAAACGGACCTGCTGGATGCATTGACTGCGGTCGAAGGGCGGTTCCATGTACTGAGCCTGCAGGACATCAAAGCCGCTCTGGAGGATGACACACCCGAGCCCAAAGCCCTTCCCACCGTGGCTGAGTTGGCGGCGGACGTTTCGGGCGTTGACTGGCCGGGGCTGATCGAAGACCGCATTGGAGCATGGGCCGCCAGTCATTTTGACCAGGGACAGGCTCTCTGGCAGCAGGCCAGCACCGGCGGACCCTTCAACGCCTGGCGGGATTTCGCCTCGCGCGATCTGACGCCCGAGATCCAAGGCCTGAAGGGCTTTTGTGCCTTTGTCGCTGAAACCAACCGGTCGCATTGGCGCGCCATAGGCCGCGCTTCGGAAAAGCTCGGAGTGACCACCGGTGCCGCGACGACCGCGTTCCACCGTTGGCTGATGACGCTGGGCGGATGGGCCCAATACGGGCGTTATCTTTTGTGGCAGGCAGAACTGGATGGCGAACAGGAAAGCACCGTGACCGAGCTTCTGGCTGTCCGCATGGTGTTCGACGAAGCGCTGTTCGAACTCTATGAAGACCAGATCGCGGCGCGTTGGGCAGAGGCTATCGCGGCCCACCAGGCCCCTGTCACCCCTTCAAGGGACCTTGTCATCGACGCGGTACTCCAGGACGCGGCAGAAAGGTCACAACAGCGTGTTCTGGCGGACAAGCTGCTTCGGGGCAAACCGCGCAAGGCCCAAGGGCGTCCGGATGTGCAAGCGGCCTTCTGTATCGACGTTCGTTCCGAAGTCTTCCGTCGCGCACTGGAAGCGCAGGACGAAAACATCGAGACTATCGGTTTTGCCGGGTTCTTTGGGCTGGCCAGCGCGCACAAGGCCGCCGGCTCGGATGTGACCGAACTGCGCGGCCCGGTGCTCCTGCAACCCGGCGTGGCATCACAGGCGGCCGAACCCAAGAAGGCCGATCTCGACCGCCGCTACACCGCACGGGCCAAGCGGGCCTGGGGCCGGTTCAAGCTGGCAGCTGTCTCGTCTTTCGCCTTTGTGGAGGCCACAGGACCGCTCTACGCCGGCAAACTGGTTCGGGATTCGCTGGGTCTTGGCAGCAAGGCCACGGTAGAACCTGCGCCTGGGATAGACCCGGCGATCGACCTTGAAACGCGTGTTGAACTGGCGAAGTCAGTGCTGACGGCCATGTCGCTTACGGACAATTTTGCACGGATCGTATTGCTAACCGGACACGGCGCCGACGTAACCAACAATCCGCACGAAAGCGCGTTGCACTGTGGCGCCTGTGGCGGTTACGCGGGGGACGTGAATGCCCGGCTTCTGGCGGGCCTTTTGAATGATCGTGACGTGCAGCTTGGGTTGCGTGAAGATGGGATCGAGATCCCTTCGGATACGGTGTTCCTGCCCGCAATGCACCATACGACGACCGACAAGGTGACCCTCTTCGACCGGGATTTGCCGCGTGGCGTAGCTACGGGCGGACTCGCACAGCTGAAAGAGTGGCTGGCCGCAGCAGGGAACCTCGCCCGTGCAGAGCGCGCGCAGCGTCTACCGCGCGCCTCTGGCGCAGCGACCGTCGCAAACCGAGCACGGGACTGGGCCGAAACACGTCCCGAATGGGGGCTGGCCGGGTGCCGTGCCTTTATCGCCGCGCCGCGCCACCGCACCGACGGCGCGGACTTGTCCGGGCAGGCATTCCTTCATGACTACGACTGGCGTCGCGATGATGGGTTCGGCGTTCTTGAATTGGTCATGACCGCCCCCGTGGTCGTCGCCAGCTGGATCAGCCTTCAGTATTACGGCTCGACCGTGGCGCCGACCCTGTTTGGTGGCGGCAACAAGCTGCTGCACAATGTGGTGGGTGGCATCGGAGTTCTGGAAGGTAACAACGGCGCCCCTCGTCCGGGTTTGCCGTGGCAGTCAGTCCATGACGGCAGCGGGTTCCAACACGATCCGCTGCGCCTGTCCGTGATCGTCGAAGCCCCGCGCGAGGCAATGTCCGAGATTCTCAGGCGCCATCCCGGTGTGTGCGAGCTTTTCGATAACGGTTGGCTTCACCTGATCGCCATGGATGACGAAGGCAAGCTGGCCTGGCGCTATCGCGGAAATCTGAAATGGACACGATTCAATGATCAATCCGATGTCACGCGCGCAATAGCAGCGGAATAGTCCGTCTTTCCGCCCGCGTGTATATGTCCGTTGTGTCCGCTGAACCGTCGTTGAGCACTCAGATTGGCTGAAAATCCTGATCGAAAGCGTCAGATGACGGGTTTGAGCCCGAAGCGGACGCACGATTTCTGAACTTGGACGTTTAATCCGACACCAGCAACTTTGGTCTTTCCCCACTATGATCATTGGATTCCGCCGCCCCTTCTGGTTACCGTGGAACGGTCTGGGGTTTTCGCTAATGAAACGTCTTCTATCTACCATTCTTGCTATCGACATGGTCGGATACTCGCGGCTGATGGCAGCAGACGAACGCGGGACGCTATCACGGCTAAAAAATCTCCGCCGCGAGATCATTGACCAGGAGATCGCAAGTGCAGGCGGCGAGATAGTCAAGCTGACTGGCGACGGCATGCTTGCATTATTCGGGTCCGTCGTCGCCGCGGTCGAGGCTGCCGCGACAATTCAAAAAAGTGTTTCTGACGCCGAGGCCGATACCAAGCCGGACACCCGAATCGAATTTCGCATGGGTCTGCACCTCGGCGACATTATCTTGGACGATGGAGATATCTATGGTGAGGGTGTGAACATAGCAGCCCGGCTCGAAGCTCAGGCCGAACCCGGCGGCATCACGCTTTCCGAAGACGCCTACCGTCAGGTCCGCGGCAAGACCGCGCTCACGTTTCAGGACCTTGATGAACTAACGCTCAAGAACATCCCCCAGCCCGTACGCGCCTACAAAGTCAACTTGAGGACGGAGAGCGCAAACGCGCTCGAAATACTCACGGGTACCAAGCCCGAGATACCGAAAAAACCTTCGGTCGCCATCTTGCCTTTCGAGAATATGTCCGCGGACCCGGAGCAAGAATACTTCGCCGACGGCATCACCGAGGATATCATCACCGAGCTCTCGCGCTTTCCCGAGTTGATGGTCATCGCCAGAAACTCGACCTTTGCCTACAAGGGCCAGGCCATCGATCTGCGCGAGCTCAGCCGCGATTTGGGTGTGCGTTTCGCGGTCGAGGGCTCTGTTCGGCGCGCGGGTGACAGGGTCCGCGTGACGGCGCAGTTGATCGATGCCACGAACGGCAACCACCTCTGGGCCGAACGTTATGACCGTGATCTCGAAGACATTTTCGCAGTCCAGGAAGAGATCACCCGCGGCATCGTTGCTTCGGTCGCACCGCAGATCGAGTTGGCCGAGACCGGTCGCGTCCTCGGAAGTTATGGCGTGGACTTCTCGTCTTACGATCTGGCGTTGAAGGCACTTGATCAATCCTACGAGGCGCTCCGGCTCGGCAATTATGAGTTGCTTTCGACCGCAGCTGAAACTGCCGCGCGGGCGATTAATGGTGATCCCCGCTGCGCACTTGCTTACGAAGTTCGCTCACAAGCATTGCTCTACATTTTTCTCTACCGATGGGGAGACGATCCGGACCAAGCGTTGCTCGAGGCAAAAAAGTGTATCGATCAAATCTTCGATGTCGGCACCTCGGACCCCAGAGCATATTCTAGAAGGGGGCTGGTGCTGCATTTTTTTGGCGACCGGGACGAGGCGCTGGGCTATCTGAGGCGTGCAGTGGAACTGAACCCGAACTATGCCCATGGACTTTTCCTGCTTGCATGGGCGGAATCAGTGGATGGGCTTTCGGATGAGGCATTCGAACACGCGCATCTGGGGTTGCGCCTGAGTCCGCGCGAACGTGAGTCGGTTCTGGGCACGGCCTATCTGGCGCTGGCCCAGGCGAGCTTTGCCAGGAGTGACAACGCTGAGACTCAGAAATGGGCACGGCTCGCCATACAGATGCATCCGCGCGCCCCAATCCGCCGGGCCCTGATGATCGCCACCTGCGGACTGGCTGGCGACCTCGGTGAAGCGGATGAACACCGCGAGTTTCTGGCGACATTTTCGCCAGATTTTCTTTCCTCGCTCATGTCGGGGAAAGTCACTCTTTACAAGAATGCTCGGGACAATGCGCGTCTGATAGAAGGGTTGAAACGCGCCTGCGGAGCTCTCGAATGATGGAAGCGAATGACCGGATGTTCAGGGCCGGTTTGCGGATACTAGTGACCAATCCAGAAATGGCCGATATGTCCGCTCTTCTTCAATTCACTTGGTGGAATTGAACGTCCGGACTACGCCGTTTGTGACATGCTGCACCAGCGAGACTGGGCAACCTGACTAACATCCGCAGAGGGCTCTCTATTGACATGCGGGTATTCTTCCGGCGCTTGAAGTATCTTCTTTCTAGTCGCTCATGCGCCGATACCAGCCCTTCATTTTGTCCCAGGGTACGACAGAGTTTTTCAGTGGGAATGTGGGAGAAAACTGGTGTTCTAACACGCAATAATGGAGCAAATCATGAACGCCAAAACGAAAAAACCCGCTGGTCTGCCCTCGAAGAAACATGGCATGAAGTCCGGAAAAAACCGCGACAACAAATCTCCCAAGCCCGGGAAAGCTTCGCGAGTGCCGATGACAACGGAAGCTGTCCGACGCATCGAACAAAGCAAGACGCTCGACAGTGGATTTGTAAACCGCGCCCAAAAAGCGGTTGCTCACGGCTGCCCGAAGCAACCGGCACGTCAGCCCTGATGCTATGACTTGAGCACAGCCTTGCTGAATTGGGATCAGAGGCAAAATTCAGCAAGGCGCTTCCTATGGTTGTCCAATGCGCTATCGTAGATCAGCGGCCAATCCTGCCAAACGTCGTGCAAGTCTTGAAGCAGTGTCGGATTGTCGAGCTTGCGACTTGCGTACTCCCACACACGCTCAATGTAACTCATGAACCCAGCGACGTGCCCGTAGATTCGCAGCCGAAGAAGCTCATTTTCCCACTTTGTATCCCCGTCGGCCGACAAAGCACTCTGAAGTGTCTCGTCGGAAGGCGAATCCTCTGCGGCTTCGATCGTTCGGCAAATGTCCTCAACGATCTTGAATGTAAGCGGTTTTTGACCGGAAAGAACTCCGTTCAACTTTCGAACAATATTTTCGCTTCCATTGGCGCCGTCCGGGTGTTTTACCAAAAGGGTGTGGATCTGGCGGGCAACGCTGGTCGGACCCCGACTGCCCGTTCGTGTAGCACCGTGGTGAACTCGCTCAAATTCAGCGAGGGCAGCAACCCAGGCTGGCCCACTTGACCATCGCTGCCCGCCACTTTCAGTCTGCTGAGGTGTCGGGTTCAGAATTGGGTTGCCCTCCTCGCCGGGCGCGGCCGCTGCCGTCGAAATGAGAGCCAGTTGCCACAGCATACCGGTCAGACACCCCAATTGCCCCAATCGTTCCGCATCGAGGCTTGTTTCGCGTTCCACATACTTTTGCAGAGCTGTTCCTTCGGGCAATCCTTCCAGGAAAGTCTTTATCAGGTTCTTTTCGGGTATCTTGCCTTGTTCCAAAGCGATGCCATTCCGCTCCGGTTCAGAAAAAGCTTCGATGAACGAGGCGGATAAAGCTTGCGACGTGTTCGAACCTGGAACCGATGTGCCAGAACGGTTGGCTGCCATACCCAAAAGAAGTGAAGTTGGTCCGCCGCACCATTTTGCGAACTCGACGAAGGACAAATCGTACTTCTCTTGGAAAGCATTGATAGTGTCATCAAGGTCAGCGAAATTGAATCTTTTTGCTTCTTTTCGACCGGCCCGGTCGGCCCAATGATCAAGGAGCTGCGTAAAAAAAGCCCGCATCTTGTTACTATCGAGGGAGACTGCCTCGGCATCGGGAATACGATCTTTCATTTTGCGGAGACGGTCGGCTTCGCGAGTTTGCGTTTCTGTTAGGTTTCTGTTGCGAGCAAGAAAAGGAACATGCTTCGGTTGAAAATTAGGCTGCGCCGCACCAAGGTCGGCGCAGTACGCATTCATCAGGGGGCCTTTGAAAGGATAACTAATCATCGTGGTAGTCGGTTTTGGGTCTTGTGTTGATTGGAGCTGTTTGGAGGGAAGAGCTATCGACTTGTTGCAGCTAGCCGCCGCTTACGGTTCTACGGACTCTTTGCGAAAACTCTACGTTTGCCCTTCGGACCAGTACTGAGCCCACCATGCAATCGGCAGCGCCGTTTGCCAGGAACTATTCGGGCCTGACATTGGCCGCCGTTACGTGTTTTTGCGCCGCACTTGGGACGTTCTGCCTTGGGCAACGGTTCACCGATCTCATTCAGACCGATCTCTGCCATCCGTTTGCAGTTTGCACCGCGGCACTGTGAGCAATCCCTCCGATAATTTGGGTGCTTGTGCGCCTCTGCTGGGCACGGCCGCCAACGTAATCGAATTTCACGCCAATCAATGGGGTCACCTTGAAAGCGCGCACGGAATTTCTTCTCAAAATTGGTCGGTCGCCCCATCAGAAAACACCAACATTTGTTAACATAGTTGGCAAACCCCATGATGGGCGCGAGGCGAAGGGGGTGCCGCCGGTCCCCTTGCTTTCCATAGAGGCTAGTTTTGACATTGCGCTCATGCTGCACCTTCCCATTTGTGTCTGGGTATTATCTTGGGCTGCGGCTTGGGCAAGGCGCGCGGCTCTGAGGGCTCATGCGCAGCGGCCTCCGCGGCGGCATGGCGGGCTTCGAACTCGGCAACTTTCGCCAACGCAATTGGTTCATCGTAGGTGTCTTTGAGCCAAAAGATAAACGCCGCGCGATAGCGGCGCATTTGGGCTTCACTGACTTTCCCACTTGCCACCAATTCGACAGAAAGACGCCCATAGAGATAGCCATCAGACACCCGCTCACCGGCATGCACTCGGTTTGCGTTCACATCCAGAGGGTCAAACTCGTTGCCCTCGGCAATGCGCCGGGAGGACGGGCCGGTGATTGCCATTGCCGCCGCCTTAATTTCTCCGGCGGTGGGCCATGCGCGGGTCTTGGCGTCCTCGTCAAGCCGATCCTCGAAGTTCGGCCACCAATCCTCGTAACCGTCTTTCGGGGCAAAACGCATGAAACAACGAACCAGTGAGGCCATCTCGTCGGCCTGAGCTTGAGCCCCGAGGCTGCGAGGCGGGGCCTTGCGGTCGAGATAGCCGGTGATCTTGTCGGTCAAGAAGGTTTCCCGCCGCTTGCGGTCGAACATGGTCATCGTCTTGCATTTACCTCCTTCGCCATCGCCATGAGTTCAGCCGTGGTAGGCTGTGCAGGCTTGCCGAGAATTGCGGTGATGTAGGGGATCGGGTCTGCGGTTTTGGCGTGGTAGGCGTCAATGAAGGCCGCCCGAACCTCGCTAACTGAACTCCTCTTCAGCCACTTGCCAATGACACTACGGGCCTGGCGGTCATCGACACCTTGCGAAACCAGCCAATCCTTGCACTTCGACCAAACGACGTCTGTCGCATCGACGGCGTTGCCGTCCATTCCGTCAGGAATGGTAATATTTGGGTTGTTGGGTAGTTGGGTAGGTTTGTCCGTGGGGGTATCCACGGTTGCAACCTCGGATTTTCCCTCGGTTGATAGTGTTCCTTTATTTCCCAATGGGTTACCCGTTTTTTTCCCCGATTTCCGGTCGGATTGAGTCTTGCAATGGCGTTCGACGTAAGCAGCTTCTTTTCGCAACCGGCGGGAAATTAGGACGCCATTGTCGGTTTCAAGGAACTCCCTGATGGCAGGCCCGATGCGTGACCTCCAGAGGCGGAAAGATACCCTGGAGACCGCCGCTAGACGGCGGTCATCATCAGGGAAATCACATGTTTCGCGCACCCACATCGCCATGAGAATAAGCATGTAGGCGCCAACTTCATCGGCTGCGAGGGGTTGAGTATCACGCTGGAATGCGTCTACCCAAAGTGGGCAGGGACGTTTTGTGCGGGCACGTTTGGCGTTGAAATTACTCATCGTGAGTAACCTGCCGCAGCTTTCCAAGTTCCCTTGGGCTTACAGCGTCACAAGTGATGTTAGCTATTGTCGATGTATCGAAGCGATCGACCATAATGGATCCTCCACTGCGCGCGATTAGCATATGTCGCCATCGCGCAGAGCGCGGAGGTGGGAATCGATTTCCTCTTCGATCCACAACAAACGACCACCCAGTTTGACGGGTTTGGGAAGCCGCTCTGCAGCCAGGTCGGCATAAATGGATGAACGAGAACGGTTCCCGAGCTTCTCGCGAAGTTCCATTAGGGTCAGGTATTTTGCGGAAGTTGCCGTGAATGTGCTCATTGTGACAGTCGTCCTTTCTTACTCGGGACGAAAGCCAGAATGATCGCAAACGGCCGCTCGTCCCACCAATGGGTGCCCCGTGTCGGGGAAGACGAGCTGCACATCTTGCGCAGCAACAGTTCCAATGTTAGCGGACTAATTGGTGCAATTCAATATGTAGCTGTTTAGATTTGCTCAGCCACTGTATTTAGAGTGGTCATGGCTAGCGTTAATTACCGTGTTGAGAGGCAAGACACGACTTCCCTAGTTCCACCGCACACGTAGCTCGCCCATTGCTCGCTCAACACCCTACGCTGCTCAAGAAAATCTGTGCGTCTGTAAGCTCGAACGACACCAGAGTCAGTTACGTGTCCCAGCATTGCTTCCGCTACTTCGTGAGGTGCGTCGGTGGCTTCAGCCAGCCAGTCGCGAAGACTGCTGCGGAAGCCATGCGGGCGGGCGTCCAATTTGCGGCGCTCCATCATCCTTGAGAGCGTCATATCAGAGATCACGCCCTGCCGTGTATTCGGAAAAAGGAAACCATTTCTGGAATGCGGTAGGGCAAGGTCGATAACGCGTTGCGCTTCCTGCGAAAGCGGCACACGGAAATCACTTGTTGCCCCTTTTCGACCTTTCATGGCCTCACCGGGTATAGTCCAAACGTGTCCCTCAATCTGTTCGAGCCTGATAAAGCGCAAAGGTTTAGAGCGAACGCCGGTTAGGATGAGCAACCTCATTGCCAAGTTCGAGATAGACGGTTCCTCTAAGCTTGAGTAGAAGACAGGGACATCGCTCCACAGCATCGCTGGGATGTGTTTCGGCTTGTGACGTGACTTTCCCAACAACGCTTTGGCTTTTTCTGTTGCCTGGAGGTCAACGTCCAATCCAAGCGCGGCCGCGTGGCGAAAGACAATGTTTAGCCGGTTCATTGCTTTGCGCGCTGTGTCGGCTTTTGTGTGCCAGATTGGAGCCAGGGTGTCGCGAATGTCGCGCTGGTCAATGTCTGTTATTGGCACCTTTCCAAGCTTGGGCAGTACATGCCCATTTAGCGGTGAGAGCCAACGCCCTGCTTTTCCATCGCCTTTGAGTTCAGCCTTTCGCGCTTCGAATGCATCTGCAGTCAGAACCGCAAGTGAAACATCTTCCCGCCGCGCCGCACGTGCCTCTGCTTCACGCTCCTTGACCGGATCACGGCCTTCCGCAGCGACCGTACGCCATCGCTGTGCAACACTTCGAGCACTTGCAAGAGAAAGAGTTGGATAGCCGCCTAAGCCCATTTCGCGCCTTCGGCCATGCACAGTCACACGAAGCATCCACTGCGCGCCACCGTCGTCTCGTTTAATAAACCAAAGCCCAGCTCCATCGCAGTGTTTACCGACCGGTGCAGATTTTACAAAGGAAGCCGAAAGTCTGTTCGTTGCCCGCATTATTATCCACCCCAATATCCACCTTAACTTATTGGATAGCGCCAAACACGGCAAGACAAGCCCGGACAGTTTATTCACCTAAAACATCGTAATTGAATGGAAATCTGAACAAGAACGAACAACCTCATACAGGTTGCCTGTGCCTCTCCTGGGCACCATTTCTTCCCCAAAAATATATAAATTCCAAGAACTTAGCGGAAAGTTCAGACCTGTAAAGGTGACACAAGAGGTGACGCAATGCCTCTAATCATCTTTGAAGCAGAAGCGATTCTGATCATGGCTAGATACACTGAACAAAAGAACTCCAATGGTGTTTGGTAATTTCGTGGGCGTGTTCCCCAAGACGTTCGAAAGCACTACCCCAAGCTAAGCAAGCGAAACAAACTCAATTTTGCTCTCCAAACGAAAGACCCCAAGGAGGCGACTGTTCTGGCTCAGAGAAAAGTCACCGAACAAGATGGGTTCTGGAAAAGTGTCAGAAGGGCCGAAAGAGTATTTCAGGTTGATGGGAAAAGACCCCGAAAGCAGGCAGGAAATGGTCGCGCTCGAATAGTCTGCCTGACGTCAGACAGAGGTTGAAAATGCCCAGTCCGAGAACAAAAGGAGGCACCATCATGGCGATGGCGGCGGGATTATCGATAAGGGCGGATATATCTTTGATGGCAAAAAGCGGAAACTTTCTTCTCCGTTGTTTTGCGACGGAAAAGTGTGCTCCTCAGCAACAGGTACTTTTGAGCACTGTCATTGGAATGAATGCATACCCGGCAACATTGCAGATCGTTCAGACCTGAGTGGGCAACGCAGAGGTTCGAAATCTGGCAGGCGGTTGCCCGATCTCTTTCTTGAACGCGCGACTGAACGCTGCTTCCGAGGAATACCCACTCAGATCCGCGGCCTCGGCAACACTGACACCTTTCTCTACTAACGCGCTGCGGGCAATCTGCATACGCCATGCAGTCACATATTGCATCGGTGTGATCCCAAGCTTCTCGGAAAACCGCATTGCGAAACTTGTCCGAGACAATGCCGCCCTGTTGGCCAAAGAATCGACACTCCACTGCGCTGTCGGGTCATTGTGGAACGCCGTCAATGCGCGGGTAAGATGAACATCGGCGAAACCTGCGAGTTTTCCCCCTGTTCTGGCGGTATCTTCGATATGGCACCGGATAGCCTGCGCAAAAATCGCCTCTGACATCTTCAGCGCTATCAAATCACCTCCAAAACGGCCGAACCCTGCCTCGGACCCTATCACGCGCAACGTCGCTTCCAGCCAATCGCTGGCCTCGGCGCCATAATCCCGGATGACAATGCTTGGCGGCAATCGGTCAAGCAACAGATGTCTTGATCCTTCGGCTAGTGAAAAATGACCACAAATCAGCTGGTTCTCCATGTTGGGGTCGTTACCGCCATACACCAGAACACCCTTACCATCATAGCCGGACCTTTCCAGCACGTCATCCAGCGGCAAGGCGTCTTCCGGGCCCGAAACACGACAATTCAACGTATGCGCCGCCCCGTGTGGAACCAGGACAAGATCGCCTTTGGTAAGGCGTAGCGCCCGATCTTCTCCTGCGACGCGCACCACGCACTCACCGCGATGTACATAGTGGAACCGGGCCACGTTCTGAAACGCCGGCACCTGGATCCCCCAGGGCTGTTCGCTAAGGCTGGTGCGGAAATACAGTGTCCCCTTGAGCGACAGGCGGGTCAGAATATCACTTAGCAGATCAAGCATGGTTGCTGATATTACCAAGAGTTCGATATCTGTCTACATGTTCGAACGATAGGGCATGTCTTCTGGACGGCAGGTAATTCAAAGACAAGACAAACTGTACGCATATCAGGGCTTCAATCAACTTTGGAGATTCCAGATGAAAACCGCTTTCCTTTCTGCTGCTCTTGTCGTCGTCGGCTATGCTGCTGTTGCAGATGAGAACAAGATGAACGATCTTGAAATCGCGCATACAGCGTATACTGCCGGTGAAATCGACATCCGCTATGCGCATCTTGCTCTTGCTGTGTCCGACAATAACGACGTTCGGGATTTTGCAAACACAATGATCCGTGATCATGCGGCCGTGAACCAAGCTGCAGGGGCGTTGATCCAACAACTGAATGTAACGCCCCAGGACAACGCCCTCAGCCAGGCCCTGGTTAAAGGTTCGGTCGAGAAACGCGATGAGCTGAGCGGGCTGCGCGGCAAAGCCTTTGATTGCGCCTACGCTCAGAATGAGCTCGCCTATCATCAGATCGTGAACAAAACGGTTGAGGACGAGTTCATCCCCAACACCACCGTTGAGCCGCTCACCAACCTGCTGCAGGATGCTCTTGCAACATTCAAACAGCATGAAGGCCACGCCGAACAGATGGTGTCTGGGCTGGATTGCGGCTGATGGCTGTACTGTCACGCAGAAAGTTTGGTGCCGTACTGGGTGCGGCACCGCTTACTCTTCTGGCTGGCGCACAGGTTGCGTCCGCCGGGGCAACCAGCCATCAGGTTTCCATTCGCAAATTCAAGTTCGCGCCTGAGAAACTCGAAGTTTCGGTCGGTGATGAGGTGATCTGGACCAATCTGGACATCGCGCCTCACACCGCAACGGAACAAAAGATGCAAGACTGGGACACCGGACCGCTAGAGCGGAACGAAAAGGCAGCCGTGGTATTCGACAAACCCGGGGTTTATACCTATTTCTGCGTGTTTCACTTGCATATGAAGGGGACTATCATAGTGAAAGATTAATCGGCGGCTACACGCAGGGAACTGAGCGTCGCCGTGCTTTGATTTCTTCATCAGAGTCACCTCATTCATCCGTTAAAAAAACTACTTCCAAACGCCCCAAGTTTTCGGTGAGATTACCACCCCGCGCGTTTGGTGATACGATTACAACAACATCAGACCACACTCATCACTCAGCAATCAGACACCCGCAGAAACGTGCCAGGCAATTGAGTATTTCAATGGCTTTACACCCGGCGCGTCTGCTCAACCCGCGGCCGAATAATACGAAAATCACACCCGCAAGAACGAGGGAGTGTCAGAGGCAGAGTATACGCGCGAAGTTGTCGTGATATTCGGCGGCGGACCAATTCCATTCCTATGATCCTGCTGTTTTGTCACGTTTTCCTTTTGGATTGAAATAACGCGTCGCACCCGAAGAAATCGCACGCCATTATGCACGGCGTTTTCAGTTGCACTGGTTGGTCACCGCAGGGCTATTGTGTTGAATTCGGGCCTTCAGGATGTTTTCTGCTTTGGCCTTCATAAGAGGATTACGGGTCTATTTCCCGGCGATCAGCTGGTGGGTGCGGTCTCTGAAATCACAGATTTGAATCGATGTTTCTGGATGCGTTTTTGCGAAAAACGGCCAAAAGTTCACGGTTGTTTACTCCACCAGCTTGGAACGCGTTGCCGACTTTGGCCCCAAGATTGTGGCCGGAATTGGAGTAAATTTGGTTTATATCTGCGTTTATGCCTCAATTTTGGCGACGGAGAGCGGCCGCTATTCAACTTGTTGTTATATTGAAGAGAAATGTCGATCATAAAGGCGTTATATTTCCGATTTCCGTGGCGGCACCCTTGGTACCTTACGCCCTGTTCAGTGATGTGAATTGTGGCACGGCTTTGAAGCCCAAGCCGTCTATGGCATTTGCCAAGCGAATCCCTATGCCGCCCGCATTCCGAGGAGTGATGGTGTTCGCAAAAGGGCCATTACGGTTCATTCGCCGCAGTTACGTCAGATGGGCCATAAATGCCTCGACCACACGCTCATACACATCGCGCTTGAAGGGCACGATTTCCGCGATCAACCGGTCGGGCTCTTGCCATTTCCAGCGGGTAAATTCCGGGTGATCAGTTTCAATGTTGATCTGATCGTCGGCACCGGTGAAGCGCAGCAGGAACCATTTCTGTTCCTGCCCGCGATAGCGACCTTTCCAAATGTGGGGCACGATGTCATGGGGCAGGTCATAGGGCAGCCAGCCCTCGGTTTCGGCGATGATTTCGACCAGATCAGCCGTGACCCCGGTTTCTTCCCACAGCTCGCGCAGGGCTGCGTCGCGGGGATCTTCGCCCTTGTCCACACCGCCCTGCGGCATTTGCCAGGCGTCCGCATGGCGGTCATTGCGCTGGCCCACGAAGATCTTGCCCTCGGCATTCATCAGCATCAGCCCGACGCAGGGGCGATAGGGCAGTTTGGCGATTTCTTCGGGGGTCATGCGCGGCCTCATCGGGTTGTTCCGCCCACCTCTAGCAATCACCGGCGCCACAGCAAAGAGGGTGACGTGGGGTTTCGCGTGACAAAGTTGACGCGAACGTCAATCTAGCGGGCAAATTCAGGAGGGAGAGTTCCGCCATGACTGCGTACCCGAATATGCTGGCCCCGCTGGATCTGGGCTTTACCACGTTGAAAAACCGCGTGCTGATGGGCTCGATGCATACGGGGCTTGAGGAAACCGGCGACTGGAACCGGGTGGCCGAGTTCTATGCGGATCGGGCGCGGGGCGGCGTAGCCTTGATGGTGACAGGCGGGATAGGTCCGAACCTTGAAGGCTCGGTCCTGCCGGGGGCCTCGATGATGGTGAGTGAAAAGGACGTGGCGCACCATTCCATCGTGACGCAGCGCGTACATGACGCAGGCGGCAAGATCGCGATGCAGATCCTGCACGCAGGTCGTTATGCCTATGGGCCGAAATGCGTGGCACCCAGCCCGGTGAAATCGCCGATCTCTCCGTTCCCGCCCACTGAGCTGGATGAAGAGGGCATCGAGAAGCAGATCAGCGATATCGTCAACGCCGCCGTACTGGCGCAAAAGGCAGGTTATGACGGGGTCGAGATCATGGGGTCGGAAGGGTACTTCCTGAACCAGTTCCTTGTGACCCATACCAACAAGCGCACCGACCGCTGGGGCGGGTCTTATGAGAACCGGATGCGTCTGCCGATCGAAGTTGTGCGCCGCACGCGCGAGGCGGTGGGCACCGATTTCATCATCATCTACCGGCTGTCGATGATCGATCTGGTACCCAACGGATCGACCCATGACGAGGTGGTGCAACTGGCGCAGGAGATCGAAAAGGCCGGGGCCACGATCATCAACACCGGCATTGGCTGGCACGAGGCGCGAATCCCGACCATTGCCACCAGCGTGCCGCGCGCGGCCTTTGCCTGGGTGACCAAGAAGCTTATGGGCAAGGTGGGGATACCGGTGATCACATCGAACCGGATCAACACCCCCGAGGTGGCCGAAGAGGTTCTGTCGACCGGTTGCGCCGACATGGTCTCGCTGGCCCGCCCGATGCTGGCGGATGCGGATTTCGTGGCCAAGGCGATTGCGGGTGAGGCCGCGAAGATCGCTCCCTGCATTGCCTGCAACCAGGCCTGTCTGGATCACACGTTCAGCGGCAAGCTGACCTCGTGCCTCGTGAACCCGCGCGCCTGTCATGAGACCGAACTGGTGATTGAACCGGCCAAAACGCGCAAATCCATTGCCATTGTGGGCGCTGGTCCTGCCGGACTGTCGACCGCAATGATTGCGGCCCAGCGCGGCCACGATGTTACCCTGTTCGACCGCGCTGATGAGGTCGGCGGGCAGCTGAACATGGCCAAGCAGGTGCCGGGGAAAGAGGAATTCTGGGGCCTTGTCGACTGGTACCGTACCATGATGGATGATCTGGGCGTGACTGTCGAACTGAACCGCGAGGTAGGCGCAGATGACCTGACCGGCTTTGACGAGGTGGTCATCGCCACCGGTGTCAGCCCGCGTGATCCGCAGATACTGGGGCAGGATCGGGACAACGTCCTGAGTTACATCGACGTGCTGCGCGGCAAGGCCGTGGTTGGCAAGTCTGCTGCCGTGATCGGGGCCGGTGGCATCGGCTTTGATGTGTCCGAGTTCCTTCTGGAAGAGGGTCACAGCGCCACGACCGACCTGCCGCTATGGATGAAGGAATGGGGCGTGACGGACCCGGCTGAACACCGCGCAGGGTTAGCGCCCGAGGGGCCGCAACCCAGCGCACCCGCGCGGCAGGTCACCCTGTTGCAGCGCAAGAAGCAGGCACATGGCAAGGGTTTGGGCAAAACCACTGGCTGGATTCACCGGGCAACACTAAAGATGAAGAACGTCAATTTCGTGGGCGGCGTGAATTATGAGCGCATCGACGATGACGGTCTGCATGTCAGCTTTGGCGAAGAGCGCGCAGACCCGACGGTGATCGCGGCCGATACCATCGTGTTGTGTGCCGGTCAGGTGTCCGAACGGTCACTGGCGGACGCGCTGATCGAGCGGGGCATCACCCCCCATGTGATTGGGGGTGCGGATGTCGCCGCCGAGCTGGACGCCAAGCGCGCGATCAATCAGGGCACGCGGCTGGCGGCGGAATTCTGATCGCCAAGTTTAGCGTTTCCTAATCGGACAGCGCGAGTTTTGCACCCAGTGCGCCAAAGGCCGTTGCAAAACTCCGCCTGATCCACTTCATCACCGTTGGACGGCTGATCACATAGTCGCGGGCCAGCGCTGCGCAGGCCCCGTATCCGACGAAGACAACAAAGGTCATGGCCATAAAGGCCAGGGCCAGCTGGATCAGCGCACCTCCTGCGTTCGCCGTGTCGGCTGGCAGAAACTGCGGCAGAAACGCCAGAAAGAACAGCGACAGCTTGGGGTTCAGCACGTTGATGAGCGTTCCGGTGATGGCAATCTTGAAACTGCTTTTCGCGGTCTTGTCGGCGGTGACATCCAAGGCGCCGCCACTCCTGAGAATGCCCCACGCCATGTAGAAAAGGTAAATGACACCAAGGTATTTCACGAGCTGAAACGCCACGGCACTGGTGTGCAGCAATGCGGCAAGCCCGATGATACTGGCCACGGCAGCGGGAACGATTCCCACTGTGCATCCGACCGCGGCGGCAACGCTGGCCCGGATACCGCGGCCCAGGCCAACGGCCAGTGTGTAGATGACACCGGTGCCCGGCAGCAGCACGACGATCATGGAAGTGATGAAGAATTCCAGTGACATTCAAACCCCCTGCAAATGCGCGCAGGGTCGCGAACATCCGCGAAGATGTAAATACCGATCGGTCAGGGAACAGGGGTTACGGCCCGGTGTTGCCGTCGGACGGGGTGGTGAAACATGGCTTTGCAAAGGGTTTTCGGGGTTCCGCGCTCCCGGCCAAAAGACCGACAAGGACGGAGACGGAGAAAACGGATTTCCTGACCCCTTCTGTGGTCACAAAAATGCCATTCTAAGATGAACAGAAACGAACGATTGCGCGGAAAATGCAGTATCGCAGGGTTCGGGGCCGGTTTGGAAACCACTGTTTCTGCGTTTCTCATACGCAAACGATCCGATTCAAATCCCTGATATTATCCCATGTATGCCCCGATTCCGCCCAGATTCAGAGCGATAGTCGGGTTGGAAATCAAGATCTGGGGAACGAGAATGGACCGACTGACCGAAATGGAAGCCTTCGCCAATGTGGTGGACCAGGGTGGCTTCACCGATGCGGCCAAGAAGATGGGCATCTCCAAATCGGCCGTGTCCAAACACGTCTCGAGCCTCGAAGCGCGTCTGGGAGCCCGGCTGCTGAACCGCACCACGCGCCGGGTGTCGCCGACAGAAATCGGCCTGGCCTATTATGACCGCGCGCGTCGCGTTCTGAATGATGCGGGTGAAGCGGATTCGCTGGTCACATCGATGCAATCGGCTCCGTCCGGTCTGCTGCGCATCAGCGTTGCCACGGATTTCGGCGTAAATCACCTGTCGCCGGTCCTGTCCGATTTCCTGGCCGTCTACCCCGACATCACCGTGAACATGGTTCTGAACAACCGCTATGTCGAACTGATTTCCGAAGGATTTGACGTGGCCGTGCGCATCGGAGAGCTGGAAGACAGCACGTTGCGCGCCCGCAAGCTGACCGAAACGGTCAAACGCATGGTCGCCGCGCCCAGCTATATCGAACGGTTCGGGCGCCCGCAGAAGATCGACGATCTGAACGAACACAAGTTGCTGCACTATTCCAGCCAGTCGTCAGGCAATGTCTGGAAGCTGACCGCACCGTCCGGTGAAAAGCGTCAGGTGCGCACCGCGGGCTGGCTAAGCGTGAATGACGGCCAGTCGCTGCTGAACGCAGCCATCTCGGGGCTGGGGATCGCATATCTGCCCAGCTATCTTTATGCCGAAGCGTTGAAATCGGGGCGGGTTGTCGATGCCATGCCGTCCCTGCCGGACGAGGTACAGGGCATTTACGCAGTTTATCCGCCCGGCCGCTTCACACAACCCAAAGTACGGGCCTTCATCGATTTTCTGGTCGATGCATTCGAAGACAAAAGCCCGATGGATTGGTAGTTTCTCCCTGAAGACCAACCTTTGGCCCGCATGTCAAAGTGCGGGCCTTTTTTATGAACCGATCACCGTCAGGCCGATGGATCGCGCGGAAGAGCGTAGGCTTTCCATCAACACGTTCTGACCCGGCGGCGGCGTTTCGGCATTGCGCGCCAGCAATGCGATATCGCGATTGGCATTGGGAATGGACAGCGGGCGCAGCCGCACTTCGTCGCGGTAAATGCCCTGTCTGCGGGCAAACAGATCCGGCAGAACCGCAACCCCAACCCCAGAGGCCGCCATCAGGACAATGGAATCAAGCGTTGTGCCTTCATATTCATCCGAAACCACACCGCCGCATTCCGCTGCCAGCGCATAGACGATGCGCGACAGGCGGTGGCTTTGGTCAAGGGTCAGGAACAGCCGGTTCTGCAAGTCGGCGGCACTGACGCCTTGTGGGTCCTGCGCCAGAACGTCGTCAACGGCCACCGCGACCCAGAGGGGTTCGTTGAACAAGCGGTGCTGCACGGTATTAGGGTGATCCTCGGGCGTTGACAGGATCAGGTCAAACCGACCGGATTTCAGGCCCTGTTCCAGATCGCGGGTGTTTTCCTCGCGCACGACAATGCGTAATCCGGGGCGCAGGCGGTGCACCTCTTTGATGGCTTGCGGCAGGAGGTACGGCCCGATCGAAGGCAAAACGCCCAGTCGCAACCTTCCTCCGACAGGCATATCGTTGGTCATGGCGTGGCGCAGGTCCTTGACCTCGGCAAGGATCTTTTGCGCGCGCGAGATGAACTCTTCCCCCTTTGTCGTCACCTGAATTCCGCCGCGGTTGCGGTCAAAGATCCGAACGCCAAGCTCTTGTTCTACGGTTGCAATTTGCGCCGACAGGCTGGGTTGGCTGACATTCAGCACCTCGGCGGCCAAACTGAACCGCCCGAGGCGGCTGACCGTGACGATGTATTCCAATTGGCGCAAGGTTGGACGCATTTCATAGCCTAAAACTATATTAAACTTAAAAAGATAGTATTTGGCCAAATCTATTTTGCAAGGCACCAAGCCCTGAAACGAGGGATCAGGAGTCAAGTATGCCCGGAGTGATCGAGACGCTGTCCAGCAACCTGCTGGTGCCCACCATATTGTTTTTTGCCCTAGGGCTTCTGGCGGCTTTTGTGCGCAGTGATTTGTCTATCCCGGCGGGCGCGGCCAAGTTCATGTCGCTCTACCTGCTGCTGGCCATCGGGTTCAAAGGCGGTGCCAGCCTGGCCGCGCATGGCATCCACCTGCAATTGTTCCTGACCCTGCTGGGCGGCGTGGCCCTGTCCTTTACCATCCCCTTCGTGGCCTTTGCCCTGCTGAGGATGATGACACGGTTGGATGCGTTGAACGCTGCGGCGGTAGCGGGGCATTACGGCTCGATTTCGATTGTCACCTTTGTCACCGCCACCAGCCTGCTGGATCTGATGGGATTGACCCATGACGGGTTCATGGTGGCGGTTGCGGCAGCGATGGAGGTGCCGGCCATTCTGTCGGCGCTGTGGCTGGCACACAAGACCGGCGGCAATGGCGTCAAGGATGACAAGCTGTGGCGTGATCTGCTGGCCAATGGATCGATTGTGCTGTTGACCGGGGCGTTCCTGATCGGGGCCATTACCGGGGGTGAAGGTATGCAGATGATCGCGCCTTTCATCGTCACGCCTTTCACCGGCATCCTGTGTCTGTTTCTGCTGGATATGGGGCTTTCGGCGGGGCGCAGCCTGATCAGCAATCGCGACAAACTGTCGGTTGGCCTGTTCGCATTTGGCGTATTGATGCCCCTGATCGGCGCGCTGATGGCCTGGGCCGTCGGTGCGGTGATCGGATTGCCGCAAGGCAGCCTGTTCCTGTTCATGGTGCTGTCAGCCTCGGCGTCTTATATCGCGGTTCCGGCCGCTATGAAAATTGCACTACCGAAGGCCGAGGCCGGGATTTATCTGACCCTGTCGCTGGGTGTGTCGTTTCCGTTCAACATCACGGTCGGACTGCCGCTGTACCTGTGGTGGGTCAGTTGACGAGCAAGACCGCCTCGACCCGGCGGTTCAGCTCGCGCCCTTCGGGAGTTGCGTTCGAGGTGAGCGGGGACAGATAGCCGACACCCTGCGCCTCGATCCGGTCGGCGGCCACGCCATGCGCATCGATTAGACGGGTGCGGACCGACTCGGCCCGACCTTTGCTGACCGCGATATTGGCCTGCAACGCGCCGGTGTCATCGGTATGCCCCACCAGCGCCAGTCGCATCTTAGGATTTTCGGCCAGATACCCTGCCAGCAGGGTCAGTGAGGCATAAGTCCCCTCGTCCAACGCAACCTCACCGGTTGGAAAATGCAGATCGTCCAGTATCACGTGACCCGATGTTGCCAGCGCCTCAAGCAGCCCGCCCGACCCTTCGACTGCCTGTTCGATCACGACCGGAACAGGGTCCGGTGCATTCTGGGGTGTGACGCGGATCATCTGGACATACCCGTCCGGGGGGTTGCGGCTGACCAGCAGGCTGAGGGCAACAGGCCCCTTGGTGGCCGACAGGAAACGGTAATCCTGAATGGCGACATACATGTCCGGGGTCGGAACGACCTCGGTGCCAAAGCGGAAATCGAAGCCGCCACAGGCGCGGGCATCACATTCGAACAGAATCTTGTAGCCCTGTGCCTCGATCTGGTCGCGCAGCGGGGTCAGAAGCTGGAGAGTTGTGCTTGAGCCCGCCTGAAGCCGCCACGTGTAGCGTTCAACCCGGCCTTCGAGGGTGTCAGCAGGCACCGCGCCATTCGCATAAGGCCCCGTTGGCAGGTCATAGCTGTCCAGCGGCGAGGTACGGTCGCTGATCTGGCGGGCGCTGGCTGGCAGGGTCAGGTCCTGCGCCAGAACCGGCCCCGCCAGCAGCGTGGCGATAAGGGCGGCTGATCGGATCATCGAAACTGCGCGTGATACTCGGGGTTGGGTACCATTGCCGTGGCACTGGCCACCCGGTTGGACATGTTGAAGAACCCGGCAACATTGGCGATGTCCCAGATGTCGCGGTCGGAAAAGCCTGCGTCGCGCAGGTTCTGGCGGTCGGGCTCTTCGATCTCGGCGCTGGCGGTTGTCATTTTGGCGGCAAAGTCCAGCATTGCGCGCTGCCGGGGCTCGATCGGGGCAACACGGTAATTCATCACCAGCATCTCGCCCAGTTGCGGGTTGCCCGAAAGCTGCCGGACCGCCGCGCCGTGTGCGACCAGACAGTAGAAGCACTTGTTGATCGACGATACGACCACGGCAATCATCTCGCGCTCCAGCTTGGACAGGCCGCTGTTGGCCAGCATCAGATCATTATACATCGCCGTGAACGTGTTCAGCTTGTCGATATCGAAGGCGTTTGCCTTTAGCACATTCGGCACCATGCCCAGCTTTTCGACACAGATATCGAAATATTTCTGCGTTTCCGGCGGCAGTGGATCGACCATGGGCAGGTTCAGCGCGGTGGGCATGTCTTTCTGTGTCATGGCGACCCCTTTTGTTCAGACAAGGTGACGGTAATGGTATTCACTGGCGATCTCCATCCCGAGGGCGCAATAGAGACCGTTGGCACCTTCATTGGCCTTGGTGCAGATCACACTGAAGGTTTGAGCACCGTTGTCACCTGCCCAAATCGCCGCGGCGCGCATGGTCCACTGACCCAGCCCCTGACGGCGGTGCGCGGGCAGGATTTCAAGCGCATGCAGCATCGCGACATCGCCATGCATCGCCACGAAGGCTGCCCCGCTGGGTTGGTCGTTGTGGCGCAGCAGCAGACCGGTTTTGGGACCCTTCGCGCGCTCCATCACCGCCAGACGTTCGGGCCCGATCCCACCAGCCGCCCAGATTTCGCGCATGATTTCAAGCGGCTCCCAGACCGAAAACACCATGACCGGAGGGATCGGCTGATCGGTGAGGTGAGAGACGGGGCACGTATAGATGTTGACCGGATCAAGGATGTCATATCCCCGTTGCGCCAGCTTTGCATCCAGCGCCTCATCACCCGGGCGCAGGCAGAAGATGGATTTCTGCCCCATGGCCTGCATCGCGGCCTCGGCCGCGTCGATATCTGCATCGCTGGCCGGGGCCAGCGCATTGGCCGCAGAAACACGCGAGCCGCCGCCCTGCCCTTCGCGCAGCTGAAACGGCCCCAGCCTGCGATACCGCGCGGCAGGCCATGTGCCGTCGACGATGTCCGCCCAATCGCTGCTCAAAGCCCAAGCTCTTTCGCCAGACGGGTCATGGCCGCGTCAATCCGACTACCATTGGTGCCGCGCACCACCACGTTGGCCCCGAAGGCCCCGTTGATCTGAAACGGATAGCAGCCGATGGACAGATCGCTGAAATCCTCGGCCAGCGCAGACAGGTTTGCGGCGATATCGCCTTCGCCCCGGTCCACGCGCAGGGTTTGCGACAACAGGGGGCTGCCACCGGTCAGTGTGGGCAGGACGCTGGCGACCATAGCCTGAAACACCAGCGGCACCCCGGCCATCACATGTACGTTCTTCAGGGTGAAACCCGGCGCTGTCGAGACCGGATTGTCGATCAATGTCGCGCCCTCCGGGATACGCGCCATGCGCAGGCGGGCGGCGTTCAGTTCCAGCCCGGATTTGTCGTAATGCGCCTGCAACAGCGCGCGCGCGTCGTCGCGAATGTCAATCGGGGCGTCGAAGGCGCGCGCAATGCAATCGGCGGTGATATCGTCATGGGTCGGGCCGATGCCGCCGCTGGTAAAGACGGTGTCGTGGCTGTCAGACAGCGCTTTGACCGCCGCTTCGATGGCGGGGGCGTCATCGCTGACGATGCGAACCTCTTTTAGGTCGATGCCGTGTTTTGCCAGCTCCTGCGCCAGATAATGCATGTTTGCATCGCGGGTGCGGCCCGACAGGATTTCATCCCCGATCACCAGCATTGCTGCGGTTGGATTGGCCATGGCGCGGACTCCTCTTGATCGTCTTCAGGGGCAGGTATAGGCCGTGAGACATGCGTTTTGGAACCCCTCTTGTCCCCGCCCGCCTGATCCGTCGCTACAAACGCTTTCTGGCCGATTGCCGTTTGGAAGACGGGCGCGAAGTGACCGCCCATTGCGCCAATCCGGGATCCATGATGGGGCTGGCCGAACCGGGCCATTTGATCTGGCTTGAGCCCAATGACGACCCGAAGAAAAAGCTGAAATTCGGCTTGCGGCTGGTGGATCACGAAAACGGGCATTTCACCGGGGTCGATACTTCCGTCCCGAACCGCGCCCTGCGGGCAGCGCTTGCGGCGCGCGAGATCCCCGAGCTGGCCGCTTATGACACCGTCCGGCCCGAGGTGAAATACGGGCAAAACAGCCGTATCGATTTCCTGCTGAGCGGCCCCGGCCTGCCAGATGCCTATATCGAGGTCAAAAGCGTGACGCTGTCCCGCCAGCCCGGTCTGGCCGAGTTCCCCGACAGCGTCACCGCCCGCGGCACCAAACATCTGGGCGAGCTGGCACAGATGGCAGCGCAGGGGCACCGGGCGATCATGCTGTACCTGGTGCAACGCACCGATTGCGACCGGTTCGCGCTGGCCACGGATATTGACCCGGCCTATGCGGCAGCGTTCGAGGCGGCGCAGGCGATGGGGGTGGAACGGTTGGTGTATGGGACAGAGATTTCACCAGAGGGGATCGCAGTCTTACCCAAACCGATCTAAAGGCTATTCAGCAGCACGTACCAGAATCAAGAAAGCCTGGCATCTCGGGTCAAACCTAAAGCTAACTATAAATATTCTTAAAGTATTATTTGTTGATTCATATCAATGTTAATCAGCACATAAAAAGCTTTGCTATTCAGCACGATAATTTCGGGGGGGAGATTTGTCATGCTATACAAAACAATCGGTATAACCGTTCTGTGCGCCGCACTCCTGTACACGGCCTCTTGCTCGGGCATGAGTTACGCGATGAAGACATATGGCGACGTCGACCCAATAAACTTCGAAGCGTATGGCAGAACCTGGCGCGTCTTCGACAAGCCTGAAAGCGGCTTGATTATGCTGACGCCCAGCCTGGCAGATTCCGCCTTGGCCGGTGCAGCCGAAGGTGCAACATTCGGCTTGGCTGGCAGTATGGACCCCACGCAGTTGGTCTTTCAATCGGCGGCGACAGAATACCTGAAGTCAACCGGCAGAACATGTGACATCCGTTCTGCCAGACTGGTCCTCGACCCTCAGTGGGAGTTCACCTATACCTGCTGAGCCTCCGCGAAACTGTCGCCTTATGTCAGAAGCCACGGAGTTCAGCATGCCAAAAATTCTAATCACATTGGCCGCCATTCTCGCCGTCACAGCATGTGCGGAACAACCAAGTTCGATCGCACCGGTTCCAATCGGGGATGTCTATAGCAACGTATCCTGCGCAAAGGCACGACAACTCTACCAACAAGAGGTCGCCAGAGTGCCCGCCTTGATTTCCGCCCAGAAACAAGCAGTTGCCGGTGACGCTGTCGGCGTGCTATTGATCGGAGTTCCTGTATCCAGTTTATCAGGGGATGATCTGGAGGGCGAAATAGCCGCAACCAAGGGCAAATTGATTGCACTGTCCGCTCGTTTGGAAGTTTGCGGTATTCCGCCCCCCAGAATAGCGTGGGATTGAGCCTGTTTCGGCATAGGGTCGTAGTGCCAGCATGAGAGAGCGGCTGTTGAAAGTTATGAGCCGTCGAACTACTTCGCTGAGTGAGTGTAACCCCGCACCCTCTGGTACTTTCTGCACAAGCAGCGTAAAAGAAGTGCCGCGCGTAACAATTGGAGCTTTGCGTCGATGAAAGAGCATCGTGGCCGTCTGACCAAGGACGGTATCCGCATCTATGAACAGGGTGATTTTGCCGGGATGCACGCGGCGGGCGCTCTGGCGGCGCGGATATTGGATGATATCGCCGCGCATGTCTTTCCCGGTCAGACCACGGGTGCGCTTGACGGGCTGATCACGCAGATGGTCGAGGATGCGGGCGCGACCTCGGCCACGATCGGCTATAAGGGATATGAACACGCCAGCTGCATCAGTGTGAACCATGTGGTCTGCCACGGTATTCCCGGTGACAAGAAGCTGAAGGATGGCGATATCCTGAACATCGATGTGACCGTCATCGTGGATGGCTGGTTCGGTGACACCTCGCGCATGTATGTGGCGGGCAAACTGCCGCGCAAGGCCGAGCGTCTGATCCAGGTAACCCATAACGCACTGTTCAAGGGCATCGAGATGGTCAAGCCGGGCAACACGTTCGGCGATATCGGCCATGCCATTCAGGCCTATGTCGAAGCGCATCGGATGAGTGTTGTTCGCGACTTTTGCGGGCACGGTCTGGGCCGCGTGTTCCACGCGCCGCCGAATGTGCTGCATTATGGCCGCCCCGGCACAGGCGCGGTTCTTGAGGAAGGCATGTTCTTTACCATTGAACCGATGGTCAATCTGGGCCGCCCCGAAACCAAGACGCTGGCCGATGACTGGACCGCCGTGACCCGCGACAAGTCGCTGTCGGCACAGTTCGAGCATTCGGTGGGCGTAACGGCAGATGGGGTCGATATCTTTACCCTGTCGCCAGGCGGCAAGTTTCACCCGACCTATTCGTCCTGATCGGCGGCCTGTTCGCGCAGGAGTTTAAGCAGCATCGTCTCAGCCCCCCAAGGGGTAACCGCATCGTGGATGAACACCGGCGCGCGCAGGGGCTTGGGGTCAGGTTTCGCCATGACCTCGGCGTCGCGGGAGACTGTCCAGACAAAGGGTGTTAGAGCATGATCCATGGCTGCACCCTAACACAGTTGGGGGTCAGAGTCCCAACAGCGGGTGCGCCTGTGACATATCCGTGATCACCTCGGCCCCAAGATCGGCCAGCCTGTCACCAACGCCATGCGGCGCGTAGGCCAGACAGCGCATATTGGCCCGGATTGCGGCTGTAACGCCATTGTGGCTGTCTTCGATGACCACCGGGGCCTGTGCGCCAAAATTCTCGGCCGCCAGTTGGAACATCTTTGGATCAGGCTTGCCGGTGCCAAGCACATGGGCCGAGAACATCACATCTTTGAACCGGTCCCAAAGCCCGTTCTGGCCCAGCGTGATCTGCATCTTGTCCGGGCTGCCGTTTGAGGCCACGCAACAGGGGATGCCCCGCTGATCCAGCGCCGCAAGCAGGTCCGCGACACCCGGCACCAAAGGCACACCGGCGCGCAGGCGGTCGTAGGTTTCGGCATAGACCTGATCAATCCAGTCTTCGGGAAGATCAGCGCCCATCGCACGCGCCTTGTCGCGCACCCCGACCATGGTTCCGCCCACAAACAGGGACATGCATTCGGGCAAGGTCAGGTGCAGGCCATAGCCCGCCAGATTGTCCGCCAGCACCTGGTTCGAGATCACCTCGCTGTCGACCAGAACGCCATCGCAATCGAAAATGACCAGATCATGCACTTTGATCACCGTTCCGCATCAATGAAATATACGTGTCGCCATATTTTCGGCTGTCGTGCAACGTGAACCCGGCCGGAGCCTGCATCCGTGAGTTTTCTTCCCAAACCAGCAGCGCATCATCCGCGATCCAGCCATTGGACAGCGCGGCAATGGCTTTCTGACCCATGGCCTTGCCATAGGGCGGGTCCAGAAAGATCAGATCATAGGGTGCGCCCGGATTTTCGCCCAACCGGGTTGCATCGCGGCGGATCAGGTCTGTGCGCCCGGTACTGCGGGTCAGGTCGATATTCTTGCGGATCAAACCCTGCGCCACGCGCCCGTCATCGACGAAGGTGACATGCGCCGCGCCGCGTGACAGCGCTTCGAGCCCGAGCGCCCCGGTGCCAGCAAACAGGTCCAGCACGCGCAGGCCGTCGAAATCGATCTGATGGGCCAGCACGTTGAACAGGCTTTCGCGCACCCGGTCGGTGGTCGGGCGCAGATGTGCACCCGCATCGCCCTTGCCGATGGGGGTCAGGGCGCGACCGCGGAACTCTCCGGCGATGATCCTCATGCCTTGAGCAGCGGTTTAAGGTCTGCATCCGGGTCAGCCACGACAGCCGGGTCGGCCGTTTTTCCCATCTCGATCAGGCGCTTGCCAACCATATAGGCGCGCGGATCGTTCATCGCGTCGACCGCAATCAGCTTGTCACCGTTGTAATACCAGAAGGATACGGTCTGCCCTTCGCCCTGCCGCGTCACCACGCGGTCATATCCGGTGTTCAGGCCCGCGATCTGAAGCTTGACGTCGTATTGATCCGACCAGAACCACGGGGTTGCCACATAATCCTTGGCCGCGCCCAGCATGTTCTGGGCCACGATCTCGGCCTGATCAATGGCGTTGGGGACGCTTTCCAGACGGATGCGGCCTTCGCCATGGGGAAAGGAGGCGCAATCGCCAGCCGCCCAGATCGACGGGTCAGATGTGCGACCATGGGCGTCGGTCCTGATGCCGTTGTCCAGGTCCAGCCCCGCCATCTCAGCCAGTTGGGTTGCGGGTGCAATACCGACGCCAACCACGACGAAATCGACCTCGAGTTTTGTACCGTCAGTCAGAACCGCGCCGGTGACCTTGCCGTTTTCGCCGATCAGATGATCCAGCCCGACGCCTTCGCGGATGTCAGCGCCGTATGCACTGTGCAACGCGCGGAAATAATCGCTGGTCTCGGGCGCTGCGACCCGTTGCAGGATACGGTCGGCCATTTCAACCAGAGTGACCTTGACGCCACGCTTGGCACAGACGGCGGCGGCCTCAAGCCCGATATACCCGCCGCCGACGATCAGCGCGCGGGCACCTTCGGTCACTTTGGGCTCCATCTCGTCGATATGGGCCAGATCGCGCACCACATGCACACCGTCCAGATCGCCACCAATCGCGGCGGGCAGGCGGCGCGGGTCCGATCCGGTGGTCAGCGCCAGTTCGTCGTAAGAGATAACCTCATCCCCCAGCGTGACCGTTTTGGCCTTGGGGTCGATACCGGTGACGCGCTGACCCAGACGCAGGGTGATGTTGTTTTCCGTATAAAAACTTTCAGGCCGCAGGAACAGACGCTCAAGCTCCATCTCGCCCAGCAGATAGGCTTTGGACAGGGGCGGGCGCTGATAAGGCAGATGCGGCTCGGCCCCGACCAGAGTGATCTCACCCGCAAACCCGTCCTTGCGCAGACGGGCCACCAAAGACGCGCCTGCCTGTCCCGCGCCGATCACGACAATATGGCTCATGCTTTGCCTACCCCGCAGTTTTCAAGTGGTCACCGTGTTCAGACCACCTATATTGCGGCTAAGCCCATTTCTGCAAATCCAAACGACAGGAGCTGAATAATGATTTCAACAGGAGATACCCTGCCCGAAGCAACGCTGATCCAGATGGGTGCGAACGGGCCAGAAGAGGTGCGGATTTCAGACAAGACCAAAGGCCGCAAGGTGGTGATCTTTGCCGTGCCGGGGGCCTATACCGGCACCTGCACGACCGCCCATGTGCCCAGTTTTATCCGCACGAAGAAACAGTTTGATGCCAAGGGCGTGGACGAGATCCTGTGCCTTTCGGTCAATGATCCGTTTGTGATGCAGGCGTGGGGGCAATCCACGGGTGCGACCGAGGCAGGGCTGACCATGGTATCGGATGCGGCGGCAGAGTTCACCAAGGCCATCGGCATGGATTTCGATGCGCCGCCCGTGGGGCTTTTCACGCGGTCCAAGCGATATGCAATGCTGGTCGAGGATGGCAAGGTCACGGTGCTGAATATGGAAGAAAACCCCGGCGCCTGCGAAATTTCCGCCGGAGAAGGCCTGCTGGATGTGATCTGATTTTGATCTGCCCCGGTCCGACCGGGGCCTTTCGCCGCCAATTTAACTTGAAGCACCGCCCCAGAGCGCGAATACTTGGCGTATTCATACGGGGAGTTTTTTCATGAAACTTAACGCGTTCTACCTATTACTGTCCGGCGCGGCCCTTTTGGCGGCCTGCGGACCGGCCCCGACCCCGCAACAGCAAGCCGCACGCCAGCACGAAATCGCCTGTCTGGGCGGAACGTTGGGCGGGGCGCTGATCGGGGGTGCAATCGGCAACCAGTTTGGTGGCGGATCGGGCAAGACGATCCTGACCGCAGCGGGCGCTGCCGCTGGTGGCATCGAAGGTCAGAGATTCGCGTGCTGAGGAGGTCGATATGAAACAGTTAAGCCTGGTGATATTCATGGTGGCTTTGGCCGGTTCGGGTCACGCCGAAAGCGTGGCTGAGCTGCACGAAAACGAGTTGAGGGCCATCGACGCCAACAATGACGGGTTCCTGTCCAAAGACGAGTTCGATGCTTTCTCGGATTACGCCTTTCAGACGATGGACGAAGACAGGAACGGCACTCTGGGTCAGGCCGAGGCCAAACCGTTCATGGACATCAAACTGTTCCGCAACGCTGACCGAAACGGCGACAATGTAATCTCAAGACCTGAATTTGACACCCAGATGGGTGAGGATTTCCTGTCTGCCGATCAGGACAGGAATGGTCAGCTTGATTAATGGCAGGAGCATGAGATGAACAAATGGCTCGGTTTGACAGCGCTGGCGCTGGTTGCGGCCTGTGACGTGCCGCAGGCCCCGTTGGTGACAGGCCCGGACGGACAGGCCCGCATTCAGATCAACCTGTCTGGCCTGACCTGCTATGAAACCAAGTGTTTGGATATCAACCCGGCCGCGCGCAGTGTGCGCCAGATCGGAAACAAGACCACGGGTATTCCAAGGGCGATTGACGTCAGCGACGGCACTGTCACGCCTGCCGAGTTCCGGCAGATGGGCACTGCCGCATCGCTGGCTGGCGGTGAAGGGTCAGGCCGCAACGACCGCTAGCACAGACTGTCCATCTTGCGGGCCAGTTTGGCATCCAGCGAGGACAGGCCGCCCACATCATGGGTGGACAAGACAACCTCGACCGTGCGGTAGACATTGAACCATTCGGGGTGATGGTTCCACTTCTCGGCCCAGATTGCCACCTGTGTCATCCAGCCGAAGGCATGGACGAAATTGTCGAAAATGAAAGTCTTGGTGATCGCATCGCGGCCTTCAACCATGGTCCAACCGTTTTTGAACAGCGGATCCAGCAGCGGGCCACGGGTTTCGGTCGACAAGAGTTCGGTCATTGCTGTTCCTCCGGGTTCGATTTCCTGAACGGGCCGTAATCCGTCAGAATCTCGATCTCTTCTTCCACTGCGTGGCCTTCGGCGTCCAGATATTTCTTGACCGCATCAGCAAAACCCGGATCGCCGACCCAATGCAAGCTATGCGTGCGTGTTGGCAGGTACCCTCGCGCCAGCTTATGTTCGCCCTGTGCGCCTGCCTCGACCCGGGCCAGACCGTGAGCAATGGCAAAGTCGATTGCCCTATAATAGCACAGTTCGAAATGCAGGCAGGGATGATGTTCGATGCAGCCCCAATAGCGCCCAAAAAGGGTTTCCCGGCCGATAAAGTTCAACGCACCCGCAATGGGAAAGCCATTCCGTTCTGCCATCACAAGGGCCATGTCATCTGCCATTGTGTCCTGTGCAATATCAAAGAACTTCCGCGTCAGGTAGGGTGAGCCCCATTTGCGCGATCCGGTGTCCTGATAGAACCGCCAGAACGCGTCCCAGTGTTCGGGGCGCAGCTGGTCACCGGTCAGAGTGTGGATCTCGCCGCCAAATCCACAGGCCTGCGTGCGTTCTTTCCGGATAGTTTTGCGCTTGCGCGACGACAGCGCGCTCAGGAAGTCGTCGAAATCTGAATAGTTATCGTTCAGCCAGTGAAACTGCTGCGATCGGCGCAGCATCAGGCCCATCTGTTCGCCAGCAAGGGCTTCGTCTTCGGTACAGAAGGTCGCGTGAAGGGACGAGACCCGGTTGTCAGCTGCAAGCTGCACCGCCCCCTGAACCAGCGCCGTCATGCCGATCCGTTCATAGCCCGGACGCACCAGAAACCGCCGCCCGGTTGCCGGGGTGAACGGCACCGCGATTTGCAGCTTGGGGTAATACCGCCCGCCCGCGCTTTCATAGGCATGGGCCCAGCTGTGATCGAAGATATATTCACCCTGGCTGTGCGATTTGGCATACATCGGGGCCGCCGCGATCAGCATCCCGTCAAGATAGGCGGTCAGGTATTGCGGCTGCCAGCCGGTGCCACGCCCGACCGAGCCGCTGTCTTCCAGCGCCAGCAAAAAGCGATGTGTGGTAAAGGGATCAAGCGGCCGCCCGCCATCGGCAACTTCGGGGCAGGCGCAGGCATCCCACTCTGCCGCTGGAATCTGCGACAGAGCGCCCAGTACCTGAACCTCGATCTGTGCCTGATCCATATGTCCTCCGCGCCTGTCCTTTATCTGTGACCACGCGGAGGGGGTTCAAGTCGAATGCGCAGCCAAATAGCCTTCGAAGGTCACATTGTCGGCAACCCTGCGGGCTTCTGCCTCTTGTTCGGGCGACCGGATTGTCCAACACAGGATCGGCACGCCCCGCGCCTTGAGTTCCGCCACGCGGGGGCGCGACAGGTCTGCGGCTTCGTGGCTGATGAAACTGGCACCGACACGGTCGAAATCCGGGATATCGCGCAGGTGATCGCAGATGCTTTGCGGCAAAAGCTCGACACTGGGTTCATAGGCGCAGGTCGTGATCCCGCGCGGCAGATGCGGGGCGAGCCGCGCCAGTTCAGCGACCGAGTTGGGATTGAAGGACATCAGGGCCACCGGGCCTTTGTAACCCTGCAACGCGCGCACCGTGTCGAGCTCAAGCGCGCCCACATTCGTGCCCATCGCCCCGTCCTGATCCTTTAATTCGATCAGCAACGGCACCCGGCCCGCGACAATTTCCAGCACATCATCCAGTGTCGGAATGCCGTCATCCCCATGCTGAAGCGGCGTGCCAGAGGCGGCAAGTGCCGTGACCTGCTGAATGGGCCCCGACTGCCCGGTCAGGCGGGTCATGTCATAATCGTGAAAGACCATTGCCTGGTCATCCGATGTCAGCTGAAGATCGATCTCGATCCCGTATCCAGCTTCAATCGCGGCACGAATGGCCGCCCGGCTGTTTTCCGGGCGGTTCTTGGTAATGTCATGCAGCGCCCGATGCGCAATCGGGGCCTGCAAAAACACATCTGGTAGGGGCGGCGTCATTCGATTTCGAAGATGCCTTCGATCTCGACCGCAACACCCAGCGGAAGCGACGCCGCGCTGACGGCGGAACGCGAGTGGCGACCGGCATCGCCCAGCGCCTCGACCAGAAAATCGGACGCGCCGTTGATTACCTGGGGCTGTGCCGTGAAATCAGCGGTCGAGTTCACGAATCCGGTCAGTTTGATCACGCGGACCAGCTTTTCAATATCTCCGTCGCAGGCCGCCTTGACCTGTGCCAGCAGGTTGATCGCGCAGACACGCGCCGCCGCAGCCCCGGCTTCGACATCCAAGTCATCGCCCAGTTTACCGGTGATCAGCTTATCAGTCTTCGAGATCTGGCCGGATACATACAGGATATTGCCGACACGCACGAAAGGCACATAGTTAGCCGCAGGCGCGGGCGCTTCTTCCAGCGTTACACCGAGGCTTTCAAGTTTGGCAGCGATGCTCATTGCGAGGGTCCTTCCCTAAATTCAACTCTGCGGGACGCTAACCGGGAAGCACGGATTGGGAAAGACGGAAACCGGCAAATTTCGGCCTTCCTGCGATCTGAGCGTATCTTTACTGAAAATTCACTGTTGATCGACGGTCACTTTACCCCACCGTGATGAACAGGTTACACGCAAGGTGTTTCATTTAAGACCTGAAACGACTATGTGACTGCAACTTGTGCCGCCCCGGCACGTGGATTTTGGTGGATTATTGATTGAATGTCCGGCAGGCGCATGTGCCGGGCCATTTAGGAGAGACAAAGATCGTGTCGAGCAGATTTCGCCTGAAACACCTTGTTTTACTGTCGCTCATGGCCGTTGTGTCCGCCTGTGCAACCACGCCACCCGAGGGTGCCTCGCGCACTGACGTGTTTGATCCGTATGAAAATGCGAACCGGGGAATTCACAAGTTCAATCTGGGTGTTGACCGGTTTCTGTTCCGGCCGGCCTCGAAAGGCTATGTCAAAATCGTTCCTGACCCGATGGTCACCAGTTTCAGCACTTTTGCCGAAAACATCTCGCTGCCCGGTCAAGCGGTTGACTACCTGCTTCAGGGCAACCCGAAACAGATGGGCAACGCCCTGCTGCGCTTTGTGATCAACATGACCGTAGGTGGCTTTGGCCTGTCTTCGCCCGCTGATGAGCTGAACCTGCCACCGGTGGACACGGATTTCGGTGAGACCCTGCATGTCTGGGGAGTGGGTGAAGGCGCTTATATCGAGCTGCCATTCTATGGCCCGTCAACCCAAAGGGATGCAATTGGGGTTGTGGTCAACCTGTTCTCGAACCCGATCAATTTCAGCCCGACCCGACCCGCCGACAACCTTGGCGTCTACGCCGAAATCGTGCGGCGCATGGGGGATCGGGGCCGGTTCTCAGATACTGTCGATTCCATTCTTTACGAAAGTGCCGACAGCTATGCGCAGGCTCGCCTGATCTATCTGCAAAACCGCCGCTTCGAACTGGCAAGAGATGACGAAGACGCCTATCTGGACTTGTATTCTGACCCCTATGCCGAAACCGGGACGGACCCGGTCAGGGACCCCTATCTTGACCCCTACGAGGACCCCTATGCTGAATAACGCGCTGAACCGTCGTCATTTTATCGCAGCCGGACTTGCGCTGGCAGTGCTGCCCGTACCTGCCTTTTCCCAGACCGAGGCCGCCGCCAAGGCGCTTGTGACCAGCGTGGTTACCGACATCAACCGGGTGATCGAGTCGGGCAAGTCCGAAAAAGCGATGCTGCGCGATTTCGAAAAGATCTTCGCTCAATATGCCGACGTGCCGATCATGGCGCGCTATGCGCTGGGTGCGGATGCCCGCTCAGCCAGCCCGACCCAGCTGAAACAGTTCACCGCTGCCTTTCAGGGTTATATCTCGCGCAAATACGGCCGCCGTTTCCGCGAGTTCATCGGCGGTGAGGTCGATGTTCGCAATGCCCGCAAGATCAGGGCCGGGTTCGAGGTTCGCACGATGGTCAAGCTGCGCGGATCAGCCCCGTTCGATGTGACGTTCCTTGTTTCCGACAAATCCGGCCGCGACAAGTTCTACAACATGTTCATCGAAGGCGTGAATCTGTTGCTGACCGAACGCACCGAGATTGGCGCAATGCTGGATGCCCGCAAAGGCAACCTGAATCAGCTGATCACGGACCTGAAAAAGACGGGTTAAGCCGTTTCCGGCGCAAATGAGCTCGGAAAACGCGTTTTCTGTGCAAATCTGAAGGGCCAGGCTTGTCTGGCCCTTTTTCGTGAGGTCCCTTTGGAGAGATCTAGGGCATATAGCTGCGCACCAGCGCGCCTGCGATCAAGGCCCACCCGTCAGCGACCACGAAAAACGCCAGCTTGAACGGCAGTGACACGATGGCAGGTGGCACCATCATCATGCCCATCGACATCAATACCGCCGCAACCACAAGATCGATGATCAGAAAGGGCAGGAAGATCAGGAACCCGATCTGAAAGGCACGCGCGATCTCGGACAGCATGAAAGAGGGCATCAACACCGATAACGGGGCCTGGGCGGACAGCTCGATCGCGTCACCGCCGGGGCGCAGGGCCGCCATTGCATAAAACGTATCTGAATCCAGCCGGTTGGCCATGAAGGCGCGAAAAGGCTCTAACGCGCGTTCCAGCGCGGGCTCGACCGCCATGGTTTCTTCCATCATCGGGCGTATTCCTGCGGTCCAGGCCTCGGTGAACACCGGGTCCATGATGAAATAGGTCAGAAACAGCGCAAGACTGACCAAAAGCATATTCGGCGGCGATTGCTGCAGGCCGACACCCTGCCGCAGGATCGAAAGCACGGTGATCAGGAACGGGAAACAGGTGATCATGATCGCCAGACCCGGAGCAACGCTGAGCACCGTGATCAACAGGATCAGCTGGATGGTGCGGGCCGAGATCGAACCGCCTTCGCCCAGCGACAGGGTCACATCCTGAGCTGCCGCCATCGACGGCAGTGACACCACTACAGCCAGACCCAGCCAGATCACATAGCGCATCAGCCGATTCCGTTTTGCAGATCCGCAATCTCGGTCAGGCGCACGGCCAGTTGCCCCGCCTGATCGCCCTCCATCTCCTCAAGCACCCCGCGTGCCACCAGCTGATCCCCGACATAAAGGTCGACCGGGTCCTCGATCCGCTTGTCCAGGGTTAGCACCGCGTTCTCACCCATGTTCAGCAAATCCCGGATCAACGGGCGGGCGCGGCCAACCGAAACGGTCACTTCAATCGGGACCGTTTCGAAAGGATTGGGTTTTTCGGTTTTCGGGAACTGGGTGTCATTCATTGGACAAAGCCTTTCTTGCCTCAAAGACGTATGCGTCAAATGCCTGTGCAATGATGGACAGCAGGGCCGCGCAATCAATCTCACGCCGGCTTGTGCCGACCTGCAATCGCGCCTGTCCGGGGGCCAGGCCAGGGTCTTCGATGACGCGCGGTGCGGAGTTCAGGGTCTGCGGCAGCAGGGATTGCACGGCTTGCGCGCACCTTTCCGGCACCATGATCTGCATCGGTTGTTCGATTTCGACGCGCGCCATCTCGCAAAGCTGTTCGACGATCCGGGCGGCCAGCCCGCGTTCGACCATGTCAGGCAATACGGTCTGAACCAGGCTTTCGAACATCGGTTCCAGAGACAATGTCATCCGGTTAAGCGCCTCGTGATAGGTGAAGGACATATCCTCAAGCGAACCCGCTAGTTCATCCGAAACGCGGCCGCGGTTCTGTTCCTGCGCCTGCGCGGCATCCTCCCAACCGGCACCGTACCCGCTTTCGAACGCGGCAAGGCGTTGTTCCTCAAGCGTTTCCTCGTCCAGATACAGAACGGCTCCGGCGCTGGTCCGGGTGGTGAAATCCTCAAGCAGATGAGCGATGGACATCACACGCGCTCCTCACCTTCTTCAAGCCAACTGCGCAGGATCTCGACCGTTTCTTCCTGCTTGTCGCCGATCATTGCGCGCAACCGATCAACCGGGTCCCCGATGGCACTGACCCCAAGCACGGGAACGGTCCCTTGTTGGGGCAGCGGCGTGAACTCTGCCGTTCCGTCCGCCGCGATTTCACCGGTCAGGACCGACGGGGGCGGAGCCCTCCCCTCCGCAGCTGGCAACAGCGCCGGGACCATCGCAGGTTTCATCAGGATCGGACGGATCACGAACAACGCCAGCACCAGCGACACCAGCGCCAACGCTGCCATCTGGATCAGTGACATGGCGTCCAGATGGATGTTTTGCCAAAGCGAAGAGGAAACCAGCGTGCCTTGTGGCGCGACCGTCGGTAAATCCAGCGATTTCAGAGTGATGACATCCCCGCGCGCGGCGTCAAATCCCACAGCCGAGGCCACCAGCTCTTCAAGTGCGTCGAGTTCCGTCTGCGGCAGCGGTGTAAAGGATTCAGCGCCCGAGGCATCCACCGCCCGCGTTCCGTTGACCAGAACGGCAACCGTCAGGCGTTTGATCGCACCGGGGGCGGTGTGCACCTCCAGCTCGGTTTCGGAAACCTCGTAATTCACCCTCTCACGTGTCTGGGTCGCGGTCGAATTCGATTCGTCCCCCCCCGCGCCATCGCCGTCGGGCAGATTTGAGGCCACGGTGACATCGGCTGACTGGTTGCGCGCGCTGTCGGAGCGTTCCTCGACATCTGTACTGATCGCCACCCTGCCCTTGGGGTCAAAGCGCCGCTCACGCAGGGATTCTGTCCTGGTTTCAGTATCGACAGAAACCTCGACAACGGCATTTCCAGTACCAACGCGTGCTTCGACCAGACGCAGAACCCGTTCCCGCAACTGCCGCGCCTTGTCATCTGCCGTATCGGCGGCCACGGCGGTGTCCTGCCCGCCAATCACGGACCCGTTCGAATCGATCACTGTCACGCTTTCAGGCGACAGACCACTAACGGCCGACGCGACAAGAAACCGGATAGCCTTGGCCTGATCGCCGGTGATCTCGCCCCCCGAGGGCACCAAATAGACCGAAGCCGTCGGTGCGACGCTGCGCTGAAACGGATTGGCAGAGCCATTGGCGATATGAACGCGGGCCTGGCTGACATGCGGGCTGCCCACGATTGTGCGCGCCAGTTCACCCTCTTTCGCGCGCCAGTAGGCGGCATCAAACATCTGGGAAGTGGTGCCGAAACCGTTCAGCGAATCAAGCAGTTCGTAGCCCTTGTTGCCGTTGGCAGGCAGACCTTCACTGGCCAAAGTCACCCGCAGCTCGTCCCGCTGTGCGCCCGAGACGTAAATTGATCCGCCCCGAATCTCGTAGGCCACACCACGCTGATCCAGCGCGTGCACGATATCCCCGGCGGCCCCGCTTTCCAGACCCGCGTAAAGCAGGGTCATCGACGGCGCTGTCGCAAGGCGCGACATTCCGAGGATCCCCAGAAACACCAGCACAACCGCACCGGCAACGACGATTTGTTTACGCCTGTCCAAACTTGCCCAGACAGTTCCGATCTGCTGCACGCTCACCTCCGACTCGCCGACATTCTGCCCGGCGCATCCTCTGTTTGGACGATTGCCCTTAACAATCGGTTAGTCCCTGCGAGGTTATGACAGGACAGATCACAGGAATGAGGACGTCATGACCGACGCAACGGCTGAACAGGCGGAAACCCCGGAAAAGAAGGGGAAAAAAGGGATCATCGTCGGGGTGATTCTGGCCATCGCCGGTGCCGCCGGTGGGTATTTCCTGACCTCATCCGGGCTGCTGCCGCTGGGGAACAAGGCCGAGAAGGCGGAAAGCCATGACGTGGAAAAGGAAGAACCGGCCAAGGCATTGGCGGATGTTGCCTTTCTCGATTTGCCGCCGGTGATCGTTTCGGTGAATTCCGGCGGCGCGCGGCATCTGAAGTTTCACGCACAGCTTGAGGTTAACGCCCCGTACATGACTGACGTGGAAAAAATGCGACCGCGAATCATGGATGTCCTGAACGGGTATCTGCGGGCCGTCGAACTAAAAGATCTTGAAGATTCACTGGCGTTGATGCGCATCCGGGGCCACCTGCTGCGCCGCATCGAGATTGTCGTTGGCGAAGGTCGCGTGCGCGATGTGCTGGTGGTGGAATTTGTTCTGAACTAGGAGGCGAAATTGGAGCTGATTGCGGATATTTTGCTGGTCGCCGGCGCCATGGGTGCGGGTCTGTATTGTTTTGTGCTGTCGCGCCGTCTCAAGCGTTTTGCCGATCTTGAAAAGGGCGTCGGCGGCGCGGTGGCGGTGCTGTCGACCCAGGCGGAAGAGCTGCGGAGATCACTGGATGATGCGCGCAATGCCTCTGATCAGTCGGGCGATCAGCTTAGGGCACTGACGGCGCGCGCCGAAACGGTGGCACAGCGGCTGGAACTCATGATGGCGTCAATGCACGACGTCGTGCCCGAAAAAGACGCTGACCCCCAACCCGAGGCAGAGGTTTCAGCGACAAGCGCCACCACCGAAGTTCCGGAGAGCGTGAAGCACGAAGGCAAACCCGAGCAGCAGGCCAGCGAAGCCGCTACGCCCGAAGAACAGACACGCGCACCTGAGGGGCTGATGTTCTTCCGGCATGACCGCAAGCAAGGCGAGGCGCAGGCATGAGCCGCCCGCGGATCAACTCTCCCAACGTGCGGTCCCGTGGAGGTGTGCTTGCCGTGATCTCATTGCTGATGATCGGCTCGGCCACCATTCGCATCGGGCTGGAAGCCGGACCGGCCTTTGCCAAACCAGCCAAACCTGAGGCGGAACACGATGAACCCGCCCCGTCCGACACCCGTGACATGCAGGTTCTGCTGACCGAGCTTCTGCGCCGGGAAGAGCGTGTCAAACAAAAGGAAGACATGCTGCGCGAGCAGGAAAACGCTTTGGAAATCGCGGGTCAAGCTATCGAGATGCGCATGGCCGCGCTTGAGGAGGCCGAAGAGGCGTTGCGCACCACTCTGGCGCTGTCGGACAGGGCGGCGGAAAACGACCTGACGCGCCTGACCGATGTCTATCAGAACATGAAGCCGAAAGACGCGGCCGCGCTGTTCGAATCCATGGACCCGACCTTTGCCGCCGGGTTTCTGTCACGCATGTCACCGGATGCGGCAGCCGGGGTTCTGGCGGGGCTCAGCCCCGAAGCGGCCTATACGATCAGCGTTGTCATGGCGGGTCGAAACGCCTCGACCCCGCAGGAATAGCTGCCCGTGTTCCCCGCGGTTGCAACACACATAGCCGGAGATCTCAGATGATTGGAATTGTTGGAATTGTCGTCATTTTCGTGATGGTCTTCGGCGGCTATTTGGCCGCTGGCGGCAAGATGACAATCATTCTAAAGTCGCTTCCGTTTGAAATGATGATGATCGGTGGTGCCGCGGTTGGTGCCTTTTTGATCAGCAACGACATCGGCGGCGTGAAACACACGATCAAGGACATGGGGAAGGTCTTTAAAGGCCCGAAATGGAAGCCCGAGGATTACCGCGACCTGTTGTGCCTGCTGTTTTCCCTCATCCGCATTGCCCGCGCCAATCCGGTAGAGGTGGAACAGCATATCGAAGACCCCGGCAGCTCGGACCTGTTTTCGTCCTACCCCAGAATTCAGGCCGACAAGGAAGCGGTTGATCTGATTTGCGACACGATGCGGTCCGCGGCGATGAATTACGACGATCCGCATCAGGTCGAAGAGGTTCTGGAGAAACGGATGGAAGCGAATTTCCACCATGCCCTGCATTCGAGCCACGCCTTGCAAACCGTGGCCGACGGCCTGCCCGCGCTTGGAATTGTCGCCGCCGTTCTGGGGGTAATCAAGACAATGGGGTCCATTGATCAGCCACCGGAAGTTCTGGGAAAACTGATCGGCGGCGCCCTTGTGGGTACGTTTCTGGGTGTCTTTCTGGCCTACGGTCTGGTTGGTCCCTTTGCGGCCAAGCTGAAATCCGTTGTCGAGGAAGACAACCACTTCTATCAGTTGATCAAGGAAGTTTTGGTTGCAAACCTGCACAACCACAATGCTGCCATGTGCATTGAGGTCGGACGCCAGAACACACCAACGCATAACCGCCCCGGTTTCTCTGAGCTTGAGGATGCGTTGAAAGAGCTCAAACGGGCCGCGGCATGAGGCAAATCGGGATATTGGTTGCAGCACTGATCACGCTTGCAACGGCCGCAACCTCTGAAGAGGTGACTGTGCGGTCCGGTGAACATGACGGCTACACCCGGCTGGTTTTCACCGTTCCACCGGATACGAGCTGGGTTCTGAGCCAACGCAAGAACGGCGCCAAGCTGGCAATTGACCTGAAGGGTGTCACATTTCGGACGGGTTCGGTGTTCGGGCGGTTGACATCAGATCGGCTGGCCGCGCTGTCGCAGGCGCAACCCGGTGGCGCGCTTGAGCTAGAATTCGGGTGCGACTGCACGGCGTCGGCGTTCCTGTTTCGAAACTCGATGATCGTTTTGGACATTGCACCAGCAATAGCCCTGCCGCCCTTGCTTGCGGAAATCCCTCCGCCGACCCGAAAAAAACCGGCAGCGCCGAAAGCTTCTCCCCCGGAACACAAGCTTCTTTCCCAGCTGGACCTGCCGCTTCTGACCGGGAAGACGCACGGGATCAGGGATCAGTTGTCGACCCGTCTGGTGCAAGGGGCGGATCGTGAGCTGCTGGACCTGAAACTGGCACCTGTCGGGCCGCGCCGTTCTGCCTCGTCCGAGGCCGTGACGCTGTTACCCGGATTGACGTCGAACATCCGCGTGACCTCGGTTCTGGATGATCTGCAGGACATTCTGAACTCTGGTTTGCAGCAGATAGATAACAACCCGGTTTGTATCTCAACGGCTGAACTGGGCTTCACGACATGGTCCGGGACGCGCCCGTTTCCAGAACAGGTGTCCGTCCTGCGCACCGCCCTGTACAAAGAGTTCGACCGTCTTGACGCGGAAAGCGCGCTGAAATTGGCAAAGCTCTATGCCTATAACGGCTTTGGGGCCGAGGCGCTGAAGGTTTTGCAGTTATTGCCCCCCCCATCGGATGAGATTGGCCGTGTTGAAGGGATTGCACGGCTGGTGGATGAGCGGCCAGCACAGGTTTCAAATCCATTCAGGGGCCAGCAACGGTGCAACAGCGACGTCGCACTTTGGGCCGTGCTCTCTGAGGGAAAGCTGGCACCTGATGCACATCTTGAAGCCATCGAACACAGCTTTGCAAAGCTGCCAGAGCATCTTCGCCGCCACCTTGGCGCGCGACTTTCGGATATCCTGACAGACGCGCAGGAACTGGAGGCCGCGCGCAGGATCATGCGTTCGGTCGACCGGGTTGAACAGAAGCCGTCCCCGAACACCACGCTGGCCCGGGCTGGCGTCGCCGAAGCCGAAGGCGACAGCGCCCTTGAAGAAGCGCTGTTGACCGAGGTCGCGACCTCGGCCGGGGCCAAGTCCGAGGCGCCTTTGGCTTTGGCGCGGCTGGTGGAAAAGCGGTGGTCCGACCGCAAGACTGTGTCTTCAAGGGAACTTGAACTGGCCGCGTCTTACGCGATCGAGTTCCGGCGATCTGAACTGGGCCCGATGATGAACCGCACCCATGCGATTGCCCTGGGTCTGAGCCAGGATTTCGACAGCGCATTCGATGTGATCCAGTCTTTGCCAGACGGTTCGGACAGCAACAGCGCTTTCAACCGTCACCTGCAATTGCTGGCAGAACGCTCAGACGACCTTACCTTTTTGCGTCAGGTCACATTGGTGCAGCAGTCGGGCCGGGCGGCGGCGCTATCCACGGATACCGCGATTGCACTGGCCGAACGCCTGGCCGTGCTTGGCTTTGCCGATCAGGCCGTTGCGCTGGCAAACAGGCCTGAAGATCGGGCCCGGCGGTCAGAGCGTGCCCGTCTGCGCGCCCGTGCGGCGTTGCTGTCGGACCGCCCGCAAAAGGCCATGCTTGAGCTGGCCAATGATACCTCGGACGAGGCGCTCGTCCTGCGGGCGCAAGCGTTGGACAAGGTGCAGGACTATGCGGCGGTGGCCGAACTCATGCAGAGCCGCGGGCAACAGGAAGAAGCAAACCGATACCTATGGCTGGCCGGGTTACCGGAGGAAAGGATTGGGCCCTCTGACGGAAAGTACGCAAGCCTCAACCAAACCTCCGAGGCCCTTTTGGCCCCGCCGGTTCGCGTGTCAGGCAAGCCGTTGGCGGATGCGGGAAGCCTGCTGGAGGACAGTCTGGCAACGCGGCAGAGGATCGTCGAAATGCTGAACACGGTCAGGGGGGAGTGAGGTTTCCCAGCCGACCGGTCCAGTTGCCCGGATCGTTGCAGGCGGGACGGGTACAGTTCACGGTTCTGGTGGATCAAAAATCAGCGGTGTCAGGTCTGCATACCGCGCGCTTTTGTCCGGCCAGCCAAGTATCACACGACGGATGCGGTCGGCACGATCCTGTCCAAGCACAGGGGCCGCAAACTGCGTATACTTGGCGGTGACATTGTCCCGTGACATGGGGGCCTCGGGGCCGCCACGGGCATTTATATCCCCGGATTTCAGAACTCGGCCATCCGTTGTCGTGATCGTGACATCTGCCCATCGCCCTTCGGGAAACCGGGCGCTGTGGTGTTCGCTTTCCGCGACTGTGATGCGGGACATCAGATTGGCAACCACGGGATCAGACAGGCCAGACCCTGAGATATGTTCAACGCCAATGCGCCCGTAAACGGCCTGAACTGCCACGGCAAATGACAGGGAATACTGCGCTTGCGAGGTTGTTTCGGGCAGTCCCGCAAAAAGGCAGGCCGCCTGACGAAAGCTATTGATATGCAAAGTTTCGATCTGCGCGCTGGTCAGGTCATGCGCGATCATGACAGCGCGCACGCCATCAATCGCGGCATGGGCCCAGCGACAGATCGGATAGGGTTTCACGTATTGATGTTCGACCTGCCAAAAGGTGCCCAGATCCTCCCAGTAGGGTGTGACCTCTTCCGCCTCGATGGTGATGGCGGGCGCGCCGGTAAAGCCGCGTTCGGCCAGAACAGCGGCGGACAGCCCCACCATCGCGCCCCAGCCCGACCCGTCATGCAGCATTGTGGGGTTGGCAATCTCGCGCATCATCTGGCTGCGTGGACCGTGATATTCGGCGATCCCCATCGCCTGCTGCATCTGGTCGGCAGATAATCCGCGCAGGCGCGCCGCCATCGCAACCACGCCCAGCGCGTTCCAGGCACCGGATGTGTGGTAATCGCTGACACTGGCGTGCAGCGATAGGCCCGCGCGCCCGGCCACCTCGTACCCGGTAACGACCGCCGCCAAAGCCTCGGGTCCGGTCAGGTTCGGGCAATGTTCGGCCAGTGCGGTCAGCGTTGGCAACACAACCACCCCGATATGGCCCTTGGTTGGGTTGTATCCATCGTGACCATCTAGATTGTCGGTTTGCGTGGCGGCAGCATAGGCGGCACCCGCCATGCTGACAGTGCGGCCATCGAACAGCATCCGTGCGCCATATGCAGGAATTGTGCTGGCATAAAGCAATGCCGCCGTGTCCCGCGCGATCACACCTGCCTGCATCGGGCCGGATGCGATCAGGATCCCCATCGTGTCGAGCATCATCAGCGCCGCAGCCTCTAGTGCGCTTTCAGGCATGTCCGAGGCCGCGCGGGTCAGCGTGAAATCGGCAACCCTGGAAAATGTATTTGTCTGCGGGTTATGCGTCATGAGAGCTCTCCTGTCGGGCGGGGCCGGTACAGGAAAGTCAGCCACAGGTAAGGGCGGGCTTGTACTCTGTCCCCGACGCCAAATGTCGGGAACAGAGGAAAACGAACGAAGAAAAGACCCTAGTAAGGGGCTTCGACGTCATTCATGGAAACGTAGACTGTTTTCATTTCCGAAAAATGGTTGATCGCCAGCTTCGAGTTCTCGCGTCCGACACCCGACATTTTCGATCCCCCAAACGGGGCTTCGACCGGGGCAAGGTTATAGGTATTGATATAACAGGTTCCCGCCTCGAACCCGGCCACAACACGGTGCGCGCGGGTCAGGTCATTGGTGAACACGCCTGCGGCCAGACCAAATTCAGTGTTATTGGCACGGGCCATGACCTCGGATTCCGTGTCGAAATCCAGCACCGACATGACGGGGCCAAAAATTTCCTCGCGCGCGATGGTCATGTCATCGGTCACATCCGCAAAAACGGTTGGCTGCATGTAGAAACCGTCGCCTTCGATCCGGTTGCCGCCGAAGACCAGCCTTGCGCCCTCGGCCCTGGCTTTGTCGACATAGCTCAGCGCGATGTTCAACTGGTTTTCGCTGACCATCGGGCCAAAGCTGACGTCCTCGTCCATCGGATCACCGATTTTGGCGTTGGCCAGACGTTCGGACAGGCGTTTCAGGAAGGCATCCTTGATACCTTTTTGCACAAAGACGCGGGTACCGTTGGAACAGACCTGGCCCGATGAATAGAAGTTGCCAAGGATCGCGCCGGACACCGCGTTTTCGATGTCGGCATCGTCAAAGACGATCATCGGAGATTTGCCGCCCAGTTCCATGGTCACGTGCTTCATACCGTCAGCTGCCGCGGCATAAACCTTGCGGCCTGTCGGCACCGATCCGGTCAGCGAGACCTTGGCCACACGCGGATCGGTGACCAGCGCGGCGCCTACGTCGCCATAGCCCTGAATCACGTTGTAGACACCCTTGGGCGCACCGGCCTCGACAAGAATCTCGGCCACTTTCAACGCCGAAAGAGGCGTGGTTTCCGAAGGCTTGAAGACCATCGTATTGCCGCAGGCCAGCGCCGGGGCACCTTTCCAGCAGGCAATCTGCGTGGGATAATTCCACGCGCCGATGCCGACGCAAACGCCCAGCGCCTGACGGATGGTGTAGACGAAATCGCCACCGCCCAGCGGAATATGCTCGCCGGTCAGAGAGGCGGCCAACCCGCCGAAATATTCCAGCGCATCCGCACCTGATGTGGCATCTGCCACCGTGGTTTCCTGAAGCGGTTTGCCGGTGTCATGGGTTTCCAGAACCGACAGGTCGTAGTTGCGGTCGCGCATGATGTCAGCCGCGCGGCGCAGAACGCGGCCGCGTTCTGTTCCGGTCAGTGCGGCCCATGCTGCCTGAGCGGTTTTCGCGCTGTTCAAAGCCTTTTCCACAATCGCCGGCGTCGCCGAATGCAGACGGGCAATCACCTCGCCGGTAGCGGGGTAGATCACGTCAATGGCCGCGCCTTCGGTATCCTCGACATAGGTGCCGTCAATGAAATGGCTGGCCTTGGGCTGAAACTTCATACCGTGTCCTTTTCGCTCGACCCCGTCCGGACGGGGCATTTGGTCGTCTGGAATCGGCCCTAAAGGTTATTGATTCGCCAGTCAATAAAATCATCCAAGCGGCAAGATAACGCCTGCCATCGCTCACAAACCTTGAAATTTTTGGTTAATGTTCTATATATGTTCCACATAGTCAGAGGACAAACCGATGACCCAGCACATGCGCCACGTGGCACTGAACGGGCCAAACAACGACTACCATCTGCTTCCGGTAACAGACCGGCAGATGCGATATGCGCGCGCCATTGCCGAGAAATCAGCGCTTGAGATCCCGGTCGAGGCGCAGCGCGACAGGCGGTTGTTGTCCGACTGGATTTCGGCCCACAAACCGCGCGGCACGTCGCAATTCGACGATTACCCGACGGGCAAGCAGGTGGCATTCGCCGAACGGATCTCACACAGCAAGCGCCGCCCGATCCCGTCCGAGTGTTTTCGGGACAAGAAAATGATGTCCCGCTGGATTGATCACAACAGATAACCCTTACTTAGGGTCTTCTGGCGCATGATTGCGGGTATAAAGCGCAACCGCCGCCGCAACAAACATACCCAGCAGAATGTAACCGGTTACAGCCTCGGACACGGCAAGCCCGCGACACAGGCCGGTCGGGGACATGTCGCCATACCCGACCGTGGTGAAGGTGACATATGAGAAATACAGGACATCCCCCGGACCCTGCGCCCCGACCACACAGTTGTCGTTGTACCCAAATGCCCCGTAGACGGCGGCGAACAGGAACGGGACGACCTGGATGAATGACACGCCCATTAGGAACAAAAGCCGTCGCGGCGATTTCACCTGTGTCATGTAGTACCAGGATTGCGACACCAGCCAGATCAGCAGGCCAACCGACGCGATTGTTCCGATCATGTCACCCGCAGCGGTTTCGTTCAGGCGCGACAACCCGAACCAGGCAAGAAAACTTGTCAGAACCAGCCCCAATGCCGCAATCAGGGTCGATTTCCATTCTTCCAGAGTTGTGGGTTTGCGATGCATGAACGCTCTCTCAGCCTAGTCTGAGGGTGATCATCCGACCTAAAGCAAGGGCCTGCAACCCGCTTTCAGTCCTGACGCAAATGCGGCTCGCCCCGCTTGCGCGCAAGCACTATCTGTTTTTGCCGTTCACGAAAGCGTATCTTGTCGGCCTCGGAGGTTTCGTCGACGCATTGGTGACAGGACACGCCATGTTCATATTCGGGGCGTTTCATATCCTCGGGCAGGATCGGGCGACGGCAGCCATGGCACAGCTTGTGCGGTCCTTCAACAAGGCCGTGCCCTACCGAGACACGATTGTCGAACACAAAACATTCACCCTGCCACGAGCTGTCTTCGGATGGCATCTCTTCAAGATAGCGCAGGATGCCACCTTTGAGGTGATAGACATCATCGACCCCCTGCCCCAGCAGGTAATTGGTGGACTTCTCGCACCGGATGCCGCCGGTGCAGAACATGGCAACGCGCTTGTTGTGAAAGCGGTCCTTGTTCGCCTCCCACCAGGCAGGAAATTCGCGGAAACTGGCTGTTTCAGGGTCTATTGCGCCTTCAAACGTGCCGATCGCCACTTCGTAGTCATTGCGGGTGTCGATCACCACGACATCGTCCGAACGGATCAGATCATTCCAGTCCTGCGGGTCAACATAGTTGCCGACACGGGCGCGCGGATCGACATCCGGCTGACCCATGGTCACGATCTCTTTCTTCAGCCGCACCTTCATCTTGCCGAAAGGCGGATGGTCCGAGGTCGCCTCTTTCCACTCCAGATCCGAGCAACCGGGCAAAGCCCGGATATGCGCAAGAACCGCATCGATTCCGGCGCGTGGACCTGCGATGGTGCCGTTGATACCTTCCTGCGCCAGCAACAGCGTTCCCGTGACGGACTGCGCGCGGCACAGATCAAGCAACGGTTCGCGCAGTGTGACGGGGTCTGGGAATCGGGTAAAGTGATAGAGGGCAGCGATCGTGTACATATGCGCGATCTACCCCCGCAAACCCGGAGTCGCAAGGGATTGCATTGACGCCCCGCCCCCAGCCCCCTACCGATAAGGCAGTTACACGGAGGCCGCAATGACCCATGCCCTGCTTGTCATCGATGTCCAGAACGATTTCTGCCCCGGCGGTGCCTTGGCAGTGGCTGGAGGAGACGAAATCGTCGCGTCTATCAATGCCATGATGGAGGAGTTCGACGCCGTGATCCTGACGCAAGACTGGCATCCGGCGGGGCATTCTTCCTTTGCCAGCTCGCACAAAGGCAAAAACCCGTTCGAGCTGATCGACATGCCTTATGGCCCGCAGGTGCTGTGGCCGGACCATTGCGTTCAGGGCTCAAATGGTGCTTCGTTTCACCCCGAGTTGCGCACTGATGGTGATTTGATCCTGCGCAAGGGGTTCCGCAGTGGCATCGACAGTTATTCCGCTTTTTTCGAAAATGACCATCAGACGCCAACAGGCCTGAAAGGCTATCTTGAGACCCGAGGCATCACCCGTTTGACACTGGTTGGATTGGCGACCGATTTCTGCGTTCACTATACGGCTGTAGACGCTGCCCGGTTGCGCTTTGATGTCACAGTCCGGATGGATGCCTGCCGCGCGATTGACATGGACGGATCGCTGGCTGCCGCCGAGCAGGCCATGCGCGACGCCGGTGTTACGCTGGCCTAAGGTGTTGCCCCGGCAGCTGCCAGCAGCTTGATCGTCACAAACAGAACAACGGCCAGCCCAAACGCCAGCCCGATACGCGCAGAAATTGAACGCCGACGGTCCGAAACAGGCTGCTGTGGCTGTGGCGGCGGTTTTCGCACCTGACGCGTACGCACAATCCCGGCCATGGGCTGCGCCATCCGAATGTAATGCAGAAAATCCCACAGGTTGAACTCGCCGCAATATTCCCCCTGAACACCGCGCGATTTTATGTTCTCAAACAGAGAACGCAGAATCCTGACCCGGTCCACCTGATCTTCGGCCGGAAACACACCGGGCACGATGCCGCTGTTCCGCGACTCGAGGCTGAACCCGGCATCCAGGAAAATCTTGCGGATTTTCGGCGATGTTCCCCGTAGCGCATCTGCCGTTCTGATGTCACGAAACACCGCACACACCTGGCGTTCCACATCAGAGTCTGACCCCAGCTTCTCCGGGTCAATTTCGTTCAGTGCTACATTAACAATATCAAAATCGTACTCGAGACCCATTCACAAACTCAGTTTCGTCTTTCCATCCCCTTCTCTCACTAACCGGCGAAAACAATGCACAATATGCCCGTATTGTGACGTCATGCTGGCATTGTCACCAAATCAGCGACTCTTGCCATTCCCGTTGTCGATTGATCTAACTACGGAAATCGCAGGAGTTCCCCATGGTCGACATCGCGACCCGCGTCTACAATCATAAATGGAAGATTGACCCGATTGTCCGGTCTTTAATCGATACAGACTTCTACAAACTGCTGATGTGCCAGTCAGTGTTTCGAAACAAGCCCCAAACAAATGTGGTGTTTTCCCTGATCAACCGGTCGAATCACGTGCCTTTGGCCCGTTTGATCGATGAAGGCGAGCTGCGGGAACAGCTGGATCATATCCGCTCGCTTAGTCTCAGCCGGGGGGAAAGCACCTGGCTACGGGGCAACATGTTCTATGGAAAACGCCAGATGTTCCGTTCCGATTTCATGGAATGGTTCGAGAATATGCGCCTGCCGCCCTACCACCTTGAACGCAAAGGCGATCAGTATGAACTGACCTTCGAAGGTAAATGGCACGAGGTCATGTTGTGGGAAATTCCGGCGCTGGCGGTGCTGATGGAACTGCGATCGCGTGCGGTGCTGAACGACATGCGCCGGTTTGCGCTACAGGTGCTATATGCCCGCGCGATGACCCGCGTATGGGAAAAGATCGAAAAGCTGAGCACGATCAACGGTCTTGGGATTGCCGATTTCGGCACACGACGACGGCATTCCTTCCTGTGGCAGGACTGGTGCGTGCAGGCAATGATCGAAGGGCTTGGCCCCGCGTTTACCGGAACCTCAAACTGCCTGATCGCGATGCGGCGTGAGGTTGAGGCCATCGGCACCAACGCGCATGAGCTGCCGATGGTCTATTCCGCGCTGGCCGACACCGATGCCGAACTGGCGCAGGCCCCTTATGACGTTCTCAGCGATTGGCATGACGAACATGACGGCAATCTGCGCATCATTTTGCCCGATACCTACGGCACCAAGGGCTTTCTGGACAACGCACCCGACTGGCTGGCGGGCTGGACCGGTATTCGCATCGACAGCGGTGATCCGGCCACCGCCGCCGAGGTGGCCATCGACTGGTGGAAAGCGCGCGGTGAAGACCCGACCCAGAAACGGATCATTTTCTCGGACGGGTTGGATGTGGACAAAATCCAGGAATTGCATGCGCAGTTTGCTGACCGCACCAAAGTATCCTTTGGCTGGGGTACCTTGCTGACCAACGATTTCCGCGGTCTGGTTCCAAATGACTCGCTGGCACCGTTCTCATTGGTCTGCAAAGCCGTATCCGCCAATGGACGCCCGACGGTAAAGCTGTCGGACAACCCGGAAAAGGCGATGGGCCCGAAGGACCAGATCGAACGCTATAAGCGGGTGTTTGGCGTTGGCGCTCAGGAGGCGATCGAGGTGATTGTCTAAGCCAAGGCACAATATCAAACACTTATCCTCAATTCATATGATGCCGGGACTAAACGACTACAGACTGGCGTCGGCAGGATCGGCGATATTGTTTTCGAGGTATTGCAGCACGATGTTCTCGGTGATGGCGCCGTTGGTGGTTGAGAAATACCCCCTGCCCCAGAACCGGCGTCCATAGTAGCGGCTGCGTAGCGCGGGAATTTCCCGTTGCACCTTGTGAGACGAACGGCCCTTCATCTTGCGCACCAGACCCGAGATGGCAATCTTCGGCGGCACCGACACGAACAAATGCACGGGATCGCTCGACAACACCCCGCGCAAGATGTCGACCTCGTTCTCGTGGCAGACCTGACGGACGATGGCGCGCACCCGCAGGCGCACCGCACCGGTCAGCACCTTATAGCGATACTTGGTCGACCAGACGATATGGTGCGGTGATAGAAAACGCAGTGCTTGCCAACATCATAACACGATTCTCCGCATTGAAGCGGGCCCGGCCGGAAGTCGAAGGGTTTGCATCAAAGCGTGGATACTGAAACTTGTGGTGCCGCTGAAGGGACTCGAACCCCCGACCCCATCATTACGAATGACGTGCTCTACCAGCTGAGCTACAGCGGCGCCTTGAGTCATCCGAAACTGGTCTCTTCCGGATGAGATGGCTCATTTAAACTGTCAGCCTGAAGCCTGCAAGACCAGTTGTGTCCGTTCGGGCCTTTCCTCTCTTCTCACAAGATGTTGTCGTCGAGGTATTGGGCCAATGATAAATCTAATGGGGCGAGCTTCCAGTTTGTGAAATTTTTGTAACTACGCAAAAGGCGTTTTGACTTCATACCTATAATTCCATATTTCATGAAATATGACAGAAAAGATAACCAACCAGCTGGCCATCCTTGGCCACCCACAACGTATCACCGTTTTTCGCATGTTGATGCGAAGGTACCCCGACACTGTTCCGGCGGGCGAAATGGCGTCGGAATTGGGGATCAAACCCAGCACCTTATCGAACTATCTCAACGCGTTGCAGCGGTCTGGGCTGGTCAAGCAGGAACGCTCCGGGACGTCACTGCTCTATTCGATTGAGATGAAGAACGTGCAGCACATGTTCGATTTCCTGCTCGTGGATTGCTGTCGCGGCCGACCCGATCTTTGCGTGCCCTTGGCGAAAGGACGCGAGCCCATGGCCGACCGAAAGTTCAATGTGTTGTTCATTTGCGTGGGTAATTCTGCCCGGTCGATCTTTGCCGAATCCCTTTTGCGGGATATCGGCGGGGATCGGTTCAATGTGTATTCGGCCGGCATACGACCGTTTTCCGAACTCAACCCGTTTGCAATTCGGGTTCTGCAAGACAAGGGGCACGATACTTCGGCGCTCCGCTCAAAGAATGTATCCGAGTTCTCGGGGTCGGGCGCGCCTGAAATGGATTTCGTTTTTACGGTCTGCAATCAGGCTGCAAACGAAGAATGTCCCGCCTGGGAAGGCCAGCCGATCAGCGGTCACTGGGGCATGGCGGATCCAGTCAAGACAGAAGGCTCCGATGCCGAGAAAAGCCTGGCCTTTCAAAACGCGTACGGCGCGCTGAAGCGTCGGATTCAAGCCTTTACATCGCTGCCGGTTGAAAGCCTGGACCGGATCGCACTGCAATCCGCCGTTGATGAAATCGCGCGATCGCCACTTGAGGATGCACCATGACGACTTACGCTTTGAACGGCCTTGGCCGAATGGGGAAACTGGCCCTGAAGCCACTCTTGGAACAGGGGGCAAAGATTGCCTGGATCAACGATGCCGTCGGCGACCCCCAGATGCACGCGCATCTGTTGGAGTTCGACACCGTGCATGGGCGATGGGATGCAGAATTCAGCTTTGATGCCGACAGCATCACTGTGAATGGAACCCACCTGCCGTTCATCGGCACGAAAGACCAGAACACCCTACCGCTGGACGGCGTCGACGTCGTGATCGACTGTACGGGCGTGTTCAAGACCGAGGCCAAGCTGGCCCCGTATTTTGATGCCGGGGTGAAGAAGGTCGTCGTCTCGGCCCCGGTCAAAGACGGCCCGACGGCCAATATCGTTGCCGGTGTGAATGACGGCACATACGACCCCGCGACCCATAAAATTGTGACAGCGGCCTCTTGCACAACGAATTGCCTGGCGCCGGTGGTCAAGGTGATCCACGAGAATCTGGGTATCCGCCATGGGTCGATGACCACGATCCATGACGTGACCAACACGCAAACGATCGTTGATCGGCCCGCAAAAGACTTGCGGCGCGCACGGTCGGCCCTCAACTCACTGATCCCGACCACGACCGGCTCGGCCACGGCCATCACTCTGATCTATCCCGAACTCAAGGGGCGTCTGAATGGTCACGCCGTCAGGGTGCCGCTTTTGAACGCCTCGCTGACCGATTGCGTATTCGAAGTTGAGCGGTCCACCACGGTTGATGAGGTCAACGCCCTCTTCAAAGCCGCGGCTGAGGGTGATCTGAAGGGTATTCTGGGTTATGAGACCCGCCCACTGGTATCCACCGATTACACCAATGACAAACGCTCCTCGATTGTCGATGCGCCTTCGACCATGGTGATAAACGGGACGCAGGTGAAAATCTATGCGTGGTACGACAATGAGATGGGCTATGCGCACCGCTTGGTGGATGTGGCGCTGATGGTTGGGTCCTCGCTGTGACCCAGCGGCCCGAAGGACTGTCGGCTTATATCGCGGTCACGGCGGCCTATTGGGCCTTCATGCTGACCGACGGGGCGCTCAGGATGCTGGTGCTGCTGCACTTTCACACCATGGGATTCTCACCTGTTCAGCTGGCCTATCTGTTTGTGCTTTACGAGATTGCTGGGATCGTCACCAACCTGGCCGCAGGCTGGATTGCCGCCCGGTTCGGGTTGACGTCCACCCTTTATGCAGGATTGGGGCTGCAGGTGGTGGCGTTGCTTGCCATGACGCAGCTTGATCCGCACTGGACCGTTACCGCCTCAGTCAGCTTTGTGATGATGGTGCAGGGGGCAAGCGGAGTGGCCAAGGATCTGGCCAAGATGTCGTCGAAATCATCAGTCAAATTACTGGCCCCGGCCGAGGGCGGAGGGCTGTTTCGGTGGGTCGCGGTGCTGACCGGATCAAAAAACGCCGTCAAAGGGCTGGGTTTCCTGTTGGGCGCGGCCATGCTGGCCAAGTTGGGATTCATGGCGGCAATCCTGGTCATGGCGGCGGTTTTGGCACTGATCCTGTTTGCAGTTATCCTATTCATGCCAGCTGGCCTGCCGAAGGGGCGAAAAGGGGCAAAGTTCTCGGAAGTATTGTCTAAATCCGCCAATGTGAACTGGTTATCCGCAGCGCGCGTCTTTCTGTTCGGTGCGCGCGATGTCTGGTTCGTGGTCGGCATTCCGATCTATTTCTACACCGTCCTGTCGGATGGCACCGACGACGGCAACCGTGCCGCGTTCTTCATGATCGGAACATTCATGGCGCTGTGGGTCATCCTCTATGGCGCAGTGCAGGCCTACGCGCCAAAGATCCTTCGTGCGGCGGATCGAATCGAAGGCGATTTGATCCGCGCGGCACGTAATTGGGCGATTGCCCTTTTCTGCGTTCCTGCGGCTCTAACATTGGCCGTATCGCTGTCAAATGGGCCTGAAACCTGGCTGACCAAAACGCTTGTGGTTGGGCTGCTGATCTTCGGAGCAATATTTGCGGTGAATTCATCGCTGCATTCCTATCTGATCCTGGCTTTCACCCGGTCCGAACGTGTGACAATGGATGTCGGATTTTATTACATGGCAAATGCAACAGGCCGGCTGATCGGCACGGTTCTGTCCGGCCTGACTTATCAGATCGGAGGATTGCCAATGGTCCTCGGCACCGCGTCCGTGATGTTGGCCCTTGCTGCGCTGACTTCAGGCCAACTGACGGACCAAACCTCCGACGCACTGATGTGACCGTTTTTGAACGATACCTCATTGACTGAATCGCCCTCGCCATGATTGGTGGCGATCTGATCGGCGGGGCTGCGCAAGGTTATAGAAAATCGAATGGCGCGAATTTTACATGTTTCGGCATATGCCTTCGCAATGTTCAGTAAACCGTGACGACACCGCTGGCCGCTGAATCCCGGTATCCGATATATTATCCTGTATTTTTGGTGACCCCGGCAGGATTCGAACCTGCAACCTGCCCCTTAGGAGGGATGCGTTCATAGCGCTATTCCTTTTGTGATTTCTTACTGTTGGGTGCTTGTACAGTGTCATCCTGTACGTGGTTTGTACGAAAACGGGCCCTAATGTCGGCCTCATCGGTCTCTGCGTGGGCATAAATCCGCATGGGCAAATTGGGGTCTGACCAACGTCCAGCCTTGGCTGCTGTGACGGGATCGACGCCCTGACGGACAACAAGCTCCGTGAAAAACCCGTGCCGCCCTGCCGGGTGGGCTGAAAGGTACGAGATGCCCGCGCGTTTGCAGATCGTCTTCCAGCGCGTGTTGTAACCGGTGGAGCTCCCATAGCCGAAGATGCGCGCCTTCATGAGCTTGCCGGTCTTGCGGTTCTTGGGACGTTTGGGAGGCAGTGCGAGTAGCTCGTCCATCATCTGAGGCGAAACGGTGATCCAGCTTTCCGGATGCCCCTTCTGAGCTTTCACGCGGACTTTGTTTTCGTGCGGCCTTAGGTCATCGGGCTCCAAGGACACGGCTTGATCAATCCTTGCAGCCGTCTCAAACATAAAACGCACCAGTGCGGCATTGTATGGGTCGGCGGCACGACAAAATGCCTCGATCCATTCCTTATCAGCTGGTGTGCGCTCGACGCGGCTGAGCTTCCCTCGCCGCTTGTCCTGAGCGATCCGCTCGAACTTGTCGTAGGGTTTCACGCGGATCAGCGGCGTGCCTTCCAGCTCATGCGCGTTGTTGATCACCGCACTCGCGGGCGTCACGATCTCGCGCCACCAGGTATCCGTCGACGCTTTGGGTTTCAGCTTCGGCCCAAGGCTTTTCAGTAACGCGCCAGATATCGCACCTAACGACAGGTCGCCGATCACTTCGACAATCGGGATCAACTGCTTCGCCGCCTTCGGGGACGCGTTGTAGAGCATGATTGCATCAGAGAACGTCTTGCTCGGTTCGTCGCCCACGACATAGCGACGGATCTGACGTTCGGTCTCATGGTTTATCCAGTCCCGTGCGCCCTCTTCTGTAGATGCCTTAGTGCTTCGCCGGTATGGGCCGGCGATTGGCCTGCCGTTGTATTCGATCCACCCCTTGGCCCAGTAGACACGGCCCCTCTTGTAAATTTGGAGCGGCATGACTGGCCTCCTTCAAAAATCGTATCAATCTGCGCGGGCGTGATCAGCATGGTTCGCCCAAGGCGATAAAATGCGCCCGTCTCATTGGCGCGTTCACGCAACGTGCGTTCTGAAATATCGATCCCCATCCCGGCCATAACTTCGACCCACTGCGCGGGTGTTTTCCCGAGCCCCAGGATCTGCGAGCTGTCTGAATAGTTGGTCTCTGCCATTTCAGTCGTCCTTGTCCGCATAAGTTGAATCAGCGACACGCATGGAATCGCTTGTTCTGCACCTTCTGACGTGGTCAGATGTGATTAACTGTAAATGTTCGTCATTTTTTGCAAAGCTCGCGAATTTCGACGAAGTAGTCAATTGGAAAATTCAGATGCCGCAGAAACATGCTGATCTTTTTGCTGCAATGGGTGCTCGTCTCACCATTGCTCGCAATGAAATCGGCTTCTCACAAGCGGCCATGGCGGAAGCTATCGGTGTCTCACCGCGCGCGTATCACAGCTACGAAAAGGGCCAGCGCGGAATGCCCGTAGAAGCCTTAGTCGCGATGGGTGAGCGGTTCGAGGTAGACGTACCCTGGCTACTTCTGGGCACCAAATCCATTCGGGCAGGACATGATTTCGAAGCCCTCAAACACATCGAAAGCTCGCTGGATAAGCACCTCACCGATGAGGGCATAAAAATCAAAAGTGAAAAGCGCGGGGCCATTGTCGCCCGTTGGTATCAATCGCATGTCGAAGGCCGCGAAGTGACGGATGATGACGTGCACACATGGATCGAGTTGGTAAGGGAGTAATCTGGTGAACAAGGCAAGCAAACGCTGGAACATGTTGCGGCATTCGGTCTTGGAGCGCACTCGCCGCGAGGTGATTGAACCCTTTGGGCCGCTTTACCTGATCTTCCTGGGAACCAGCGTGTTCTACTTGATTGGCTTGGGTCGACTATCATTGGCACAACAGTCTGCCGAATACTCGGTTTTGGCCGCCATCTTGATTCTTGCCATCGCCGCAGCTGGCTTGGCACTTCCATTTTTGACAGGTGCGGTGCTGACACTTCGCGCGGCCGATCGAAAACTGGAACGCCTGCAACGCGGGTGATCCGATGGCCTTCGGTATTTTCATCCATCGCAGCGACTCGATCTACGACGATATTCCCTCGGAGCGGTATCAGTTTCCCAAACAATACCTCTCGCGTGCCCAACAGTGCGAAGGGGATTGGATCGTCTACCTCGAGCCAAGCAAGGTCAAAGAGACCAAAGGCTATTTTGCTGTCGCTAAGGTCCAGGAGATCATTCCGGATCCTAGGAAACCGGAAATGTTCTTGGCGGTGATTGAGCCGGGGACCTATCTTGATTTCGGCGACCCTGTTTCATTCCGAGACGAGAATTCAGTCATCGAAAGCGGATTGCTGAACGATCAAGGCAAGATATCTGGACGCGCGCAAGCTGCGGTAAGAACCCTTTCAGCTGAAGACTTTGCCCGAATTGTCGAACGTGGTCTTGGACGGGACGAGGACATCCTGCCTCGCGTTGGTGACTCGATGCAGCTGCCAGGTTTTCAAGACGCGCAAACACCTTTCCGACACATGCCCGCACGGGAACGCGTCAACCAACTGACCAACCGGGCGGTTCGCGATCGTAATTTCAGAAAGAACGTCCTGCGCGCCTACGGCGAGCGCTGCGCCATCACTGGATTACGTCTGATAAATGGCGGTGGCCGAGCTGAAGTGGAAGCCGCTCATATCAGACCTGTAGAGCATGACGGACCCGACATCGTCAGCAACGGGCTCGCCCTGTCCGGAACTGCACATTGGATGTTTGATCGCGGTCTCGTTGGTTTAGCTGACGACCTGACTATTCTGGTTTCCCGTCAGAGCAACGACATCGAAGCCGTGACATCGATGATCAACGCGTCCGGCAAGATCTTGGTGCCGGACCGCCTCGCCAACCGGCCAAGGACCGAGTTTGTAACCTGGCACAGAGAGAACTGTTTCAAGCATTAACATACTCAGTGCGGACCTTGGTGCAAAACGCAGCTAACGGCCGGAAAGAGCCCGAAGCGGTCTTGGGCAGTGCGCGCGGAAGCCGTCGCAAAGGGCGTTAAGCGGCCGTTCCTTGAGGCTTTCGCCAGGTTCCAAGGTGCAAACACTACAGTCGCAATTTCTTGCAGCCAGAATGTCCGGTTGCCTTGGCAAATTAAGTTTTCTCGCTGCTCAAGTCGCGATTAGATTTTCGGAAATCCGTTGGTGTCAAACCATTCGCTCGGCGAAAGGCGCGGGTGAAGTTCGCCGGGTCCGAGAAGCCCAGCGAGGAGGCAATGTCCGCAATTGATCGTTCCGTGGCAGTAAGAGCTTCGCGCGCGTATTCCTGACGGACAACGTCGATCTCGCGGGTGATATCGGACCCAAACGCGGCCAAGCGCCGTTTCAGTTTCTGCTGGCTCATCGATGCGAGCTCAGCACATTCGGATGCCGTCAAGCCACCCCTTCCCATGTGGGCGCGCAACATCTGGCGAAAAGAGCGGACGAATTCCGGCGCATCCTTGTCCTTTTCCGCGTATTGAGCATCGTCGAAACTCGCGTTTTCGAAGGGCGCCGCCAGCCAGGAGGAGGGAAAACGGAGCCGAAAACCCATGCGGTCGCCCTTTATCGGCCGCATCAGGTCGAACTCGGGCGGGAGAGCTTTGGGATCGCTGACGATAACGGTCATCTGAGAGGGATCGAGGTGATTGTGCAATGCGCGACGCAAAATGGCCAAGCCGAGTCCGACCATGAAGGCGTCGTTTTGTGCCGGCACGACGGTCGGTTCGAAGGCGCGCCGCTCCCCCAAGGTTACAGTCGCGCCGTCGAGATGAAGAAATTCTTCGGCCGAGGAAGCAATTCTGTTCGCTGTTGCAACAAAGATCGACAGATAATCGCCAACGGTCGCGGCACGGGCCTCCGCATCCGCAAGCGTTGGCCAACCGTCAAGCTTTAGATGAGAAGCCACACGAGCGGCCAAATAGCAGTCCTGTGCCACTTCTGCTGCGTTCTCGACAAATTGCGTGATGACCATGACATGAACCGATGCCTCGGGATCAAGCGACATCTCCTCGCTCAATCCGACATTTTCGAACGCCGACGCAGGGTCAACACCACGCTTGCGAAGTTCCGACGCGAATGGCCGGAGAACGCTCAGTTTGACGAGTGGTAGGTCCTGTGGCATTGATTCTGTCTCCGGTCTATCGACGCTCTGAAGCGTACCCGCTGTCAGAAGCCTGGGCAGGAAAAAATGCCTAAATCAATCTCCATAGGTCAAAAAACTGGCTTGGGTGATCCGCCGGGACAGGTCCGCATCCGAGCCGTTCGCTATACTGCCTTCCCATACGAGCCCCTTTTCTGGTGCTGCGTCCAATGGGAGAATGAAATGCCACAACTCTTGAACTCGATTGCCGGCTTGGCGCTCGCGACAGCCATTGCCGGTTCGGTATACGCGCAGGAGAATGGGCCACCGCCCATACTGTTCACCAATGTTAATGTGTTTGACGGGTTCAGCCCGGACCTGATTATGGACGCGAATGTTCTGGTCGAGGGCAATGTCATCACACAGGTCTCGACCGACCCGATTGAGGTTGAAGGGGCTTTCGAAGTGGATGCGACCGGCAAAACGATGACTCCCGGGCTGATCGACATGCACCAGCACGTGATGCTGAATGCACCAGAGGGCACTGCCGCCTATCAAACGCGGTGGGACGAGGCGGCCGGCGGGGCCATCGCACAGCATCACCTGGTCAACAACATCCTGATGAAAGGCATTACGTCGGTTAGAGATATTGCCGGTGATCCTCTGGACATTGCAAAAGCCATTGACATGGGCCTGTTACCTGGTCCGCGTATTATCTCCTCTGGTGGCGCGATTTCCCAAACCGGCGGTCATGGTGACTTTGCCGGGCGAAACATCCCGCCTGGGGATCTTGCCGACCACGCTGACGTCGCGCAGGCCAGTCAGAACACCTGGGTCGTCGATGGCCCGGATGAGGTCACGAAAGCCGTGCGCCTGAACCTGCGGCGCGGCGCGGGGTTCATCAAGGTCATGGGAGGCGGCGGAGTCGCCAGCGAGTTCGATCCGCTCGATATCCTGGGTCTGTCCGAAGAAGAGGTCGCCAAGGCTGTCGAGATCGCGGCCGACAACGGCACTTACGTTGCGGTCCACGCCTATCACGACGAAAGCTATGATCGGCACCTGCGCCTTGGCACGCGCTCCTTCGAGCATGGTTTCCTCATATCCGAAGATATGGTCAAACGTATGGTGGCCAAATACGAAGAGTCTCAGGACATCGTCTGGAGCTTCCAGTGCTACATGAGCGTCAAATCGTTCGGCAGCTACGAGTCCATGCCTGCCTTCTTCACCCACGAACAGAAACTCAAGGGTGTCAGGGTCGGTGAAGGCGTTCGCGCGATGTCCAAGTGGATGAACGAATACGGGATGTTTATCGTTGGCGGCTCAGACATGTTCAGCCCGGGTCTTGTCGAGAAGATCAAGGAAGACATCACCTGTAATGTGGATGCGGGCTTTACACCCGCCCAAGCGCTAAAGCACTGGACCGGAAATGCCGGTATCGTGATGGGGTGGTCTGGTCCGAAGAATCCTTATCCGACTTACCACCTTGGCCGGATCGCGCCCGATAGCTATGCGGACATCCTGCTGTGGGACGGTAACCCGCTGGAGGACATCAACCTGATCCTAGACGAAAGCAAGCTGCAGTTTGTGATGAAGGACGGGCGGGCCTACAAGAACACGTTGGTCGATAGTGACAGCATCATGTACCGGCCAGCGGTTTCAGAACCGAAAGTTTATCCCTGATCCTATGATCTAGGCTCCGTCACTTAGCGGTGACACAGCGGGGCGGTTTCTTTACCTCGGCCGCCCTGCATCCATTCGAAATGAAGCTCAAGAAAACACAGGAAAACAACATGCAACGCATATTTTCTTTTGGTCTGATACTCGGCGCGCTAATGGCCGCGACGGCAACCTTTGCACAGGTGTCGGATGCCTCCAAGCTGGGCGCGAATGCGGGCGCCATGGAGTATTGCCGCGACAACTTCATGACGGATGACGACAACGGTCGGTACGCGCTTCTTGTCGCCGCCACGACCAAAGATTTTGCATCGCTCGATGGCGACAAAGCCAAGGCACTGGTGATGAAGAAGGCCGCTGAAGATGGCGAATATCTTGGAGACAAGCTGGACGCTGGTCGATGCGAGAGTATCCGGAAAATCCTTTTGACCCAATACGCTATCAAATGATTGGTAGCGAACCGACCAATTTTGAGCCATAGGCGGGGTTGTTTGTTCCCTCGGCCGCCCCGCACCTGCATCCACCAAGAGGCTGTTCGATGAATCTCATCCCTATCGTTCTGGCAACTCTGTCTCTGACCGTTGGAGCGTTCGGATGCACGGCTGCCGTCCTAGCACAAACGCTTCCCACCAGCGATGGCCCTGCCCCTTACACGCATGACCGGTTCGACAGCGACCCCGGCAAGTTCACCTTTGCGATTCATGCGGACCTGACCGGCGGCGAGCGTACCGGCGTGTTCGACGTGGCCATGGCGCAACTGGAACTGTTGCGCCCGGACTTCGTGATCAGTGTCGGCGATCTTATCGAAGGAGGCGAGATCGAACCGGCCGAGTTCGAGGCGGAATGGGATGTCTATGATGCGAAAGTGAACAACATTCCCGCGCCCGTCTTTTACGTCGGCGGCAACCACGACCTGTCCACCGACCTTTCCCGGCAGATCTGGGCAAAACGCTATGGCCCGACTTACTATCATTTCCGTTACAAGGACGTGCTGTTCCTGGTGCTTGACACCGAGGATACCCCGCCAGGCGACCGGGCAAACATAGCGCGTCTGCGGGCAGAGGCGGTGGAGACTTACAAATCCGACGGACGCGAAGCGTTTTCGAAAACGGCCTACGCGTCTCATCCCCATCGCAGCGCGGGGACGATCAGCGAAGCGCAGGTCGCGTATGTCCTGAAGGCGATATCCGACAACACCAATGTGCGCTGGACATTCCTGTTCACCCACAAGCCTGCCTGGAAGCTGGACGGAGACACTCCGTTTGCGCGGATCGAAGCCGCGCTGTCGGATCGCCCGTACACTGTTTTCAATGGCCATGTTCAGGCGATGGCATACGAGCACCGGAACGGGCGCGACTACATCCAGCTTGCGACGACGGGCGGGGAGCAGTTTCCGGATCTGGGTCTTTCCGAGGATCACATTGTTCTGGTCACCATGACGAAGGGTAAGCCTGCCATTGCCACGCTGATGATGCACGGCATCCGGGACATGACAGGAAACTTGCCGGGTGCTGGCAACACGCTGTGTTTCTCGACCAAGGACTGCGGAGAGACGAAATGAAGACTGCCTTGTGGACTCTCGCCGTCTGGTCCCTGACCGTGTTCTGTGGACCCGCCGCATATGCTCAGAGCAGTGGCCTTTCCGGCCCGTCTTCCACTGCCGCCGATCTGGAGCAAGGCGATGGTCTGACCGATCCGCAGTTCCGCAGCACCTTTCCCCGCAACATTGCCCCGGGCTGGTTTGCTTGGAAGGACCGGCTGGCCAAGCAAGGGTTCCGGTTCAACATCGACTATCTTACCCTCGGACAGAATTCCAGCTCGGACATCGGCGAGGGCGAAGCGGGCGGCGGCATTGCGCGTTTTTATGGATCATGGCAGGCCACGGAACTTGGTTCGCTGACCTTCAAGGTCGAGCATCGCCATGCCTACGGAGCGGTTGCTCCTCAGTTCTTGGGATTGGATGGCGGTGCTTTGTCGATCACCGGCACGGCGTTCAACGATAATGGTACCATGCTGACCAACCTGTTCTGGACCCAGCGCAGCGCAAACGGCAATTGGACTCTGCAGGTCGGCCAGATCGACGTGACCGATTTCGTCGATGTGTACGGTCTGGTCAGCCCCTATACCGGGTTTCAGAACCTGGCATTCAATACCAATCCGACGATCAATGCGCCCAATGCGGGCCTTGGCATTGCCGGTGGGCTGAGGCTGGGCTCGAACTTTTACGCGGTTGCAAGTGTCGCCGATGCCAATGCGGATCCGGCACAACCGGATTTTGATGTGTTCGACCACGGCAACCTCTTCAAAAGCCTTGAGATTGGTTACACCTCGGGCTTTGACCGGATTCACTTCGACAATGTTCACCTCACGCTCTGGCACGCGGATGCCGCCGATGATGGCAGCAGGGCCGAGGACTACGGTGCAGCCTTCTCCGCAGCCTGGTTCATCGACAACCATTGGATGCCTTTTGTTCGGGCGGGCTGGTCCAAGGGCACGGCGGCGCTTTACGAGAAATCCGTGTCTGCCGGGATCGGCTATTATGGCCGCAATACCGACCTTGCGGGGATCGGGCTGAACTGGGCCGAAGCGAACGGCATCCCCGGCAGCCAGACGACGCTGGAAGCCTTCTATCGCTTCTCGATTTCCCCGGGCTTACAGATCACCCCGTCAATCCAGTTCATCAACAATCCGCTACTCAATCCGGGGCAGTCCAGCATTACGCTCTTGGGTCTGCGTGCACGGGTTGTGTTCTGAGCGCCCAGGCGAAGAACAAGGAGATAGCGGACATTTGCACAGACTGTCACAACGTCGCTAGTGGAGATTGAACATCCAATCGTCACAATTTAGGTCAAAGTCGGTTCAGGGCCGTTCAGTGCCGTTTGATCCAAAGGATCTAATATCCGGAAGGTCCGCGTTGCAGACCTTGATGTGGCGTGCGGCGAAGGTCCGCTGAGCGGACATAGTGTGAATTCGCTGCGTTTGAACAGGATGCTACTTTCGTGCGCTTTGCGGACTTTCGTCTGCAATTGCACACGAGTTGCACAGTTCGAGAGGTTATGGCTTTGATCCAATGGGAGAGTCTGTCCCTTCCTCCATAAGTCGCGAAGCGTTCGACTCGCGGTCAATGGCTAATAGCCATCTCCGGAAGAGATGCAGGGTGAGTAGTATTGGCAAGGACAACGATTAAAAGTGTGGGGCGTTTGCCGCCCCGCACAATGTTTTTCACTATGCGTGATGTTTCGGCATTTTCTGAAACACCACATAAAGGCCCGCCAGAACCAGAGCCGTTCCGACGACGCCGGCATTCCAGGCGGTCATAGGTTCAGTGAATCCGAACAGCCAAGGCGCCGCTACCAAAATCAAACCGTAAGAAACTCCCAGGTAGGTCTGGACAAGGTAATGTTTGTTGTGGCCGTAACCCGCTACGGTCAATGCCAAAAGCCCCGAGAGAATGAGCAGTCCTGCATCACCAATGACGGCATTGCTAAGAGCTGATTGGCCACCAAGAAGTAAAAATGGCGACAAGATCAACCAGAGCCCTGACGCTGTGAAGGTCCATCTGAACAAATCACGATTTTGCATGGCGCATACTCCAAACTTTGGTTTCAGGCATCGGTTTCGGGATCCGCGAGGTTGCCAAGCTCGACGGCGATAGCCATTTCCTCGTCGTCGACGAGTCCATCACCATTTGTGTCGATGTCGCCGAACACTTCCTCGGAGAGTTCAGGATATGAAACCTGAAGTTCAGCGAAGGATGCCATGCCGTCGCCGTCAGTATCAATTTCGGCGGACATTGCATGGGCGGAGAATGCGACGGATGTCATGAGGGCAGCTACGAGAATTTCATTTTTCACGTTTTTTCCAATCAAGATAGGGCAATCCATCATAGATTGCGGTTCAGGTCCCGGCGCACTACATTCTGCATTTGCGCAAACTGGCCTGCTTTTTCACGCGGCCGTTATTTTTTACGCAAGGGCTTTCCTGGCAGCGTCGAGTTCGTATTTCGTCTTGATGTCGTCATTCGCTTTGTGCGCGGTCTCAGCAGCGTTGTAATGTCTCCAGGCCTGCGTTCTTTTTTCACCGAAGGGTGCGCCTCCACAGCTGGCTTTAACGGACTTCATCTTTTCCGAGATGGTATTGGGGTTGAGTTTCATTGTTGTGTCCTTTCCTAGGCACTTCGAGAAAGAGCGGCGCGCGAAAGAAGAATTTCTTTTTTAGGGAACTGCAACTTTCGCGCCGCTTTAAAACTCGAAAACACACTTCCTGCTGAATTTTCAGCGGGCATATTCTAGCTAGCTTACATTCCAGTTTTCGACGCTGACACAGATCAGCTTGGAGCGATTTAATGTCAGAAAGCGGAGCCTTCAGACATGGTCTACTTAGGGGGCAGAGCGACTATAAAAAGCCGGGTCGCTGGTGCGAGCCGTCTTCAGGAATATGCTGCTCGCGGCTCATAAAGATTGGTTCCAAGGCCGCGAGCAAAAGTTCGCTTCTACATCATGCCTTCCATACCCTCCATGTCGGGTATGCCGTGGCGGTTCGGCTTGGCGGGTTTGTCCGCCACCATCGCTTCAGTGGTGACCAGCAGGCCGGCAACCGATGCGGCATATTCCAGCGCGATCCGAACGACCTTTGTCGGATCAATGACACCGGCCTTCAACATATCGCCGTACCGGTCGAGCTGCGCATCATAGCCGAACGTCTTGCTGGCGTTCTCAAGTACTTTTCCAGCAACGACTGAGCCATCAACACCGGCGTTTTCCGCAATCTGGCGCAACGGTGCCTGAAGTGCTTTGCGGATGATCTTGATACCGGCATCTTGATCCGCGTTGTCTCCTTTTAGCCCTTCCAGAACCTTGCCGGCATGGACAAGTGCGACGCCTCCGCCTGGTACGACGCCCTCTTGGACCGCCGCACGAGTTGCGTTCAAGGCGTCATCAACCCGATCCTTGCGCTCTTTCACTTCGATCTCGGTCGCACCACCAACTTTTATCACCGCAACACCGCCCACCAGTTTGGCCAGCCGCTCCTGCAGCTTTTCCTTGTCGTAGTCAGAGGTGGTCTCTTCGATCTGGGCGCGGATTTGAGTGACACGCGAAGCGATAGCCTCTTTGTCGCCTGCGCCGTCGATCACAGTTGTCGTGTCCTTGGTGATTGTGATCTTTTTGGCATCGCCAAGCATGTCCATCGTGACATTTTCGAGCTTGATACCCATTTCCTCGGAGATCACCTGTCCACCGGTCAGGATGGCAAGATCCTCCAGCATCGCTTTGCGGCGATCCCCAAAACCAGGCGCTTTGACACCGGCCACTTTCAGGCCACCGCGCAGCTTGTTCACCACAAGGGTTGCGAGCGCTTCGCCGTCAATGTCTTCGGCCATCACCAAGAGCTGCTTGTTCGCCTGCATGACGGCTTCAAGCAAGGGCACCATAGGGGCCAGAGACGTCAGTTTCTTCTCGTGCAGGAGGATGACGCAGTCTTCCAGGGTCGCCGTCATCTTGGCGGTATCTGTGATGAAATACGGGCTGAGATAGCCACGATCAAACTGCATGCCCTCGACCACTTCGGTCTCGGTCTCCAACCCTTTGTTCTCTTCGACGGTGATGACACCTTCGTTGCCGACCTTGGCCATCGCGTCCGCGATCTGTTGACCGATAGCAGCTTCACCGTTTGCCGAAATGGTTCCGACCTTGGCGATCTCAGCCTTATCGCCCACTGGCCGCGACATTGCCTTGACCTCGGCAACAACGGCGGTGACCGCTTTGTCTATACCGCGTTTCAGGTCCATCGGGTTCATGCCCGCTGCGACTGATTTCATACCTTCCTTGACGATGGCTTGGGCCAGAACCGTGGCGGTGGTCGTGCCGTCCCCAGCCTCGTCATTTGTGCGCGATGCAACATCTTTGACGAGTTGTGCGCCCATTTTTTCGAACGCATCCGAGAGTTCGATTTCCTTGGCGACCGTAACACCGTCCTTGGTGATGCGCGGCGCGCCATAGGATTTGTCGAGGACCACGTTGCGGCCCTTGGGACCCAGCGTGACCTTGACGGCGTTGGCGAGCGTATTGATGCCCTTGAGCATGCGATCACGGGAGTCCGTGCCGAATTTGACGTCTTTTGCAGACATGACGGTATTCCTTAAAAAAATGGGTGAGGGTTCAGCGTTGTTCAGGCCATAGTGCCTAGGATGTCGCTCTCCTTCATGATCATCAGCTCTTCACTGTCGATCTTAATTTCAGTGTCCGACCATTTGTAGAACAGAATTTTGTCGCCGGCTTTGACGTCCATTGCGATACGTGCGCCTGCGTTGTCTTTTGCACCCGCGCCAACGGAAACGACTTCGCCTTCCTGCGGTTTTTCTTTTGCATTGTCAGGGATGATCAGGCCGCCCGAGGTCTTTTCATCGCCTTCAATACGGCGGACCAAGACACGGTCATGTAATGGGGTAAACTTCATGGAAATGCTCCTTTTCGAGATTTCCGGGTAGGGATGGCATGCGTAGGGACACATTGGCACTCGCCACACCTGAGTGCCAATTTATGAAAAATGGCTATCGCGGCAGATCTCTACAATAGGCTGTTGAACTATATTTCGCTCAAACCTGCTTTTCAGGAATCGCGCCCTGAACGGCTGTCTTGCTTTACCTTTCTCCCACCAATCGCCAGCGCAGGCCTTCCTGCGACGCAGTTGGCTGTGGCAGAGACCTTCGGCTTTTCTTGATTGGGTTTCTTGGGCGCAGGCGAATGATAGAGCTGCCCTTGTGATAGAGCCGTCTGCGTTTCCTGTGACGGTGGGGAAGTTCCCAGCCCCCTTCGCCCCATAAGACATCGGTCGGCGTGATGCGAGCGATGTCTAGACAGGCCGAATTGACGGGTCCAGTACGGTATTGGGAAGACGGCGCGGGCACCGATGGAAATCAGCGGCGGCGAGATGCACCCGGGCTGACGGCAACGGCGTTTCGCCAGGCTTTCAACCCCTTGCAGCGCCGACATATCCGTTCTCCAAAGCCCTCGCTCCAGAAGACAACATCGCATCTCAGGCAAGGGCGTTTTCGAGGTATGTCGCCCAAGGCCCTATCGGGCGCGATGTCCGGCGCTGCCACCTCGGCCATGGCCTTGTTCGCCGTCATATCTGTTCTGCTACGAGGCATGTCCGCGAGGGCGGCGACGTTTCCGGTCGCGAGGGCATGCCTTCGTTCTCGGCAGCCTGGATTGGCGCAATTTCGCGTGCTCCTTGGTACGCCGGCTTCGGGTCCAGCACATCCCTGTCAGACTGGGGCGTTCGGTGCCCAGAATAGAGATGTCGCAGATGCGCCTCGGAGACTCCGTCAGCCTTCATCACGAGGCGCACCATTGGATCTGCCAGCATTTCCTCGAGGAAGAAGTCAGATAGCGCCTTACCCGTAAGCTTATCTCTGGCGCGTGCGTGGTCGAGGTCGGTAAGAGAAACGGTCAGGGTTCGCGCAAGCCCGGGATACGATGTCCGCGGATGAAGCTTCACCAGGACGGTGGCCTTCCAGGCTGCGGGATCCTCTTGATCCGGGGGTGAAACCGACTCCGTTTCGATCTCGTACTCTCCTTCCGGGAGCGTCTCGTTGAAGCCGGGTAAAGTGAACGGTCGGGCGAACACCGCGACGGTCTTGCTCGTCAGATCTTCCATCGTCGTGATCCTCCATGTTGCTGCTGCGGGTGGCCCGCGCCCCCTTTGAGAATGGGGCGCGTGGCCTTTGCACGTCTCAAGATGTCTTGGATTTCGCTGGCACTTCCTTGACGACGGCCTTGGGCTCGTTCGCCTTGGCTGGTGCCTTTGCTGTTTCGGCAGGCTTCGGCTTCATTGCGGCCGCAGCCCTGGCGGTCAGGTCCTTGAAGGACATGTCATCGATCCTTTGATTGGCCGATGCTAAATTCCTCGTCCGTGCCGGACCGGGATACTTTGCATCGGTATTACCTATATGGGGACTGGCTACCCGATTTACGATGGTGCACCGCGAAGGAAACAAGGTCAGTCAGGCCAATTCATCGGTCCAGACATTGAATTCCGTCAAAGTGTTGTCGCCGAATGTCTGGGTCAAAGGCACATCGGCGGCATCGCGGCCGCGCGCGATCAGAATTCTCGCAATCCTCGGCTTGTTGTTGCGCGGGTCGAACATGTGCCATTCACCAGCGAGAAAGACCTCCATCCATGCGGCGAAGTCGCCAGGCGGATGCGGGAGAGGCTCACCAATGTCGCTCAGATATCCGGTGCAGTAACGTGCCGGAATATTCATGCAGCGACACAGCGCGATGGCGAGATGGGCAAAGTCGCGGCATACACCCTGTCGCTCGGCGAGGGTCTGCGTTGCGGTGCGCGTCGCCTTTGCCTGCATGTAGTCGAACGCCACGTGATTGTGCACGAAATCACAGATCGCCTGAACGCGGGACCAACCGGGTTCCGTGTTCTCGAAAAGTCGCCAGGCTTCCTCCGAGAGAAGATCGGTATCGCAATACCGGCTCCCCTGCAGGAACACGAGTGTCTCGAACGGCAGATCCTGAACCGCGTGCTGCTGCGCATCAGGAAAGACGGGATCGGGCTGGCCGGTATCGCGGAAGATGCCGTCTGTCGACAGGGTAAAGTCGCCCTCCGGAGCCAGCATGCGCGTACACCAGTTGCCGAAGCCATCCCGGTAGCTTTCGAGCGGCACGCTGGGGGAGGTCACGAGATAGTCCGCGCGCTCCAGGTCGCCGAAGCGCGAGTAGTGGACGTTCAGCATCGCGATCATGGGCGTCTGCTGTGGAATGCGGTAGCGCAGACGGCACCCGATGCTCACTCGCATGCCGGACGCACCGCGACGAGACACATCCGCATCACCGTGCAAGGATGCACGCCCCGTCGGAGAGCCGGAAGCCTCGGTTGCAGCTCCACCGGTTTCCGGGTTGGTCGAGATAGGCGTTCTCCGGCAAATTGATGGCGATGCAACCGTCACCATAGCTGGGCGGCTGAGCATCCTGCGGTATCTGCCCCGTGCCATCCTGCGCAAGCACAGGGAAGGCGAGAGACGCTATCACACCGGCTATAACTGCCATCCTCGCGATCAGCCTCGCAAGGGGATGTCTGATCGCCGCTTGCTCTTTGGCGGACCAGATTCCGCCGGTTGCTGCGGGTGTCTTCGATAGCCCAAGTGTGAGCGTTCCGGTCAGCCGTCGGGTGCGTGCAACCGGTGTTAAGGAGGCCTTTGAGTTCGGTATCGATGGCATGCCTTCGTTCTCGGCCACCTGGATCGAGAAGTCCCGTGGAACTGTCGGATGAGTGCTACCGGTCATCGGGGCGACAACTTGTGCAGGGCCGCAGCGGCAAGAGCATGTTCCTTCTGGTAGTAGTCGCCGCGGAACTTGCCATCGACCCGCACCTCCCAGATGCCGTTTCTTTCGTGTACCTGAACCCCGCCTCGCTGCTTTGGCCGGTTCATGGAAGACTCCTGTGCTCCTTTGCGTCTTGGCGGCTCGGGCTGCTTGTCGGACACATCCTGCTCCTTCGCGTTGCGCGCGCGCACTTCTCCGAGGAGCATCACCGCGCGAATGAACTCTTCTGCGTAGTCATCGGTTTCGCGGTGATCGTGTTCACGCCGCGCCATGCTCATCGGTTCGACGAACCGTGATTTCAAATGATCGATGAACCGCGGCTCCGTGCGGGCCATGTAGGCGATCAAGGCCTGCAGGATCCGCTCATGGGCCAGAACACGCCGTTCAAGATCGGTCGCTTGTGGTTTAATCTTTGAAAGACTACCGGCTGGTGCCATGGCTCTACCCTTTAAGTTGTTGGATTGCCCCTGGAGCGACCCGCGCTCGCGTCCGAACATGCAGGCATCATCGGTTCGTCGAGATGCCTGTCTTCGCATCTTCCTACCATCCGAGCGGATCGATTGTGCTGACGCAGGTTAGCTTGGGTGCAACCGTGCAGCCTGCTGACCGATTGCCCAGATAATTACGAGCGCGGAAATCGATAACAGAAGAATTGCCGCTGCTTCGATCAGGATGTTTACCGGCTCCATTTCCTTGCCCTGTAAGACCACCAGACGACCAACTGCGGTGATTGCAATGAATTTTGGATACGCGAACACGGAATTGCGTTTGGCTTAATACACCGCAACCATTCCGATCACTTCAAGGTAGAGAAACATCAGCAGAATATCGGCCAGCAGGATTGTACCAAGGCGAAAGATAGCCACGATTTCAAAGGTGACGGCGAGGAGCGTCATGGCCACGATCACAACCAGCAACAGACGCTCGATGAAATGGACCAAGCCCAGGGCAAACAGCCTTTCAGCGCCCCCCGCGTCATCGCCTTCTTGTGGGGGCACCGCCCTGTCGGCCGCTGCCGCTTCCGCTTGATGCACTCTATTCATGATTGCGTCCTTTGGCCACGAAACTATCGGCCCACGCCGACATCTGAGCGTGTCACGATCGGCGTCGCAAGGTCTTGCGCTGGTCAGTCCCTGCCGTTTGACGCCACGCCACCATCGCCCGGGTCGCTACCGGGGTCGCGGATTGGGTCTGCCTCGCCCTGCATACCGCGCAGGAACTGGAACAGATCGCTGTCCGTCGTCAGGACAAGCGTCGTGTCGTCGGAGATCATGTCGCCGTAGGCCTGCATTGTTCGGGTGAAATCGTAGAATTCCACAGAAACGGCATCGACATTGTAGGCGCCCGCATAGATTGCTGCTGCTGCGGCATCGGCGGCACCGCGGATTTCCTCGACGGCGCGATAGGCTTCGGACTGTATCTTGTTCAGATCCCGCACCCTGTTGCCTTGAATACGGGCCGCTTCGCCGTTGCCTTCAGACAGGAAGCGTTCGGCGATCTGCCGGCGCTCCGAGATCATGCGGTCATAGATCTTGGGTCGCACGCTTTCGTTGTAGTTTATGCGCTTGAAACGAATGTCGAGAAGCTCGATCCCGAAGACGCGCACCTTCTCTGCCGCCGCCTCGAAGATCTGCTGCTCGACCAGCGCCCGCCCCTTCGTGATGGGAACGAGAGCGCCAATGTCCTGCGCAAGCTCCTGGTCCGTCAGAAGCGTGTCCCGAAGCGGTGTCCGGCCCCTGGTCGTGCGCACAATCTCGATAAGTTCGTGCTTGGCGACGGCGTTCCGCGTCTCGCTACCGAGGATATCATCGAGGCGCGACTGGGCGCTGCGTTCGTCGCGCAGGCGCAAAAAGTACTGCAGAGGATCGGTGATCTTCCAGCGCGCGAAGAGATCGACCGAGATATAGAGCTTGTCTTTGGTGGGCATGTCCGATGGCGAGCCGTCCCACTCCAGAACCCGGCTGTCGATCCGGTTAACCTCCTGAACGAAGGGGAGTTTCAACTTGAGACCAGCCTCGGTGATCGGCGCGCCGACCGGCTTGCCGAACTGGGTGATGATGGCCTGTTCGACCTCGCCGACCGTGTAGACGGCGGATGACGCAGCGACGACCCCGGCAACCGCGATCCCCGAGGCAATAAGCGAAAGGGTCTTCATCGTTGCTCTCCTGTCTGTCGATCAAGGTTCAAAAGCGGGAGGATGCTTGCCGTGGACCCGTCAACGATGATCTTGGAACCAATTCCCGGCAGAACATCCTGAAGGGTTTCGATGTAGATCCGGCGCCTGGTCACTTCGGGCGCCAGACGGTATTCCGTCAGGAGGGCCGTGAATCGGGCCGCGTCGCCCTCGGCTTCGTTGATCCGCCTCAGGCGATAGCCATCGGCTTCGCGGATGCGCTGGTCCTTTTCGCCCTCGGCCAGAGGTATGACGCGGTTGTATTCGCGGCGGGCCTCGTTGATGATCCGCTCCTTCTCTTGTTGTGCCTGGTTGACCTCGTTGAACGAGGCTTGAACCGGCTGGGGCGGATTGATGTTTTTCAGCTGTACCTGATCGATGCTGATGCCCATCGCGTATTTGGTCGCGAGCGCCTGCATCTTCAGCAGGGCTTCGCTTTCGATTTCCTGGCGCCCGACGGTGATCACCTCGTCGACTGTGCGGTCTCCCACGACTTCGCGCATGACGGACTCCGAGACGTAACGCAGGGTCGCGCTTGGCTCGCGCACTTCAAACAAGAACTTCCGGGGTTCGGAAATCCGGTACTGCACCACCCACTCCACGAGCGCGGCGTTGAGATCGCCAGTCACCATCTCGGTCTCGCGGCGACCGTCCGTCGGGCTCTGATAGGGATCGGAGGCACCCGGAGTCGTGAACCCGAACTCCTGTTTCAGCTGGCGCTTGACCGGGACCAACGTGGTCACGTCGATCCCGAACGGGATCTTGAAGTGCAGCCCCGGAGGGACCTCGGCCGCGTACTTCCCGAACCTTTGGACAATCGCAACGGAGTCGCTCGGCACCGTGTAATATGAGGACCACGCCCCAAACGCCACAAGCGCAATGGCGGCCCCGATTGCAAGACGCTTCACCGGTGGCAGACCGTCCGGCAGGATGCCGTGCAGCCGATCCCGCCCCCGCCTGAGTATTGCGTCAACCTCAGGGGGAACGCTGGTCTGCTTGTTTTTCCAAGGTCCGCGATCTTCCGGTCCATTGTCATCAGAAGGCATCGCAAGCTCCTATTTCGGTTTTGGCACTCGGTGCGATGCCTGGCTCGCGCGTTTGACGGTGCGATCCGTTTTGCGTCATCACATCGTCGGCTCTGAACAGCATGACCTCAGAGTTCCAGTTCCTTCAGGCAGGCTTGCGCAATGTCTCGGTCTGGGGCATCGGTTCCTGGCATCGTCGCCCAGCCGGCTGTCATGAGAGCGTCGCGCCTCTGGTAGGTTGAGGCTGCCCGGATTGTTGCAAGCTTGTCTGCCCGCGCCGGGTCGGATCGCGCCATGTCGAGGCAGACCGGTACCATGGAGGCAACGACGTCGTCACGGGACATCGCCATCGCCCGGTCATTCGAAGTGCCGCCGGTTACCCAGCCGCCCCATGTGAATCCGACGACACCGACGAAGACCGCGCCGATCAGCGCGCCATAAATGCCGGGTTTGAGCCATTCGGGAGTTTTCATTTCAAGTCCTCCTACGGGGAAAGCGCCGCATCGCTGTGATTGTTCGTTTCGGTTGTGGCCGCATCCCGGCTCAGCGCCTCTTTCAGGTCTTTTTCAGAAATGGCCCTCAACTCGGAGCGTCCCGCATGACTGCCCCTGCCGCGCACTGTCAGGTACGTCGCCGTCCGTCGGTAAGCCTCGAAGCTCAGCCCATGGAGAAGCTCCTCTTCGACGAGAACTTCGTAGTCGCCCGGGGGTAAATCGCCCGGGTATCCCGGCAAGGTGAATGGGTTCGAAAACGTCACCGTCGATCTGGTCGACCGCATGGTCATCTCTGATCTCCGCGGTGTTGGCAGATTCGTCGCTCATCACTGTCGACGGCCCCTTTGAGTCCGGGACGGAACAGTCGAACGATTTAGTGTCTTGTACCTCAGGATCGTCCGACTGGCACTGACGCATGTTAGTCCCGGGCACCAAACCGGCTGCGACCTACCCGGGGGCAGTCGCGCGCACTGACCTGTGTAAGGGCGGGGAGACCGACCCACGCGTATCCTTTGGGAAACAGGGGCGATCTGCGTTCCTGCAACCAAGGAATGGAATGACAATGGCCGACCCCAATGTACTCAACCCGCACCCACCCGAGTTCGAGCGATTTCTCTATGCGTCCGTTGGCGAGGATCGAAACGGATATGTCGTGACGGTCCTCTCCACGCTCGCGCGGCTCGGCCTCGATCCATGGAAAGAAACCGCTGAGCTGGTCGCTCTGGGGCGCGATGCCGCGGGATCACGCTTGGGAAAGCTACTTGCTCGATTTCCGGATGTTCCCACGCTCGAAAGCGATCACGTCAGGATCGCACGAGACTTGAGCCAACTGCTCCCGGATGGCCCGACGCCAGGTACCCTGAAGCGAGCTTCCTCGACCGTTGCGGATGGCCGCCCGGGTACAAGCGGCGCGATCTGGGCCGTGCTCGCGATCATCTTTGTGCTGTTTCAAGTGCTGACGTTTGGCGGGTCTGGGTCAGGCGAATGACCATTTCCACTCAGACCACCAAGACAAAAGGTCATTCCGCGCACAAGGCCGGGACGCTATCGCCTGGCGAACAAGGCGTACTATGGGATATGGAGGAACACTTTTGGACCAGTGGCGCTGACAATGCGCGGGCGACGACAGCAACCAACGCTGTCATGATTTTCCCCTATCCTCCCGGCATCCTGCAGGGTGACCAGATCTGGACCCATCTAAAGCAGAGCACCGGCTGGCGCTCCGTCGTCATGGCCGAACGGCGCGTGATGCGGTGTCACGACATCGCCATTCTCACCTACCGGGTCTCGGCAGAGAAAGCCGACGTGTCGATCTACAAGGCACTCTGCGCCTCAACGTACCTCGACGATGACGGCACCTGGCTGAGGATCTCCCACCAGCAGACCATGGTGGCCTGAGTGCCGCGGTGTCATTCGACCTGTCGCACGCCGGGACTAACCTGCGTCAGTGCGGGCGACCTCTGGCAAGGCTAGGTCAGGCATGTCCGCCGAATATTTGGTGGCAGAGAAGATTTCCGAGTACCCGAGTTGCGCGTCGGCGTGCCGATCCCAAAAGGGTCGGCATGTCGGCACGCTTCATATTCTCGGAGCGTCCAGGAAAGGACAATTCCAATGACTCCCGAACAGAACAAGACTGCCGACAAGATGAAATCCGTCAAGGCCACGTGGGACAAGGCGCCCGCTGGTCCGAAGAAGGACGCCGCTCTGAAGCATTACCAGGCGGCCGAGAAGGCGCACACGGCGAAGAACGACGCCGAGACCAACAAGGAACTCGATGCGGCGACCCACGCCCTCGCGTGACCTCCGGCGTTTGACGTGATCACCGGGGCCGCCTGCCAAACAAGGGAGGGCGGCCCTCTTACTTTAGGAGCGGTCCGGTCTGGTCCAGATAGGCTGCATCAAACTCAGCCAGTTCCACCAATCCAGCATGGTCTTCAAAGGACACGCGACCGTCTCGAAAGGTCACCAGCCCTCTTTCGCGCAGCTGTCGCAGGACGCGATTCACATGAATGGCACTTAACCCCAGCACATCGGCCAAGTGATACTGGGTGAGTGGGCAGTCGTATCCTTCTCTGGATCCCATACCGACCAGTGCCAGCCTTGATCCCAGTTCCAACAGAAAATGTGCCATCCGGGCGTCCGCGTCGCGCCTGCCGATCCCTACAAGGTGTTCGACCACCATTGCCTCGTCCCGCGATGCCGCCCAAAGAATGGCTGTCGCAAGCCGCGGCGTATCCGAGAAGGCCGCCAGAAGGTCGCTCTTCAACACTTTGGCGGCCTCGATGTCCACGATGGGTTCGAAACTGTGGTCCGAGGTGCGCAACAGCACGCTGCGCAAGCCGAGGAAATCCCCGGGCACCTGAAAATCGACAATCTGGCGTGTCCCGTCAGGCTGGAGCTTGTAGGAACAGACCCAACCCGCGGACAGAATATAGGCGGCTTGATCGGATTGCCCCTGATGGACCATATCGCGCCCAGCGACGAAGGAGCGGCGGCGCTGGTGCAGGCGCTCGAGCACATCCAACTCCGCCTTTGACAAAGCGACAAAGGCCGAAAGCTTGCGGGTGAGCGGGCTGGTCACGAATGGTGTCATAGCTTCTCCCTGACAGGTCCGTCAGCCGCGTGGAAATCGTTTCTTCGACTGCTCTCGATCAGTCCAGCATAGCTCATTTCGTGCGAGAAGTACGGATAGGTCCGGCGCGAATTCGGGCCAGATCGCGAAACGAGATGGGAAACCCTAAGATGTCTACGTTGAACGAGTACTCAGGACAGGCCGCCCTTTCAATATGCGAGGCACTTCTGCTTGCCTTGAACGATGGCGGACTGCTGCCGGAGCACGAGATCGTAGGTGTTCTTCGCGACGCCGCAGCAACCCATGAGAACGCCAAGGGATCGGAGGCCGAAACGGAAACGCACCGATCTATTGCGGCCCTCATCAACCAGATCATCGCTGGTGGCAACTCCGTTCGGAGGCCGCAACTGTAAACACTCAATCACACAGGATTTCCATTGCCGATGAAGCTTTCGTCCTATTCAACCAACAGTCGTCGCCAAGAGCGAGATCGAGAAGAGATACCGGATCAAACCACCAACCGAGTCCGTAAAGCTCAGCCTCTGAGCGCGCCGCAGCCCCCAGTACAAGCGCGGGCCTCGTCCATTGCGGGTAAGGAGCCGGGCCCGCGAAATGCTGCCGGTCAGACTGATCTGATGCGGGAAGAGCCAAAATTGGCTCCGTCAGACTGGTCGCGGGCGATGGCGAAATACCGACAGCCAATCCATTCCCGCAGCATCTTCGAGCTGACTGTGACAGTGGCCCCGTTCGTGGCAATATGGGCGGTCGCCTGGTGGATGCTGTCGATCAGTACTGCGCTGGCAATGGCCCTGGCACTGGTGAATGCGGCGTTCCTCGTCCGACTGTTCATGATCCAGCACGATTGCGGTCACGGGTCCCTGTTTCGCAGTCGGCGCCTATGCGACTGGATCGGTCGCGTTATCGGCGTGATCACGCTGACGCCCTATGACGTCTGGCGCAAAACGCACGCAATCCATCATGCCACGACCGGAAACCTCGACCGGCGGGGTGTCGGAGATATGCCGATCCTCACAGTCACGGAGTACCGAGAAAAGGGGTGGCTCGGCCGGGCGCTCTATCGGCTTATCCGCAATCCAGTTTTCCTGTTCGGAGTGGTGCCGTTCTATACGTTCTTTTTGCAGAACCGACTGCCCGTTCACTTGATGCGGTCGGGCTGGCGATACTGGCTGAGCGCAATGGGAACAAACGCTGCCATTGGTTCGGCGCTGACCTTGATTGTCTGGCTGGGTGAATGGGACGTTGTTCTTTTCGTCTTCCTGCCAACCATGTTCTTGGGTGCAGTCGCCGGCATGTGGTTCTTCTATGTCCAGCATCAGTTCGAAGAAACCAGTTGGCAGCACGAAGAAAATTGGAACATCCACGAAGCAGCACTTTACGGAAGCTCACATTACGAGCTTCCGGGCGTTCTACGCTGGATCACTGGCAATATCGGTGTCCACCATGTTCATCATTTGGCCAGTCGAATTCCGTTTTATCGCCTGCCCGAGGTGATCGAGGATCACGAGATTCTGGCACAGACCAAACGCATCACGCTTCAGCAAAGCCTCCGCTGCGCGCACCTCCACCTCTGGGATGAGCATCGCCGCAGACTTGTGTCGTTCGCCGAGGCACGCGCTCCGTCTGACTGAGCCTTGCATGTATGATCTCTGGGACAAAGAGACGCGCGAAGGTGCCTACTGAGCTTTGAAGTGCGGGCAGCGCACCTTCCAATTGGAAATGGTATGCTCATCCCATGATCGACAATCCCCAGACTCTGCCCCACGAGGCCGCCGACAGAATAACAAAGCCATTTGCGCGCTTTTTGAAAATCGAAGCGGCGGCAGGCGGGCTCCTTCTTCTGGCGGTTCTACTGGCCTTGGTGCTGGCAAATTCACCTTGGCAAGAGGCCTTTCTGGGCTTTTGGGAGACGCCCATTGGCCTGACGTTCGGCTCGTTGGATTTCACCCGCTCGCTGCGACACTGGATCAATGACGGTTTAATGACGCTCTTCTTCTTTGTGCTTTCGTTGGAGCTCAAGCGGGAGATCGTGCTGGGCGAATTGCGAAACCCTCGACAGGCCGCCCTGCCGTTTGCAGGCGCAGTGGGTGGCATGGTTGTACCGGTCTCCCTGTTTCTTGCGATGATGTACGGGCAACCCGGGATGCACGGCTGGGGAACCGTGATGGCGACAGATACGGCGTTCGTGATCGGGTGCCTGGCCCTTTTCGGAAACCGGATCCCGCCCACCTTGCGTCTGTTCCTGCTTTCCCTCGCTATCTTTGATGATGTCGGTGCGATACTCGTGGTCGCCCTTGGATACGGGGAGGCGTTGACTTGGTCGGCGCTCGGGTTGGGCCTGCTGGGAATTGGTGTTGTAGCAACCGCTTCGCGCCTCGGGATCAGAAGCGTCCCGGTCTATTTCTTCATGGGGGCGGCAGTCTGGCTGTGCTTCGATGCCTCTGGCGTTCACGCGACCATAGCCGGTGTCATTCTGGGCCTCATGACGCCTACCCGAATTTGGGTGAGCGATATTCGCCTGCGTGCGATCCTCGGGCGCGTACTCGCCGCTCGGAACGGCGATCATCGGCAAGGGGATGTTGCAGGCCATCATGACCTTCGTCAGGCGGGCCGAGCGCTCACCGAATCGCTCTCGCCGGTCGAACGTCTTGAGATGATGCTGCACCCTTGGGTCGGCTTTGCAATCATGCCGATCTTCGCACTGGCAAATGCTGGCATCACGATTGGCGGTGCCGATTTCGGACAACCGGTCTCCGTGGCGATCATTGTCGGCCTGGTGCTGGGAAAACCGATTGGCGTCCTCGGGTTCAGCTGGCTTGCGGTCCGCTCAGGCCTCGCTGTGCTCGCGCCTGGGCTGTCGTGGCCATTCATCATCGCCGGCTCGTTTCTCACGGGAATCGGTTTCACGATGTCGCTGTTCATTGCGGGCCTCGCATTCGACTGGTCCGTCCTGAATGCGGCGAAGCTGGGCATTCTCAGCGGATCAGCGCTCTCCGCGATACTCGGAATCACACTGCTGATCTGGCTGACACTGCGAAGGACGTGACAACAACTCATCGCATTGCCACTACGTGCCGCAGGTCGCAACGGGCATGAGTATCGAGTTCGAGGGCATAGCATCGGTCTGATTCAAGGAGCTCAGTCCCCTGCTCCCGATCCGTGTCAGTGCAAGGAACAGCACGAAAAGGACAAATCCCGTCGCGACCAAGAGGTACATTCAGCCAACATCTGTCGCTGTCGCATGGAGGACTGCACGCTCGATCGCCGCAGGCGTGATCGCAGCGGCGAGCACGAAGATGGCAACGACCGCCACCGACACGGGAAAACGCCGACCTTCGTCTCACCATCTCTTTGATGGGCTCTACAAGGGACAAATGACTACGTGCCGTTGCAGAGTTGATGAGATCTCTAGGCCGTTCCAGGTCCAATGCGCTTCAATTGAATCTAATCCACACAACCGCCAAACGCCCGACAGAGTGCGCCAGAACGCGATTTCTTGTTGCACACACAGTGTACACAGAACAAATTAAGATATTGATTTTACTAACAAACCAGTCCAATCCATCACTGGACGGCCGCTAAGCGCGTCTTCTAATGCCCGCTTTTCGTGGGTTTTCAGCCATTGGTGCATTCTGCAGCATCAAACACTTTGGGCTCTTTCGAGCTCTTCGCTGCATTCTACATGAAGTTCCGGTTTATCCGCTACGCACCCAGCAAAGAAATCGCAGACGTGTGGTGAATTGCTGCAGAACGAATCTAAGATTCCCACTGCAGACCCTCGAACCACGCCAACATTTGCAGTTAGATCAAAGCGAATGTCCGGCGCTGCGGTGGCTATCTCTCGCGTCTAACTCTCTTTCAGTCGCTTCTCGGCGTCTTTCGCTAGTTTCCAGCTGGTCTCTAACCCCGCCTGCAGCGTCGCGTAATTCTGCTCCTCGCGCAGCAAGTCGGCCAATGTGGTGACGGACGTGAGATGTGATTTCATCAATAGCGCCACGCAATGCGCCAAGCCATTCACCTTGCTTTCGATCCTGCTGGTCGAGCGCTTCTCCAAGGCGTGCAATTCCTTGGCTGAACTCTTGCAGGCCGTCACCAACCGCTCGACGGATGCGAGCAATTCGCGTTCCAATGCTGTCAGGGTCTGTGTCATCTAGGGTTCCTTGATCTCGATACAGATGACCGGCGTCCCGGCCATGGTGCAGGTCATCAATTCGGTCCGGTCGGGGTCCAGCGTCACCCATGTCTGCCCAGCCTGTTCGATCCGTGTCAGGCCAAGCCTCGTCATCTCCGAGCGCGTGATCAAGCCCGCCCAAAACCAACTCGCGATCAGCACTGTCGCGATCCAGGATGAGACCATCACCACGATCACCCAGGGTGAGATCGTCAACCAGCGCCTGATCGTCTCGCTCCGCCTCTCCAACTCGCTCCTGCTGTCGCTCAGAAAGAACCTGATATCGGTCTCGATTGTATGCAGCGCGCTGGTCGCAATGCTGCTGAAATCGCTCCTGAAGCTCTCCAGTTGAGATGCCATCAAGGCGGCGTGGTCGCTGCGTACTGTCTCCAGGTCCGCGTTCAATTTCTCGGCGAGGCGGTTCGGCTTGCCAGTCGTCATGGAAAATCTCTCCTTTCAAACGCCAGCGCTCGCCGGTGTCGGGGTCTTTGGCGGTGATGTAATTCTTGCTGGCACGGGGGATATCAAAGCCTGCATCGGCCAAAGCATCGATCATGCTGGCGCGGTCGGTGATGGTGCCGACGCTGATCTGATCGAGGATCCAATCGTGCAGCGCTTCGCGACCTTGCGCGCGCGTCGGCGCTTCAATCGTCGCCCTCACTTCGCGAGCGCGATCTGGCTCCAAAGGGTCTGCCCAACCGTGCGTCTTGTTCATCAAATCACGCAGGCTGGAAAAGGCGTTTTCATGGCCTGGCGGTGCGATGTTCAACGTCTTGCCCGTGCTCAGCTCAAGGCGTGGCGTGCAGAAGTGCAGCTCGACATTGCCTTCATGCGAGTGGCGCACCCAGAGACAATCGTATTGATCCCTGTCCAGCCCAGCAAAGGCCAGAGCCTCAAATAGCTCAATGGCCTCTTGCTGGGCGGCGGGACTGGGATCGTCGCTGTCGGCAAAGCTGATCACACCTGCCGTGTAGCTCCATTTGTTGGGGCTCGCATCGATAAGGTCGCGGGTCTGATCAGGATTGCCGTGCAGCACCTCGGGCAGCGGGTCGCGGATCTTGGTTTGCGGCTGGCCGTTATCATCACGGATCAGATTGCGGTTCTCGTCATAGGCCAGAACTTCGCGCGCGGTCAGGTAGTCGATGGGGGCTGCACCGCCTCCCGTACCGGTGGAGAAGAACGACATGATCATTCGCCACCGCCCGTGTGTGCCGCCACGATCTGCGCCAATTGCCGCTCGATGGCCACAAGCTGCGTCGTGACCTTGAGCGCATCGATCTGGCTCGCGCAGCCGGATTTGACCGCGCCGTTGATCCAGCGGGAGAGCTGATTGAGGTTGCCGCCGACGCGGGCAATCGCAAAGGTCAGCTTCGGGTCAACTCGGGGGACGGGCTTGCGCCGACGTGCCTCGGTCAGCCCCAATGCCTCGCGCATCAGCGTGGCATTGGGCAGGCCAGCGGCGCGCGCCTTGGCCACAAGCGCGGCCTTTTCCGACGGGGTGCATCGAAAGATCACGCTCTCGGAAAGGCCCTCTTTGACGCCGCTTGCGTGCGTTTGGTTGGGGTTTGAAGGGGAGGCTGGCCGCCCCTCACAAGTCCCGCCGATGTAATCGGTGGGTAACCTTGCTCTCTGCTCTTTGTGGAGATCGATCGCACTCATGCGCTAAGCCCCGCCGCTTCGATTTCAGCTGAGCTGACTAGGTTCGCGGCTAGCAAAGCGGTCACTTGGCCGGGTGTTATGTGGCGGCAAAGGGGATGCTTGTCCGTGACCCAATCGGCCAAACCTTTCAGCAATTCAGCCTCTTTGGCTTTGCCCGCTTCTCGCGCCTCCTCAACCTCCTGAAGGTATTTCAACCAACGGCCAGAGGAGAACCAATTGTCGGAGAAGCACACCTTGGAGCGGGTGAAGCCTTCGCTCTCGGTCGCATAGGTCCGCACGGCGTCCTCGAGGTCTTTGGCGTCCACTCCGTCGGCCAGCGCTTGGCGGATTTGCGAGTTACAAACCGCTTTGCCGCGAACGCGATCCTCGGGGTAGGCGGACAAAATCTTTTCTGAAATCTCATCCTCCACCGCTACCTTCGCGTGCGAAGGATTTGGTTTTTGATATGGTTTATATCTGTTCTTATAGGATTTGCCCTCAGGGGCAGATGGCTTGCCCTCAGGGGCAAATGCATCATTTTCCCTTTCGGTCAGATCGATTTGCCCATTTGGGCAAATGGAGTTGCCCAAGGCATACCAACAGGTCCGATCATAACGATCATCGCTGAAATTGCCCTTGATGATCAGCTCTGCGCTGACCAGCTTTTCGAGCGCTGTTCGGATCTGCTTTTCGCTCAGATAGGGGAACAACTCACTAAAGGCCGAGATCGAATTGTAAGTCCAATACCGCCCGTCTCGAAGGTTGCGGCGATTGGCTTGGTTCTTCTCGATCCAGAAGGTGATGTTCTGGAAAATCACCGCCGCGTTCAGGCCAACACGTCCCGCGATTTCGGGATCAAAGCTATGGCGGCTCATGATTGGCCCCCGAAATACGCACAAACGTGCGAATTTTGTACAGGTCTTGTACGAGAAATCGGCCGTTTCAGTCGATTACGGCCCGAAAGCTGACGGGACTTTTTGCAGTCTTCCGCACAACGTCCTGTAAATAAGCCATATTTTTCAGGTGGTTTTGGCGACCCCGGCAGGATTCGAACCTGCAACCTGCCCCTTAGGAGGGGGCTGCTCTATCCAGTTGAGCCACGGGGCCGTGCCAGGCTCTCTGTAACCGGGATTTTCCGGGTTGTCATCGCCTTTGCACAATTGTTGTACACGCCGACCTGATCACGCTACCATCGGACAAAATAACAACGCAGGTGCCTCCCGTGAACAGTGAAACCAAACGCCCGCTTACCCTTCGTGATGTGTCCGAGGCTTCCGGAGTATCCGAGATGACGGTAAGCCGGGTTCTGCGTAACCGGGGGGATGTGTCTGACGCCACCCGCACCCGCGTTCTGGCCGCCGCCAAAGAGCTTGGCTATGTCCCCAACAAGATCGCGGGCGCATTGGCGTCCAGCCGGGTTAATCTGATCGCGGTGATCATCCCTTCACTTTCGAACATGGTCTTCCCCGAGGTGATGACAGGCATCAACCAGGTGTTGGAAGACACCGAATTGCAACCCGTGGTCGGGGTAACCGATTATCTGCCCGAGAAAGAGGAAAAAGTGCTGTACGAGATGCTCTCGTGGCGGCCCTCTGGCGTGATCATTGCGGGGCTTGAACATACCGAAGCCGCGCGCGCCATGCTGGATTCGGCGGGTATTCCGGTGGTCGAGATCATGGACACGGATGGCAAGCCGGTGGATGCGATGGTGGGGATTTCACACCGCCGCGCGGGGCGCGAGATGGCGCAGGCAATCCTGAAGGCCGGATATCAGCATATCGGTTTCATGGGCACCAAGATGCCACTGGATCACCGCGCACGGAAGCGGTTCGAAGGCTTTACCGAAGTTCTTGGCAAGCACGGGATCGAGATCGAGGATCGCGAGTTCTATTCCGGTGGATCAGCCCTGGCCAAAGGGCGCGAAATGACCCAGGCCATGCTGGAACGCTCGCCCGAGCTGGATTTTCTGTATTACTCGAACGATATGATCGGGGCCGGTGGTCTGCTGTACCTGTTGGAACAGGGTATCGATATTCCGGGACAGATTGGCCTAGCAGGCTTTAACAATGTCGAGCTTTTGCAGGGCCTGCCCCGAAAACTCGCTACGATGGATGCCTGTCGTCTGGAAATCGGCCGTCAAGCTGCCCAGATCATCGCCGAACGTCTGGAAAATCCTGATACCGAGATCGAGACACGCGTTACTCTGACCCCCACGATCAGTTATGGTGACACGCTGAAACGGCGATGAACACATCCCTGAAAAGGCTCGACAACCGGACGGCACGGGCCACCTTCATGGACCGACACGCGTTGGGTGAACAACCCTCGGGCTCGGCCAAAGGTTCCGCGCTTCTGGACCTGATCCACCGGCTTGGGTTCGTTCAGCTTGACAGCATCAACACCGTTGCCCGTGCCCATGACATGATCCTGTTCTCTCGCCGGCCCGCCTATCGCAGCGCCAATCTTAAAAGGCTCTATGAAAGGGACAATGCGCTATTCGAGCACTGGACGCATGACGCGGCGGTCATTCCGATGGAGTTCTATCAGCATTGGCATCTGCGCTTTCAGCGGGATGCGGATATGTTGAAGGCGCGGTGGAAGAACTGGCGGCGGGATGGGTTCGAACAGCAGTTTGACACAGTGCTGCAACACATCCGCGACCATGGGGCGGTGTCGTCCTCGGATGTTGGCAAGGATGAAAAGAAGGGCTCGGGCGGGTGGTGGGACTGGCACCCATCGAAAACCGCGTTGGAGTATCTGTGGCGCTCGGGTGCCCTCACTGTCGTCGGTCGGGATGGGTTCCAGAAACGCTATGATCTGACAGAGCGCGTGATTGAAACACATCTCTGCCCCGGCAACACGCCCTGTGATGCCGAAGCGACCGTGGATTGGCTGTGCAACGCCGCATTGGACCGGCTGGGATTTGCAACATCCGGAGAGTTGGCGGCTTTCTGGGACACCGTCAGCGCGGCTGAGGCAAAAGACTGGTGCGCAGCGGCACTGGAAAGTGGCGACATTGAAGAAATCGAGGTTACCTGTGCCGATGGGCGCTTGCGCAAGACATTCGCACGCCCAGATCTGACGACCGAAGTACCGCAGCCACCAGGCCGCATTCGCGTGCTCAGCCCGTTTGACCCCATGCTGCGCGACCGCAGCCGGGCCGAGCGGCTGTTCGGCTTTCACTACCGCATCGAGGTTTTCGTCCCCGAGGCCAAAAGAACTTATGGATACTACGTTTTTCCGCTGCTCGAAGGCGACCGTATGATTGGCCGTATCGATATGAAGGCCCACCGCGATCGTGATCTGCTGCACGTCAAAGCGCTCTGGCCCGAGCGCGGGTTGCGCTGGTCAGATGCCCGTACCCGACGCCTGACCGCCGAGCTGGACCGGGTGCGGCGACTGGCCGGTGTGGAACATGTGACGTTCGCCAAGGGCTGGCTGAAAGAGCCTATTTAGGGCCTATTCTGCGTCTGACAGGGTCAACTTGACCGGCTCCAGCCCATCAATCTTACCTGTCAGAACATCCCCCGCAACGACCGGACCAACACCAGCCGGTGTACCGGTCAGAATCAGGTCACCGGGGCGCAGGTGGTAAAAGCCGGACAGGTGCATGACAATCTCGTCGATCTTCCAGATCAGCTCCTCGAGGGTCGCGTTCTGGCGCAACTCTCCGTTTACGCTTAGCTGAATGCGTTTGTCATCCTCCGGGATCCAGTCGGCAGCTGGCGTCAACGGGGCAAAGACCGCTCCGTTTTCGACGTCCTTTCCCAGATCCCAGGGCCGCTGCTTGTTGCGCTCGCGGATTTGCAGATCACGACGCGTCATATCCAGGGCGCAGCCATAGGCATAAACGGCTTCCCACGCCTGCGCACTGGTGGCGCGAAACACGGGCTTTCCAATGGCCAATGCCAATTCCATCTCATGATGGTAATTTTCGGTCCCGGCAGGATAAGGAACCGTCGCACCCGAGAGTACGGAGTTCGGGGCGGATTTGGTGAAGTAGAAAGGTGCCTCGCGATCCACCTCATTCCCCATTTCGGCGGCATGGGCTGCATAGTTTCGACCGACGCAGAAAATCCGTCCAATGGGATATCCGGCCGCTGCGCCGACAACGGGGATGGTGATCGGGTCCGGAAGCGAAAACAGGCTGTTTGGCATGATAGTCCCTGAAGGTTGCGTAGCTGCCATATTACGTCTGCCAGACCCGCCAGCAAGACCGGAAAACACGCTGTATTTCGCCAATCTCGAAGTGGTGTTTCAGCGTGAAACGGCTCAATTCTGACCTGATTGACTGACGCCGTGTCAAAAATTGGTTTCATCAGTTTTTATGGTCTCACCAGTACACGAACAGGTCGAAACAACTCTTGGCTCAGCCAAAAGCCGGGCAAAATCCTCAGGTAGTCAGGCCCGCGCCGATTTCGGTGCGGTGTCAAAATTCAAAACAGCAGCTTTGGTAAAGCATTTCACCAAAGTGACGTCGGCAAACCATACGCTGACCCATTTACCGGTCGGCAACTGCCTAAACCAGTTTCGGAGAGTATAGGTGCAAGGCCCCTCCCCCAAGGGCCAAAAGACCCTGTTCAGAGCCACATCACAGGCTTTTCAGATACTCCGAAGCACAGGCCGGACCGTCAGGTTTGACGTAACCGGTCTTAGGCCAGGCACCAACGACCAGTCCGGGTCTGGCCGCCCCGTCGGAGACTCCCCCTACAGTTTCCGGCGGGGTCACTGCCGACGACACCGGATGCAGTGAGAATAATCAAGATTCGAGGTCCTTCAACTCGTTCAGCAGATCCAGCAGTAACTCATGCTTGTCCGGTCCAAGCTGAGATCGAATACGTTCCGCCTGGGCTGTGCTTGCAGCCAGATTGGCACGAATGATCTGAACCCCTTTTGAGCTGATCTCAACAACCTGGCGCCGTCGGTCTGCCGGATGGCTGCGCCGCGTGATCAGTCCGCGGTTCTCCAGCTTTTGCAGAATGCGCGTCAGGCTTGGCAGCAACAGGCAGGCGCGATCGGCGATGTGGGTCGGCTCTTGCGGGCCTTCTTCATTCAACACCCGCAACACCCGCCACTGCTGTTCCGTGACACCAGCGTCAGCCAGCATTGCTCGAATGGGTCCCATAACCTTTTCCCGCGCCCGCAAAAGCGCAATGGGCAAAGATCGCGACGTCAGAGGGAGATCGTCGGTCATAAGAAAATTATCACCGAAATCCGGGATATAAGCAAGCAACCCGACACGCAGCAGCAGCGCCCACTCCCGTATTCGCACGTTATGCGGGCCGATTTCAGGCTGGACAATTAGGAACGACCGTTGATGATGCGACCGAGGTCCATTTCATGTCCTTCTCACCTGCTCCGGCTCAAATATGAGGTTTCAGCATGTCAGCCCCAAAGAATATGTTCAAACAGGCTCTAATAAAGGGCGAACAGCAGATTGGTTGCTGGATGAGCTTTGCTGAATCCGTCACCGCCGAGATCATGGGAACCGCGGGTTTCGATTGGCTGGTGATCGATGGTGAACATGCGCCAAATGAGATCCGCTCGATCCGGGATCAACTGACAGCTTTGGCCGGTAGCGCATCTCATCCCGTTGTTCGGGTCCCTGTTGGAGAGACCTGGCTGATCAAGATGGTTCTGGATGCTGGTGCCCAAACAGTACTGGTTCCGATTGTCGAAAGCGCCGCGCAGGCGCAGGATCTGGTCCGTGCCTGCCGCTATCCACCGGACGGGGTGCGGGGTGTTGGCGCAGCGGCATCGCGCGCCACGATGTATGGGTCGACAAGCGACTATATCCAGACCGCAGATCAGGAAATCTGCCTGTTGTTGCAGGTAGAAACCCGCGCCGGAGTGGCCGCGTTGGATGACATTCTTCAAATCGAAGGTGTGGATGGCGTTTTCATTGGCCCCGCTGATCTGTCAACCGACATGGGGTACAAGGGCAACAGCGCCGCACCCGAGGTGCGTGCGGTCATCGCGGACGCCCTGGCCCGGATCAAGGCCGCAGGCAAAGCGCCGGGCATCCTTGCCACCAATGACGAAGCGCGTCAGGCCTATCTGGACATGGGCGCCCAATTTCTGGCGGTCGGTATAGATGTGATGCTGCTGGCACAGGCGGCACGCGCGCTGGCCGCGCAATGGAAACCTTCCTAGACACTCAAGTGCGCATGGCCGCAGCGGCCTGCGCATAGCCGCCCGAGGCTCCATCAACAAAATGCACATGGTCATCCCGTGTGGCCGAGGGGACGATACATGTCATCATCGCCTCGTCCTGTGCGTGCAAACCGTATCTGATTTTCCCACGGCGACGCGCCTCTTCAAGCAGGTGTTCGATTTGGCGCAATGTGTCCGGATCGCAGTCGAGCGTCATTTTCAGCCCGTCATCAAACTTTCGGTAATCGGCATTACTACTGACCATATGTCTGTAATGGTCCGGCTCAAAGCGTCCCATCCGCAGGCCAGTTTTGAACAATACCGCGATCAACAGGTTTTGAACCAGCAGGACGAGCTTGTGCAAAATCACATGACGCCCGTTGCGCGACACATGTGCGTCGATGTCAAGGCCGGGTGGAGGCCATGTCATGGGCGGACCCTTTTCCGACACCGGATGGCCAGCACGCTCAAGCGCTTCCGACGCGGACAAGACGGATTGCGCAAGATCGGCAAAGTCCCGTTCGGTTGCTGACGGTGTGGGCTGTACGACCAATGAAACGATTTGACCGTGACGGGCCGGGCTGTTGGACCACCTGCAAGAAAGGCCTGTCAGATCCGGCTGCGCACCTGGCCCTGCGGGTGTGACCATATTTTGCCCGGCTTTCATCCCGGCCTCGGCCCAGGCCAGACCACCGCCGGAAAACATGGCGTAGTCCACTCCGGTAGAGGGTGCATAGCGAGCAACGCGCAGATCCTTACCCGCTTTGCGAATATCAGCCACCGACACCAGCGCCGCCCGTAATGGCATGGAGAACTCTTCATCTGCCCAGCGCCGCAAATCCGCCAGCGTAGTCCGGGCGGTTTCAGCTTTTCCGGGCGGGACAGCAAATCCCGCCCCATCGCCGCCAAAGACATATGGAAACAGCGCACCGTCCATTGCATTGATCATGGCCGAAATTACCGCAGCGCCCACAGTATTGACTGTCTTGTACCGGCCCCGCGCGATTTCGCCTGTTGAATCGACAATGTCAGCAACACCCAGAACCCAATCATCGGGCAGTTTTGAAAACTGTGCGGGGTCTGCCAGGCGGGTAAAATCGCGCTGCAAGGGAAGGTTTTCGTAAAATGTGAACTGGAGGTCTTTCATGCTCCCCCTCGAAGTCAATGTTTTGACAAAGATAGCCGGAAGGCGAGCCATGTCCTGACTTTGAAACATAATACACAGGCTTGTGCGTTGCATCACGGCGTGCCAAGCATTTTCCTCGGACGAGCAGGAAAGGGCTGAAGATGCAGGCAGGTTTGGTGGTTTTATGCCTGGGCTATGTGCTCAGCCAATTTTTCCGCGCTTTCCTTGCGGTTCTCAGCCTGGATCTGGAACGTGACATAAGTGCCATGCCCGAAGATTTGGCCTTTGCTTCCGGTCTTTGGTTTATTGTATTCGCCGTCTTGCAGATCCCGGTCGGATGGGCGCTGGACAGGATTGGCCCACGCCTCACGTCCGCCGCGCTGCTTCTGGTCGGCGGGGCAGGTGGAGCGGCGGTTTTTGCAGCCGCAACAACGCCCCTGCACATCAGCATAGCCATGGGCCTGATCGGTGTCGGGTGCTCTCCGGTCCTAATGGCCTCCTACTATATCTTTGCGCGTGAATACCCCCCGGCGCGGTTTGCCACATTGGCCGCCGTGATGTTGGGCGCAGGGTCCGTTGGAAATCTGGTGGCTTCTTATCCAACCGCGCTTGCCGTGGAATGGATGGGGTGGCGTGCAACGATGGTCGGGTTGGCCACAGTGTCCGCCGCAATCGCATTGGGCCTGTGGCTGACTGTTCACGACCCGGCGAAGGTCGAAACAGAACACAAGGGATCCCTGCTGGATCTGCTGAAGGAGCCTGCCCTGTGGCTGATCCTGCCCCTGATGCTGGTTGCCTACGCCCCCTCTGCTGCGCTGCGAGGGCTTTGGGCCGGGCCGTACCTGAACGACGTCTTTGGCTTAAGTGCCACTCAGATCGGCACTGCAACGCTGATCATGGGTGCGGCTATGATTGCGGGCACTTTTGTTTACGGACCGCTGGACCGCGTTTTTGGTACCCGGAAATGGGTGGTTTTCGCTGGCAACGCACTGGGCGCAGCTGCGTTGGGCTTGCTCTGCTTGTGGATCGAGGATGCAACATGGCTGTCTGTCCTGCTGATGGCCGTGATCGGCTTTACCGGTGCCAGCTTTCCGGTCATCATGGCTCATGGCCGTGCCTTCGTGCCTCCGCATCTGGTGGGGCGTGGTGTGACATTGCTGAATCTTTTCGGCATCGGCGGCGTTGGCATTTCTCAATTCGTCACCGGACGTATTCACGCAGCCACAGTGCAAGACGGATCAACGGCACCCTACACCGCAATATTCGGGTTTTTTGCAGTCACCCTTGCCATTGGTTGCGTGATCTATCTATTCAGCCGGGATAGTGTGGATTGACGCAGCCATCAGGAGAGTCCGTTGAAAGACCCCGTTGTCATAGCCCCAAATCTAAAACGCAGACTTTCGGGCGTAACAGCGACCATCGCAAGGCTGGTTCCTCTGCAGGCGCAATGGATCGACATCGCCGCCACTGGACCGGGTCTGCCCGCCGACACGCCGCACATCCCGCTGGGTCGACTGCCCTTCCTGTCGCGTCGTAAAAGGCGGGTCTGGCACGCACGCCGCAACACCGAGATGTTGCTGGGGCTTATCCTGCGCGATGTGTTCCGGTTAAAGCTCAAAATGCTGTTCACAAGCGCGTCCCAAAGGCCGCACACAGGCTATACCAAATGGCTGATCGGAAAGATGGATGCGGTCGTTGCAACCTCGCGCAAAACCGCAGGGTATCTTGAGCGAGACTCGCAGGTGGTGATGCATGGCATCAACGTAGAAGACTTCGTTCCGCCTTCAGACAAGGCCGCCGTCCGTGCTCGGCTGGGGCTGCCGGATGGGGTACTGTTAGGGTGTTACGGCCGTATTCGACACCAAAAAGGCACGGATGCCTTTGTCGACGCCATGATTGACGTGTGCGGGCGGTTCGACACAGTGTCAGGCATCGTCATGGGCCGGGCAACCGAGAAACACACCGCATTTCTGGCCGAACTGAAGGATAAGGTCGCAAAGGCTGGCTTGTCGGATCGCATCCTTTTCAAGCCCGAGGTGACCGTAGATCAGATTGCTGAATGGTATCAGGTTCTGGACCTGTTTGTTGCGCCACAAAGGTGGGAGGGATTTGGTTTGACCCCACTCGAAGCAATGGCCTGCGGTGTTCCGGTTGTAGCCACAGATGTCGGTGCGTTCTCCGAGATCATAACTGATCTATCCTCTGGCAAGGTGGTGGCCCCCGATGATGTTCCCGCCTTGGTCGAGGCGATTGCCCAGATGTTGAAATGCAATGATTCCCTGTCACAAGCGGGTCAGGCATCCCGCACCCATGTCGAGCAGAATTTTGACATTCAGGGCGAAGCAAAGACGCTGGTTGCGCTATATGAACGACTTTTGAACGATTGAACCGCTTGAATTCAGCATCAGTCGTTGAAAACCCCGCTGATAGCCCTTTTTTCTTCGCCGCAACGCGGCTATGAACGCGCGTCCTTAACTTTGGAGACATGAAATGGGCTATCGCGTCGTAGTCGTCGGCGCCACGGGCAACGTGGGCCGCGAAATGCTGAACATTCTGGCTGAACGCCAGTTCCCGGTTGATGAACTTGCCGCCCTGGCAAGCCGTCGCTCGCTGGGTACCGAAGTAAGCTTTGGCGACAAGACCCTTACGACCAAAGATCTGGACACGTTCGATTTCACCGGCTGGGACATGGCGCTGTTTGCCGTGGGTTCCGAGGCGACCAAAGTCTACGCCCCCAAGGCAGCTGCGGCGGGTTGTGTGGTGATCGACAACTCGTCGCTCTATCGCTATGACCCGGACATTCCGCTGATCGTGCCGGAATGTAACCCGCAGGCGATCCACGACTACAAGAACAAGAACATCATCGCCAACCCCAACTGCTCGACAGCGCAGATGGTTGTCGCGCTGAAGCCGCTGCATGACCGCGCCAAGATCAAGCGCGTTGTTGTGTCGACATATCAGTCAGTTTCGGGTGCCGGCAAAGAGGGCATGGATGAGCTTTGGGATCAGACCAAGGCCGTCTACAACCCTACCACCGAGGTCGCCCCGAAGAAGTTCCAGAAGCAGATCGCCTTCAACGTCATTCCGCAGATCGACGTCTTCATGGAAGACGGCTCGACCAAGGAAGAGTGGAAGATGGTTGTCGAGACCAAGAAGATCGTCGATCCGTCGATCAAGGTCACTGCAACCTGCGTCCGCGTGCCGGTGTTTGTCGGCCATTCCGAAGCCGTGAATATCGAGTTCGAAGAGTTTCTGGACGAAGACGAAGCCCGCGATATCCTGCGCGAAGCGCCGGGCATCATGGTGATCGACAAGCGCGAAGCGGGTGGCTACGTCTCGCCCATCGAATGCGCAGGCGACTTTGCCACATTCATCAGCCGCATCCGCCAGGATTCGACTATCGAAAACGGTCTGAACCTGTGGTGCGTCAGCGACAACCTGCGCAAGGGTGCCGCCCTGAACGCGGTTCAGATCGCCGAACTGCTGGGCCGTGAGGTCCTGAAAAAGGGCTGAGGGCTTTCAACGCTGAAAACCCCTAAGGGTCGCCCTTTGCAGGCGGCCCTTTTTTGTGCTTGCAGTCGACCATCCGGGCTGCAACCCTTGCGGGAAGATAGCCCCTGATTTCCGTGAGTGATTATGAGACCCCTGATTTACCTTCTGGCCCTTGCGCCCACTGTCCTGAATGCTGAAACATTTTTGATCGACACCAAAGTCAGTGAGGTCACGGTTTACCCCAGAGGAGCCGACATTATCCGCACAGGGGCCTACGATATTCCTGCTGGCAACCATCGTTTGATCTTGCAGGGCATTCCCGCACGTGACGAAAATCAGTTGTTTTCAATTCAGGTTCTGACCGAAGGTCTGACACAAACCGCGTTGCTGCGGCGCTTTGAAAACCTTCCGGTACAGGACCGCAAAAGCGAAGCTGTAATGCAGGCCGAGGACCGGATCGAAGCCATCGAAGATCAGATCACTGCTGTCACTGACAAGGCAAAAGCCACCCGTTTACGCGCCGAGGCTGCACGCCAATCCTTATTGTTTCTTGGTCAATTGGGACAGAATGAAGGCCTGCCTGCCGACCCAAACACGCTGCGTGAGATCACCCGCATGATCGCCGAGGAATCTCTGCGCGCCGAGCAAGAAGCCCAATCGGCGGAAATCGAAGCCCGAGGTGTCGAGCGGCAACTGGAACAGCTGGAAGAAGATTTGTTGATTGCTCAGGCTGATCTGGCAGCACTGATCCCCGAAGCTGATGACCATGTATTCGTTGCCATCGACGTGACCTCCGACACGGCAACAAAGGGTGCTCTGACCGTGTCCTACATCGACTCCTATGCCGCAGAATGGTCTCCGGGATACGAGTTTCATTTGGCAACCGGCGATGCGCCCACAGTTCGGATCGACCGCAACATCCTGATCACGCAGGACACAGGTGAAAACTGGCGCGATGTTACGATGCATGTGTCGACTATTGCCCCCACAGGGCAGAGCGCTGCATCATGGCTGCCTTCAGTGCGACATTGGATACGCGAAACACCGCCACCGCAACCAGAACAGGGAAATTTCGGGAAATTGGCAGAAGCGGTTGTCGAGGCACCTGTTATAGTGGAAGAGACATCCATAGGCACGATGTTGACCTCGTCAGTAGAAGGCACCGGTATCACATATACTTTGCCAAATCTCATCTCGGTTTCCACTGGTTATGAGATTACCGAGGTCGCATTGGACTCAATCACCCAATCTGCCGAGGTTTTTGCGCTTGGCGTGCCCTGGCGCGATGACACAGCGTATCGGACCGCGCGGTTCACAAACCCAATGGATCAGAGGCTTCTGGAGTCGGCTGCCGCGCGGTGTTTGTAGACGATATTCTTGTTGCTGCCGGAGGGTCGCAGGAAATTGGCCCTCGGGAAGAAATCGAGATGGGATTTGGTCCCATCCATGGTCTGACACTTTCGCGACAGATCCTGAACCGCAGCAGCGGTGACACCGGGATCATTTCGCGGTCCAATCAACGGATCGAACAGGCTGAAATCAGCATTGAAAACCTGACGGACCAAACCTGGCCGCTGCGCCTTTTGGACCGGGTTCCATATTCCGAGCAGGACGATCTGGAAATCACGTGGAACGCCAATCCGCGCCCAAATGAAGAAAATGTGGACAACCAACGCGGAATTCTAGCTTGGGAAATGGATATTGCCCCCGATCAAAAGGCAAACATCACCTTGAACCTTGAACTGAACTGGCCCGAGGGGATGGACCTGAGGTAGCTTCCAAAGACGCTCGGATTTTGCCGTCTATTTCATCAGCCGCACCCATCAAGGCACCGACCGGACCCCAAGCATCGGCAGAGCGCTGACGGCAATCCAAATTGCCGACCAGTTGACAAATTCAGGCGTGCTTGCCAGCTAATCACCGACCTGAACGCGATGGATGGGACAGAACAGACAACAGGTGGTGCCCTGCACAGGGCATCAGGGGCAGAGCATGGGAAATTCGACCAAACGCAGAATTGGAAGATACCTGATCTTAGGATGTACAGGCATTCTGGTTGGGCTTATCCTCATCGGGTTTACCGGGCAGTTCCTGGCGGTCGGAGATTCCTTTGCGCTTTTCCGCCCACAAGCCGGCGTTCTGCTTTTGCCGTGTGCGGCGATCCTGCTGTATATGCGCGCCAGATACCTTGCTTTGGTCACCCTGGCCATTGCCGCTGTTGCAGTGGGATCAATCGCAACCAGTTTCGCCGCCCCGCCCAAGGACTGCAACGGTCCGTGTCTGACCCTGTATCAAAAGAACCTCATGAGCCGGGCGTGGCCCCGGTATTCGCTGGCCGACGACATCATTGCATCCGATGCTCAGATCGTGACGTTGCAGGAAGTCTCGAGTCACAACCGCGAATACATGAGCAACCTGTTCGAGCATTACCCCGAAAAGGTGATCTGTGAGTTTCGTCCCGAACAAAACGTTGCCATCCTGACAACTTTGCCGATTGTCGAAGGGTCCGGGCTCTGCCTGAAAGGTCATGGTCTTGTCGGAATACAAGTCGAAGCCCCGGACGGGTCTTTGGTCTGGATCGTATCGATCCACCTGAACTGGCCTTTTCCTTATGACCAATCAACCCAAAGCCGGATCATTGCGGAACGCATTGCGGATCTGGATGGCCCGGTTCTGATAGCCGGGGATTTCAACATGGTTCCTTGGGGTGCAAGCGTCCGGCGGATCGCGGCGGCAGCAGACAACCAGAGTTTTGGGGCCGTCCTGAACACTCATGATCTTGGCAGATGGCACCTACCGTTGCCAATCGACAACCTTTTGTTCCCGAAGGGAACAACCGGAACAGTCGAACTGCGCCCGTTCATGGGATCCGACCATTTCGGCAAATTCGCGCGGTTTCGCTTGGACTAATCCGCGAGGTCTCCGCCGCCTTGGTGGGCATACCAGAGCGCATGTTGCGATCTCAAGAAGGGTCTAGGTGTTATCTTCGATCAGCACTTTCAGATTATTCAACCCGCGCTCGTAATCGCCGCCAACCCATTTATCCATCATCAACTCCATCCAGCGGGACATGGGGTTGAGCCCTAGATCGGATTCAAACGTCATGTGTGGAGCATACGAAGTAACGGCTCTGAAACAGAGCCGTATTCCGCATCATTTTTTCACTATGAACTGTCGTCAGACCGGAACGAATTTCTTCTGTATGGGGTCGAAACTCTCTAACCCGCCAGCGCCGATATCGGTCCACAACCCGTGCAGGCTCAGGGTGCCCTGTTCGACCGCTGACGAGATGAACGGGAACGTCATCAGGTTTTCAAGCGACGCAACAACCGACTGGCGTTCCAGCTGCCGGGCTTGTTCGAGGCTGTCTTTGATATCAGCGACAAGTTCGAATTTTGGTTTCAGAATGTCCATCCAGCGACCGACAAAGCTTTCCTTTGCGTCCAGTTGCGGCGCCTGACCCTTGCACATGTCGATACAGCCCTGAACACCACCGCATTGCGAATGGCCAAGAACCATCAGATGCGCAACCTTGAGAGAAGTGACGGCGTACTCGATTGCTGCGCTGGTACCGTGATGATCGCCGTCCGGCGCATAGGGTGGCACCAGATTGGCGATATTGCGGTGGATAAAGAAATCGCCCTGATCGGCACCGAACATCGAGGTCACATGGACCCGGCTGTCGCAGCAGGAAATCACCATCGCCCGGGGCCGCTGCCCTTCATCTGCCAGCCGCTTGAACCAGACCTGGTTTTCCGAATACGTGGTCGCTTTCCAGCCGTGATACCGCGTGACCAGATAGCTCGGCAAAGGTTTGGCAAATTCCATTACGGTGTCCCCGTTCTTGTCGCTGACCGATCCTCTAAACCGAATTCTAGGAAAATTCGAGCAATTATCCGATTTCTCTGCAAGGTTTTGCAAAGGAATTTGTCACCAGTATCAAACCTGCGCCGTGGGGGCGTCAGAAATAGGGTGAATGTGGTGGAAAAAATAATCACGCTTGAACACAAGGAATCCGTCCGTCTGGATTCGGATCAACTAAGTGGCCTTTACCGTCAACTGGGCGACAAGAACGCGCTGGATGTGCTGTGCCGCACCATCGAAGAACTGGCAGTGCGCCTGTCGAACTGCGAACGCTTTTGGCGTCAGCGCGAATGGGCCGACCTGCGCAAATGCGCAAGGTCCCTGGTTGCGATTTCCGAACAGGTCGGGATGACGGTTCTGGCCAGGGTTGCAGGTGACGTGGCGCAGGCCGTCGATGTCGGTGACGCGGTAGCCGCAGGCGCGACGCTGGGACGTCTGATCCGCGTTGGTGAGCGGTCATTGACAGCCGTCTGGGATCAACAGGACCTTTCCGTCTGACAGGGGTTGCGGGCAGAATATGCGCGGCTAGTCTGTGCACAGAAACAATCTGTCGAGGCGCCCATGACACTGTCCTTCGCCCCATCCTCTGACCCTTCCGTACCGCTTCATGTGATCGCGCAGCCGGATTTGGACGGCTGGCTTCTGGATCAGCCCGAGCGCGTGCAGTCCTGGGTCGCAGCAAACGGGTTTTCCGGTGCGCTGGGGCAGGTCCTGCTTGTGCCAGCCACGAACGGCGCAATTGAATTCGCGCTGGCCGGTTACGGAACCGAAGAAAAACGTGTGCGCAAACGGTTCCCCCTTGCCGCGGCGGCCATGGCCCTGCCGGAACGCACCTACGGCATTGCTTCGGGCATTCCTGCGGATTTATTGGAGATGGAGTGTCTTGGCTGGCTGATGACCGGCTATGCTTTTGATCGATATGCGTCCCAGACCGGAGGGTCAGCGGCATTGATTGCACCTGACGGCATCAACGCCGCCCGTATCGAAGCCATGGCAAATGCCGAGGCTCTGACGCGCGATCTGGTCAACACGCCCACTTCGGACATGGGACCGGATCAGTTGCAGCAAGCGGTCGAGGTTCTGGCGGATGAATTCGGCGCGTCTTGCAACGTGATCACCGGCCATGCGCTGCTGGACCAGAATTTTCCCATGATTCACACAGTAGGGCGGGCCGCGGAACAGGCCCCCAGGCTGATCGAGCTGAACTGGGGCACTAGTGGCCCCAGACTGACACTGGTGGGCAAAGGTGTATGTTTCGATACCGGCGGGCTGAATTTGAAACCGGGCGCATCCATGGGCCTGATGAAAAAAGACATGGGTGGCGCGGCCAATGTGTTGGGACTGGCACGGATGATCATGGCGCTGGACCTTCCCCTGCAACTGCAGGTTCTGATCCCGGCCGTTGAAAACGCGGTATCAGGCAATGCCTTCCGCCCCGGTGATATCCTGACCTCACGCAAGGGTCTGACCGTCGAAATCAACAACACCGACGCCGAAGGGCGTCTGGTTCTGGCTGATGCGCTGACTTTGGCGGATGAAGGGAATCCCGATCTGGTGATCTCGATGGCAACGCTGACCGGTGCGGCGCGCGTGGCCGTGGGCCCTGATCTGGCACCGTTTTACACCGACGACGAAAGCTGCGCCGTGGCCTTGGCACAAGCGGCCAAAACGTCCGCTGATCCGGTCTGGAGAATGCCCTTTCACACACCCTACGAGGCGATGATCGAACCCGGCATTGCCGATCTGGACAATGCCCCCTCGGGCGGGTTTGCCGGGTCTATCACCGCCGCGCTGTTTCTGCGCCGGTTCGTAGGGTCCAGCCGCTATATCCATTTTGACATCTACGCGTGGCAACCCAGCAATGAACCCGGCCGCACAAAAGGCGGTCTGGGTCAGGGCTCACGCGCAGTGCTGTCGGCATTACCGGAGGTATTGGGATTATGACCAAGCGCCGCGTATCCAAACCGGTCGTCGACCTGCTGCGTGCCCCTGACGGGCCGCGTGACCGGCAATTGCTGCTGGGGGACGCGGTTCATGTCAAAGAAAACCACGGCGGGTGGAGCAGGATCGTCGCGGAAAAAGACGGATATGCTGGTTGGCTGGAAACAGACCACCTGTCCGAGGATATGCCTGCAACTCATTGGATCAATGCGCCTGCAACACATGCCTACGCGGCCCGCGATATAAAAAGCTGCGATCTCTTGTCTCTGAGTTTCGGAAGTAAAATCCATGCGACTGCCGAAACGGATCGGTTTGTGCAGACCGAGTTTGGTTTTGTCCCAAAGGTTCACACGGCCCCAATTGCAGAAAAACCGCGTGATCCGGTTGCCGTGGCCGAGTTGTTCCTGGGCACGCCCTATCTGTGGGGCGGCAACAGCCGGTTCGGCATCGATTGTTCAGGGCTTGTTCAAGCCGCGCTGCTGGCCTGCGGTATTCCCTGCCCCGGCAACAGCGGCGATCAGGAACAAGCCTTGGGCGCTGTCCTGTCAGCTGAATCACCTGCGCAGCGTGGGGATTTGCTGTTCTGGAAAGGGCACGTGGCCTGGGTTTCGGGCGACAACATGATTTTACATGCGAACGCCAGCCATATGGCGGTTGTGTACGAGCCAATGGACCGGGCGATTCAGCGCATTCAGGATCAGGGCGACGGACCTGTTACAGCGCGAAAAAGGCTCTAATCCGGGTTTACGGCCCGGATGAGCTTGCGTTCCAGCACCCGCAGTACCGCGCGCAGATCATGGCCGCGTTTCAGGATACGGCCATCCATACCTATGACTGAGTACATACCCTGCCGGGACTTCAGGCGCGGGTGCTTTTCGACGCGGTAGATCGGGTGCTCAGCGGTGCGCCGGAAGATCGAGAATACCGCCATGTCGCGCAGGTTTGAGATGCCATAGTCTCGCCACTCTCCGGCGGCGACCATCCGTCCATAAACGGACAGGATTTGCGACATCTCATGCCGGTCAAAGGCCACGGGCATCTGCGCTGCGTTTGCCGAAAACCGGTTGGGAGGCTGCATGTTCATACCACCAGCCTTGCCGGAAATCATGTTTGAATCAAGCCTGATGCGCTGTTGCTCAGCTTTTACAACACAAGTGTTACCGCCGACCAACCTGACGGCAGATCAGGATTACCGGCAGCAGGCCGACCGCCAGAATGACCAGCGACGGCACGGCGGCGCCCTCAAGCCTCTCATCCGAGGCAAGCCTGTACGCCTGTACGGCCAGTGTGTCGAAGTTGAACGGGCGCATGATCAGGGTGGCAGGCAATTCCTTCATCACGTCCACAAAGACGATCAACAGCGCGGTCAGCAGCGACGGCGTTAAAATGGGCAGGTGAACGCGCCGCAATGTCCCCAGCGGAGTTTGCCCCAACGACCGGGCCGCGGCATCCATATTGGCATGAACCGTGCTTTGACCCCCCTCATATGCGCTGAGCGCAGCGGCAAGGAATCGCACCATATAAGCGGCGACCAGCAGCCAGATTGAACCGGTAACCAACAACCCCGTGGACACATCGAATGTCTGCCGCATCCAGGCATCCAGCGCGTTGTCAAAGCTGGCGAAAGGTACAATCAAGCCGACTGCGATGACGCCACCGGGCACGGCATATCCCAGCCGCGCCATGTAGGCCGTCGCCGACGACGCGCGCCCGGGTCTCAGACGTTGAAAGAACCCGACACAGATCGCCGCAAAGACAGTGACGACCGCGGCCGTGCCAGCAAGGATCAGCGAGTTCTGGATGAAACCGATATAGCGCCGCGACAGCAGGTTCTGTTCCGATTCCAAACCCATCTCGACCAGTATGATAACGGGCAACAGAAACCCGAAGATAACGGGTATCGTACATAACAGGAATGCCGCGACAGCGCGAAGACCGGTCAGGTGTTCCGCCGGTTGGGAAGCATGTTTCTTTCCGGCCTGATAGTATTTTGCCTTACCGCGCTGGGTGCGTTCGGCCACAGCCATGATCAGTGCAAAGACAAGCAGGCACCAGGCCAGCTGCGCCGCCGCCGCACGGTCGGCCATTGAAAACCAGCTGGTGTAAATCCCGGTCGCAAAGGTCTGCACACCGAAATAAGACACGGTTCCGAAATCGGCGATGGTTTCCATGATGGCCAGTAGCACACCACCGGCGATTGCCGGGCGCGCCATCGGCAGCGAGACGCGCCGAAACGCAAGCCATGGATTGTTGCCTAGCGCCCGAGCAGCCAGAAACGCCGAAGCACTTTGTTGCAGGAACGCAGCCCTCGCCAGCAGGTAGACATAAGGGTACAGCACCAGAATCAGCATCACCGCAGCGCCCCCGGTCGAACGGATTTCAGGGAACCAATAGTCGCGCGGCCCCCAACCCGTTACATCCCGCAAAGTGCTTTGAACGATACCCGGATGATCCAGAATAAAGGTGTACGCATAGGCAAGCACATATGCCGGAAAAGCCAAGGGCAAGACCAGCGCGATCTCAAGGATCCTGACACCGGGAAAGCGGGTCATCGTCACCAGCCAGGCAGCGCCCGTGCCGATACTGAACGTACCCGCCGCGACCAGCACCACAAGGATCAGGGTCGTCACAGTATAGCTGGGCAGCACCGTGTCCATCAGGTGCGAGATCGTATCTGTCCCGCCCGTCACTGCCGCCAGAACCACGGCCACCATGGGCAACAGGCATGCGGCAGCCACAAGATAAGCAACTGCGGCCAACAGCCGTGTGCCGCGTACACCGCGATTGCGTGATCCGTTTTCTGAATAGTCGATCTGGGCCATTATCCCGGCTTTTGATTGGCAAAGGCTTAGGGTACGCCTTTAATCGACCAAAATGCTCGGAAACACCAGTGCGTCGGTCAACAAATCTGCGGCACAAACTGCCGCAGACCTGTTGTTCACCACTATTCGTAGACGCGCTGATCCTCGATCACCAACCCGTCTTTGGGCAGCGAGCCGGGGGCCACGACTTCGATTGCGCCTTTCAGTTTCAGCACTTCGGCCACCGATCTGGCATATGCCGTATCATCCCCGCCTGTGCTTTCGATCTGGACAGTCATCGAATCCATCTCGCCCTGGCGGGTGGCGATGACACGAGCCTTGACGATTTCCTCATGCTTGTCGACCAAAGCGGCAACCTGTTCCGGACGCACGAACATACCTTTGATCTTGGTCGTCTGATCTGCACGCCCCATCCAACCTTTGATCCGGGTGTTCGTGCGACCGCAGGGGGAAATCCCCGGCATCACGGCGGACAGGTCGCCTGTCGCAAAGCGGATCAGCGGGTAATCGGGGTTGAGAGAGGTCACCACGACCTCACCCACCTCACCCGGTGCCACCGGAGTTCCGGTTCCAGGTGTCACAATCTCGACAATCACGTGCTCGTCGATGATCATCCCGTCGATCGCGGCGCTTTCATAAGCAATATTGCCCAGATCCGCTGTCGCGTAACATTGAAGGCACGAGATACCCCGGTCGGCATAGTCCTGTCGCAGAGACGGGAACAAGGCACCACCGCCAACGGCGGCTTTCGAGAAATGCAGTGAAACGCCCATCTCGTCGGCTTTGTCCAGAATGACCTTCAGGTAATCCGGCGTGCCTGCATAGGCCGTACAGCCAACGTCGCGGGCGGCAGTCACCTGCAACTCGGTTTGTCCGGTTCCTGCGGGCAGAACAGCCGCGCCGACAGCCCTTGCGCCATTTTCAAAGATCATACCGGCTGGGGTTAGGTGATACCCAAAACAGTTCTGGACAATGTCCCCTGCGCCAACACCCGCGGCATTCAGGAAACGGCCCATGCGCCACCAGTCGTGATCAGTGCTGCCCGGCTCATAGATCGGTCCCGGCGACTGGAACACATGATGGAAATGCCGCGCCGGTTTCACTGTAAATCCACCAAACGGGGGGCGTTTGGCCTGTGCTCTGGTCAGGTCCGATTTCCGCAGAACCGGCAATGTCGGCAAATCTTCAACTGATTTTACCTTATTAGTGTCTGATTCTGACAGATGCGACGCAAATCCAGGGGCCGACATCGCGCGTTTGATCTGCTCCACTAGTGCCCTGGCCTGGTCCGAGGCGCGTTCGTCTGCCGAGCGTGTTTCGAGTGCGTCGAAATAGGTCATAGCCATATCCTCCATCCGCTCACAGCCACCTTTTGCGACGACGATAGGACCGCACATCGCGAAAGCTTTTGCGGCCTTCGTCGGACATGCCCAGGTAAAACTCTTTCACATCCGGGTTTTCGCGCAGGTCGGCTGCCGGGCCATCCATCACGACACGCCCGGATTCAAGAATGTAACCGTAATGTGCAAAGCGCAGGGCGACGTTGGTGTTCTGCTCTGCCAGCAGAAAGGACACGCCCTCTTTTTCGTTGAGGTCCTTCACGATACTGAAAATCTCTTCGACCAGCTGCGGAGCAAGACCCATTGAGGGTTCGTCCAGCAAAATCGTCTCGGGCCGCGACATCAAGGCCCGCCCCATGGCAACCATCTGTTGTTCCCCACCCGAAGTATAGCCTGCCTGCGACCGGCGGCGTTCCTTGAGCCGGGGAAAATATGCGTAAACCATCTCAAGATCCCGCTGGACCGCAGCCGCCCCGTCTTTGCGGGTGTAGGCGCCGGTCAGCAAGTTTTCTTCGACGGTCAGGTGCTCGAAACAGTGGCGGCCTTCCATCACCTGAATGACACCCTTTTCAACCAGATCGGCCGGATCGCTTTCATGCACGTTCTGACCGCGATACTTGATCGAACCTTTGGTGACTTCTCCGCGTTCGGAATGCAGCAGGTTCGATACGGCCTTGAGCGTGGTTGTCTTGCCCGCGCCATTGCCGCCCAGCAACGCTGTGATGCCGCCCTTTGGAACGCTCAGGCTGACGCCTTTCAACACGAGGATCACGTGGTTGTAGATCACCTCGATATTATTGACCTCAAGCAGGGTTTCCGCCTGCACGTCTGTGGTTTGTGCCGCATCCAGCATCAGCGCGTTTCCTCATGCCTGCCCGTTCCGGGGCTATTCGTGAGGAGCGGCAGGTGACCCGCCGCTCCGGTTGTCTGAACGCCCCGGATCACATCCGTGGCGCAACATGCCTTACTCGCAACGTGGCGAGATGCTGTTTTCGGTTGCGTAGGCACCGGAATCTTCTTCGATCAACGCTCCGATAACTTCGGCATCTGTCGGTTTGAAGTCCTGTACCGGGTTCCAGGCGCCAGTCGCCGCATCCCACTGCACAACACCGACAAGGCCGGGGCCGCCGTGGTTTTCGCAGGAGACCGAGAATTCAGGGCCGAACCCGGACATGCCAAGCGCTTCCATCTTGGCGTTGGTCATTTCCAGTGCTTCCATGCCGTCGCGCATCATCGACGCGTCGATATCAGCGGTTCCGTGCATCGCCTGCGCCGTTTTTACAGCCTCGGCTGCCAGCATGGCGGCGTAAAGACCACGGTTGTACTGAACTGTACCCAGCTGATCGCCGGCACCCGCAGCCTTGCCCGAGTCAACGACGTACTTTTTCAGGTCGTCATAGACAGGATAGTCCATGCCAAGGCCGGTAAAGGTCAGCGCCTTGTAACCGGTCGCTTTTTCACCAGCAGGCTGAACGTCGAATTCCGCGCCAGACCACCAGACACCGATGAAGTTTTCCATCGGGAAACGGATGTTGGCCGCTTCCTGAACCGCAACCTGGTTCATGACGCCCCAGCCCCACATGATAACATAGTCAGGCTTTTCGCGGCGAATTTGCAGCCATTGCGACTTCTGCTCCTGGCCTGGGTGATCTACCGGCAGCAAGGACAGCTCATACCCATGCTTTTCAGCCAGAGTTTCCAGCGTCCGGATCGGTTCCTTGCCATAGGCCGAGTTGTGATAGACCAGCGCAATCTTCTTGCCGCTCAGGTCACCGCCATTTTCATCCAGCAGATAGTTGATCGCACCGGACGCACCGTTCCAGTAGTTGGCCGGATAGTTGAACACGTGGCTGAACACTTTGCCGTTCGCAGCCGAGGTCCGGCCATACCCCATCGTGTGCAGAGGAATGCCGTCGGCGGTCACTTTGGGGATCAGCTGATAGGTGATACCGGTCGACAGCGGCTGATACACCAGCGCGCCTTCACCTTTGGTGGATTCATAGCATTCCACGCCTTTTTCGGTGTTATACCCAGTTTCGCATTCGATCACGTTTGCTGGTACACCGCCAATGCCACCGTCCCGCTCGTTCAGAAGCGTGAAATAGTCGGCGTAACCGTCCGCGAATGGAATACCACCAGCCGCATAGGGCCCGGTTCGATAGCTGAGCGACGGGAACACAAGATCCGCCATCGCAGGTCCTGCCGCCATCAGGGCGCTCAGCGCCACGGTTGCCAGTTTCTTGTTCATCGGGTGTCTCCTCCCTTGATTGATCCGATATTGAGTTCGGGCTTGATCACCCGTCTTTATGATTGGGCCAGCCCTCAGTGCGGGAACGGCCAGAGTCTGAGTTTCTCTTTCGCCACGCGCCACAACTGTGCAAGACCGTGGGGTTCCAGGATCAGGAACATGATGATCAGCGCGCCTACGATCACCAGCTGAAGATGGGCAACGATATCGGTCGGCCAACCCAGAAGATCGACGCCAACCAGTTTGAGCAGAACCGGCAGCAGCACGAGGAAGGCCGCCCCGGCAAAAGACCCGAAAATCGAGCCTAATCCGCCGATAATCACCATGAACAGCACCAGGAATGACTTCTGAATGCCGAATGCTTCGCCCACCTCGACCGCGCCGAGATAGACGGCAAAGAACAAGGCCCCTGCGATGCCCACAAAGAACGAGCTGACAGCGAAAGCGCTGATCTTGGCTTTCAACGGGTTCACCCCGATGATTTCGGCGGCGATATCCATGTCGCGGATCGCCATCCATGTCCGCCCGGTCGTGCCGCGGGTCAGGTTGCGCGCAATAATCGCGCTGAAGGTCAGGAAGATCAGGCAGAACAGGTAGGTCGCCCAGGCCGGGGCGTTCGGGCCCGAGATGATGATGCCGAACACGTCACGCTCGGGCGCGTTGATCTGACCCGAGGCCGAGTAGTTGTAAAACCACGGCACCCGGTTGAAGAGCCAGACCAGAAAGAACTGTGCCGCAAGCGTGGCCACCGCCAGATAGAACCCCTTGATCCGCAGGGAAGGCAGGCCGAACAAGACGCCTACAATCGCTGTGATACCACCAGCCAACAGGACATGAATGAACATGCTGACATCTGGAAATGCGGTCATCAACTTGTAGCAGGCATAAGCACCCACTGCCATGAAACCGCCTGTACCAAGGCTGACCTGCCCGCAATAGCCCACGAGTATGTTCAATCCGATCGCCGCGATGGCATAGATCAGAAAGGGCAGCAGCAGGGCGTTTGCCCAATAGTCGTTGATGATGAACGGAATGATCCCGAACGCCACCGCCAGAACGACATAGTACCGGTACCGGTCGAACTTGATCGGGAAAGTCTGGCTGTCATCCACGTAGGAGGTTTTGAAATCTCCGGCCTCACGATAGAACATCTGTTACTTTCCCCATTCTTCCTGCGCCCGGTTACGGGTCGCGGCGTCCAGCTGGCTGGACCCTTTGGCATATCCGCTCGCCTCAGAGGCGCGCACCAGTTTCAGGTAGGCCAGAACGCCCATGATCAGACCGGCAAAGGCCAGGATCGCGGCAATCGTCAGCTGGCTGTCAGTCAGGTCATTCGAGGTCAGCGCGATATAGCCAAAGGCCCAGAACCCCGCCCATGCGATCACGTTGATGATGGCGATCAGCTTGGTCATGCGTTACACCCTCTCGATGATCTTCTCGCCGAACAGACCCTGCGGTCTAAACACCAGGAAGATCAGCGCCAGCACATAGGCAAACCAGTTCTCGGTCGCGCCGCCGACCAGCGGGCCAACCGAGAATTCGAACAGCTTCTCGCCCACACCGATGATCAGACCGCCGACGATGGCACCGGGGATCGAGGTGAACCCGCCCAGCATCAGCACCGGCAGCGCCTTGAGTGCGATCAACGACAGCGAGAACTGCACGCCCGATTTGGTGCCCCACATGATTCCCGCGACCAGCGCTACGAACCCGGCCACCGACCAGACCATGACCCAGATGAAGTTAAGCGAGATCCCGACCGAAAGTGCCGCCTGATGGTCATCCGCCACAGCACGCATGGCCCGCCCCTGCTTTGTGTACTGGCTGAAGGCCACCAACGCCGCCACCAGAAGCGCCGCAATCACCGTTGCCACGATGTCGAGGTTGTCGATGAAGAAGCCATAGCCAAAGATGTTAAAGGTGACCTCGTCGATCCACAGGTTGATGCCCTGCGGCAGACCCACATCCAGCGTCTTGATCTCGGAGCCCCACATCAGGTCGGCCACGCCTTCAAGGAAATAGGCCAGACCGATCGTGGCCATGAACAGGATGATCGGCTCCTGCCCAACCAGATGCCGCATGACAAAGCGCTGCACACACCAGGCCAGCAGAACCATCACGCCCATTGTCAGGATGATCGCCAGCAGGGCGGGGATGTTCCAACCGAAGTTATAGACATGAGTACCGAAGGTCGCGTTGATCAAATGCGCGAAGGGCACCTGCCCGTTCATGATCCCGACCAATGTCATCGCCGCAAACAGGGCCATAACCCCTTGCGCGTAATTGAAAATTCCCGAGGCCTTGTAGATCAGCACAAAGCCCAGCGCGACCAGCGCATAAAGCACCCCGGCCATCAGACCGTTAAGGATGACCTCCGTGGCAAAGATTAACTGCTCAGGCATATGTGCCTCCCCGGATATCTGCTTTGGTCTCAGTCATGGCTGACCCCCAGATAGGCGTCGATGACTTCCTGATTGTTGCGCACCTCGTCGGGTGTACCGTCACCAATCTTCTTGCCGTAATCCATCACGACCACGCGGTCGCTCAGGTCCATCACCACGCCCATATCGTGTTCGATCAGGGCGATGGTGGTGCCGAATTCGTCATTCACATCGAGGATAAAGCGGCTCATGTCCTCTTTCTCTTCGACGTTCATGCCCGCCATCGGTTCATCCAGCAGCAAGAGCTTTGGTTCTGCTGCCAGTGCGCGGGCCAGTTCGACGCGTTTTTTCAGGCCATAAGGCAGGCGCGCTACGGGCGTCTTGCGGATATGCTGGATTTCAAGGAAATCGATGATCTTCTCGACCGCCTCACGGTTTTCAACCTCTTCCGCCTCGGCCTTTCCCTTCCACCAGGACTGCTGGAAGATGTTGGTCTGCATGAAATTCAAACGTCCGGTCATGACGTTGTCCAACACGCTCATCCCTTCGAACAGGGCGATGTTCTGGAACGTCCGCGCGATGCCCTGCTGCGCCACCTCAAAGGGCCGCATCGCTGGGCGTTTTGCTCCGTGGAACCAGACCTCGCCTTCCTGCGGGACATAGAACCCCGAGATAACGTTCAGCATGGATGATTTTCCGGCCCCGTTCGGCCCGATGATGGCGCGAATTTCGCCTTCGCGAATATCGAACGAGATGTCCTTGATCGCCACGACGCCGCCAAAGCGCAGGGTGATGTTCTTCATCTCCATCACCACGCCGCCGATCTTGCGACCGTCTTCGGTGACATATCCTTCGGCGTTATCCAGCATCAGTCACTCCCTGACTTGCGCAAAAACGGGATGGCGGGCGTGGCGATGGACGCAGGTCGCGCGTTGCTATGGCGGCCCTCATTCCGCTGCCACCTTGTGCTGCGCAACCGGTACAACCGGCGCATCCACGATTTTCAGCGTCGCGCTGATCGATCCCTTGCGCCCATCTTCATAGGTCACTTCGGTCGTGGTCGACACGCTTTCGGACCCGTCATAAAGCGCCGCAATGATGTCGTGGAACTTCTCTTCGACAAACCCGCGCCGCACTTTTCGGGTGCGCGTCATCTCACCATCATCAGCGTCCAGTTCCTTGTGCAGAACGACAAAGCGATGCACCTGGCAACCGGACAGCATTTCATCAGCTGCTACCGATTTGTTGACCTCTTCCACATGCGCCCTGATCGTCTCTAACACACGCGGATGGCCTGCCAGTTCCTGATAGGAGGCATAGGCCACGTTGTTGCGTTCCGCCCAGTTGCCGACCGCTGTCAGGTCGATATTGATGAAGGCCACGCAGCGATCCTTGCCGTTTCCGAACAGAACGACCTCGAGAATATCGGGATAGAATTTCAGTTTGTTCTCGACATATTTCGGCGCAAACATGGACCCGTCGGCCATTTTGCCCACGTCCTTGGCGCGGTCGATGATCCGCAGATGGCCGCTGCTTTCCTCGATGAACCCGGCATCACCCGTTGCCACCCAGCCTTCGGCATCTTTGGTCGATGCCGTGGAATCCGGGTTGTTGTAATATTCGACAAACACGCCGGGTGAGCGGTAATGGATCTCGCCCTTGTCGTCGATCTTGAGCTCGACATCCGGCGCGGGCACGCCAACCGTGTCGGCCCGAACCTCGCCATCCGGCTGTACGGTGATGAACACGGTTGCTTCGGTCTGGCCATAAAGCTGTTTCAGGTTGATGCCCAAAGATCTATAGAAATCAAAGATTTCCGGTCCGATCGCTTCACCCGCGGTATAGCCAACCCGGAACCGGCCATAGCCCAGGGTATCCTTGAGCGGCCCGTAGACCAGCAGGTTACCCAGCGCGTATTTCATCCGGTCGCCAAAGCCGACGGGTTTGCCATCCAGCAACTTGCCACCCACCTTTTTGGCATGCGCCATGAAGTGATGGAACATGCGCTGCTTCAGCTTGCTCGCATCCTCCATCCGGATCATTACATTGGTCAGCTGGCTTTCAAACACGCGCGGCGGGGCGAAGAAATAGGTCGGCCCGATTTCGCGCAGGTCGGTCATCATCGTGTCGGCGCTTTCCGGGCAGTTCACGCAGAACCCGCACCAATAGGCCTGACCGATGGAAAAGATGAAATCACCGACCCATGCCATCGGAAGATAGGAAAGGATATCTTCATCGCGGGTCAAATGGTCGAAAATCGCTGAATTCTTGGCGCTTTCGATCACGTTGCGGTTCGACAGAACCACCCCCTTGGGCTTGCCTGTTGTGCCCGAGGTATAAAGCATGACGCAGGTGTCGTTATAGGTGATCTCAGAGATGCGCTTGTCCAGCTCTGCATCAAACCGCTGATGTCCTGCCTGACCTTCGGCCATGAGGTCTTCCAGCGCGTTCATCTGGCTGTGGTCGTATTTCCGCATCCCCCGCTTGTCGGTGTAGAGGATGTGCTTGATCTGGTGCACTTTTTCCTGAATCTCGATGACCTTGTCGACCTGTTCCTGATCGCCGCAGACGACATATTTCGCGCCGCAATGTTCCATCACATAGGTCATCTCTTCGGCGACTGCGTCCTGATACAGAGGCACCGGAATTGCACCGACCATCTGTGCCGCGACCATGGTCCAGTAATGTGCTGGCCGGTTGCGTCCGATCACGGCAATGTGGTCACCGCGCTCAACGCCAATTTCAAGAAATCCAAGAGCGAGCGCACGAATCTCCTTGGCCGCTTCAGCCCAGGTCCAGCATTGCCAGATCCCAAATTCTTTTTCCCGATAGGCCGGGGCATCCCCGAACTGGGTCGCGTTGCGGTGTAGAAGCGCCGGAAGGGAATGCAACCCTTCGGCGCCCGACTGCGTCTGAGCCAATCTTTCTCTCCTCCCCATCCGGCCTCCTCAAAGCCGGAAATGGCGGATCCGGGAAAGCCCCCGGATGCCAGTGCCCCCGATTTGGGACACCCGCACGATCAGCGTCAACTTTTTCCTGATGTTTTCTCAATTCTTACGAATTGTAACAGGTGCGGAGGGGTGATGTTACGTTTTGTACAAGATGTACAAATGCAGACTGTCACGAGGAACCCGATAGTCCCAAGCTATTGCCGCACCAAACAGGTCCTGTGTGCAGCAAGAACGCCGGACCGGCAAACAGAATTCGACTTTCGGCAGGTTGGCGCGGCTACTGATACTTAGCTTTTAATGCTGCTTTTTTAAAACGACCAACAGATGTTGAGCGCAACGTGTACAGCAACCCCAAAAGTTTCGTGTTCAAGGGCATTGTCTTATCGCGGTAAATGAGGCTTGCCTCATAGGGCTTGTTGGCGTCGCAAAGTTCAATGATTTCGCCTGCGGCCAAAAGCATCTCTTCTATCAGGGCTTCGGCGGCTTCCGCCTTGCTAGCCTCATCCTCTGAAATTGTTTTGTCTCTTTGGGACTTTCGGCGGAAATCCACAATGGCAGCGGGCACGTATTCTGTGACCCGATTTCTGAACCGCGTCATGTCAGAGCCATTGGCCTGAGTGCCGTCCGATTTGGTGTAGGAGTTGTAATCACCGTATAGGGCCAGGATCGTACTTGTCTGGTGAAACAAAAGATCCTGCCGCGCAAAATCGAGTTCAACGTAGCGGTCAATACGGGCCTGTTCTTCGATCATGACCGTTATCGAAGCCTTCGCATCATCTGCTTTGGCACTATGAACCGCCAAAACAACAAAGGCGAAAATCAAAACAATACTGGACCCCCAAAGCTTTGCAACTCGACTTGCAATCATAACGAGGTACTCCTTCACCATTGAGAAAGCACTCGAACACTACCACAAATCGGCAAACAAATCCGCCAAGCTGAAATTCTGGCGCTGGCGCCCGGCGCCCCTTGAGCCCTTACAACCAATCCCGCAGGATCGGGATCAGGGGCACATCCGCGGCGGGCATGGGGTAGTTGCGCAGGTCATTTGCGCGGACCCATTTCAGCGCCTGCCCCTCTTTCGACTGCGGGATGCCCTGCCATTTGCGGCAGGCGAACAGCGGCATCAGCAGGTGGAAATCATCATAGCTGTGGCTGGCAAAGGTCAGAGGGGCGAGGCACGAGGCCCATGTGTCGATGCCCAGTTCCTCGTTCAATTCGCGGATCAGGGCGGCCTCGGGGGTTTCGCCGGGTTCGATCTTGCCGCCGGGAAATTCCCAAAGCCCGGCCATGGATTTACCCTCGGGGCGTTGGGCCAGCAGCACCCGGCCCTCGATGTCGATCAGGGCGACTGCAGAGACCAGCACGGTTTTCACGAGCGGTAATCCGCGTTGATCTCGATATATCCGTGGGTCAGATCGCAGGTCCAGACGGTGGATTTGCCCGCGCCCAGACCCAGATCTACGGCGATGACCAGATCGTGACCTTTCATATAAGCGGCGGCTGCGTCTTCGCTGTAATCGGGGCTGACCCAGCCTTTTTCGGCCACAAGAATGTCGCCGAACGAAATGCTCAGCAGGTCGCGATCCGCCGCAGCACCGGATTTACCGATGGCCATGACGATACGGCCCCAGTTCGGGTCTTCGCCCGCGATGGCGGTTTTGACCAGCGGAGAGTTGGCGATGGCAAGGCCGTGGATCTTGGCGTCAGCGTCTGTTGCGGCCCCTGTCACGCGGATCTCGACGAATTTCGTGGCACCTTCGCCATCGCGCACCACTTGCTGGGCCAGATCCAGCATCACAGCCTCCAGCGCCTCGGCGAAGGCCGCGTTGCCGGTGGCGTCCACACCCGAAGCGCCGGTGGCGCACAGCAGCAGGCTGTCCGAGGTGGATGTATCGCTGTCCACGGTGATGCAGTTGAACGTCCGGTCTGTCTGCGCGCCCAGCATCGCCTGCAACGCCGATTGTTCGATCCGGGCGTCGGTAAAGATATAGACCAGCATGGTCGCCATATCGGGCGCAATCATGCCGGAACCCTTAGAAATCCCCGCAATAGAGACTGTTTTGCCATCAATTTCGACCTGCGCCACGGCCCCTTTCGGGAAGGTGTCCGTGGTCATGATCGCGCGTGCGGCGTCTTCGATCGCGTGACGGCTGAGACCCGCCTTCAGCGTTTCAAGCTTGGCAATGATGCGGTCATGAGCCAGCGGTTCACCAATCACGCCGGTTGAGGAGGTAAAGACCCGCTCGACCGGAACACCTGTCGCCTTCGAGACGGCCTGCGTCACCTCGGCCACCGACGTCTGACCATAATGCCCGGTAAAGGCATTGGCATTGCCCGAGTTCACCAGGATCGCCGCCGGGCCATCGCTGGGCCCGCCGATCTTGTCCTGACAATCCAGAACCGGGGCGGCACGCGTGGCTGAACGGGTAAAGACCCCGGCCACAGATGTGCCCGGGTCCAGCACGGCCAGCATGACATCAGTGCGGCCCTGATATCGCACGCCCGCCGCGACGGTGGCGAACCGCACACCGTCAATTGCAGGCAAATCAGGGAAGGACGCTGGCGCCAGCGGCGAAACCTTGGTGATCTTGGCCACGGGGATTACTCCTGAATCAGGTCCAGCTGGCGCAGGACTTCGGGTCCGGCACCTTCCAGTGCGGGGCGGTCGATCTGGGCCTGCTGTGTCAGTTCATCGATGCGCGCCTGAATGGCGTCCTGCTGAACGGTTTGCGCAAGCTCTTCGCGCACGGCGTCCAGCGCGGGCGCTTCGGTTTTGCGCTTGTCGTTCAGCTTGACCACATGCCAGCCGAACTGCGTCTGAACCGGATCGGACACCTGCCCTTTTTCAAGCGCGACCACGGCTGTTTCGAATTCCGGTACCATCTGGCCCTTGCCGAACCAGCCCAGCGCACCGCCATTGGGGCCGGACGGACCGGTGGAATGCGCGCGCGCGAGTTCGGCGAAATCCGCCCCGTCATCAAGCTGCGCCTTGAGGTCGTTGGCCTGTTCTTCGGTCTCGACCAGAATGTGGCTGGCATCGAATTCGTCTTCACCCGCGAAATCGTTGTACTGCGCGTCGTAGGCTGCCTGAATGGCCTCGTCCGTGACAACAGTATCGGTCAGGGCTGTGACGGTCTGAACCGCCAGAAGTGAGCGTTCTTCATTTTTCAGCCGCAGCGTGTTCAGTTTGTTCAGCCCGTCCTGCTGTTGCCCCAGCAATTGCTGCTGGATCAGCTGTTCCAGCACGAAGTCGTACAATACATCATCTTCGGCTTGCTGGTATTGCGGCGGCAGGGCGGCAACGGTTGCGATCACGTGACCCAAAGTGATCTCATCCCCGTTCACACGCGCCACCACGGTGGATGCATCCGGCTGGGTTTCGGCGGCCAGCGGCAGGGCCATCATGGCGGTCAGAGCCAGCGATGGCAGAAAAGTGAGGCCTTTGGGCATTGAATCATCCTATTTCCTTGCCGCGGCAGGGCGCAGCGTTGACACTCTGGAACCTGCCGCTTACATCGCTTTGAAGCCTTGGACAGGGCCGCCTTTCACCCCCCGTATCTATGGGTTGCGCGCAAGGTGGGCAAGCCTGTCAAAAACCAAGACAAGAACAGATCCGCTGGAGTGAACATGCTGGGACTCGGAACGCTCGCCAAAAAGGTGTTCGGAACACCGAACGACCGCAAGATCAAGGCGACCCGCCCCCTGATCGAAAAGATCAACGCGCTGGAACCCGAGTTCGAGAAACTGTCCGATCAGGGCCTGATCGACAAGACAGAAGACCTGCGCAAACGCGCGCTGGATGGCGAAAGCCTTGACGATCTGCTGCCCGAAGCCTTTGCCAACGTGCGCGAAGGAGCCCGCCGCGCGCTGGGGCTGCGCGCCTTTGACGTGCAGCTGATGGGCGGTGTTTTCCTGCATCAGGGTAACATCTCGGAAATGAAGACGGGTGAGGGCAAGACACTGGTCGCGACCCTCCCTGCCTATCTGAACGCGCTGACCGGCAAGGGCGTGCATGTGGTCACGGTGAACGAATACCTGGCCAAGCGCGACGCGGAATGGATGGGCAAGGTGTTTGCTGCCGTAGGAATGACCACAGGCGTGATCTGGTCGGGCCAGCCTGACGCGGAAAAACTGGCCGCCTATTCCTGCGACATCACCTATGCCACCAACAACGAGCTGGGTTTTGACTATCTGCGCGACAACATGAAGGCCGATCTGGAGCAGGTTTACCAGAAACACCACAATTTCGCGATTGTGGACGAGGTCGATTCGATCCTGATCGACGAGGCGCGGACGCCGCTGATCATCTCGGGCCCGGCACAGGACCGCTCGGACCTGTATACCGCCATCGATGCGCTGATCCCGAGTCTGACCGACGAACACTACACGTTGGACGAAAAGGCCCGCAACGTGACCTTCACGGATGAGGGCAACGAGTTTCTGGAGCAGCAGCTGTTGGCTGCCGGCCTGATTCCTGAAGGCCATTCGCTGTATGACCCGGAAAGCACGACCGTGGTGCATCACGTGAATCAGGGTCTGCGCGCGCACAAGCTGTTCCAGCGCGACAAGGATTACATCGTGCGCGACGGCAATGTCGTTCTGATCGACGAATTCACGGGCCGCATGATGCCGGGCCGCCGCCTGTCCGAGGGCCTGCATCAGGCCATCGAAGCCAAGGAAAACGTGCAGATTCAGCCTGAGAACGTGACGCTGGCCAGTGTAACCTTCCAGAACTATTTCCGCCTTTACGACAAGCTGGGCGGCATGACCGGGACCGCCCTGACCGAGGCCGAGGAATTTGCCGAGATTTACGGCCTGGGCGTGGTCGAGGTTCCGACCAACAAGCCGATTGCCCGTGTGGACGAGGACGATCAGGTCTATCGCACCGCCATGGAAAAATATGGCGCGATGATCGAAGAGACCAAGAAAGCCCAGGAAAAGGGTCAGCCGGTTCTTCTGGGCACAACCTCGATCGAGAAATCGGAACTGCTGAGCCAGATGCTGACCAAGGAAGGCATCGCCCATAACGTTCTGAACGCCCGCCAGCACGAGCAGGAGGCGCAGATTGTCGCCGATGCCGGCCGTCTGGGCGCGGTAACCATCGCCACCAACATGGCCGGTCGCGGTACCGACATTCAGCTGGGCGGCAATGTCGAGATGAAGGTGCTGCAAGCGATTGCGGACAACCCGGAGGCCGATCCGTCGGAGCTGCGCGCCGCAGAAGAGGCGCGCCACGCGGAAGAAAAAGAAAAGGTTCTGGCCGCAGGGGGCCTTTATGTGATGGCGTCCGAACGCCATGAAAGCCGCCGCATCGACAACCAGCTGCGCGGCCGTTCGGGCCGTCAGGGCGATCCGGGCCGTACCGTATTCTACCTGAGCCTTGAAGACGACCTGATGCGCATCTTTGGCTCGGAACGGCTGGACAAGGTGCTGACCACGTTGGGCATGAAAGAAGGCGAGGCGATCATTCACCCGTGGGTGAACAAGTCGCTGGAACGTGCGCAGTCCAAGGTCGAGGGCCGCAACTTCGACATGCGCAAGAACGTACTGAAATTCGATGACGTGATGAACGATCAGCGCAAGGTGATCTTTAGCCAGCGCCGCGAGATCATGTCGGCCAATGACCTGTCCGAGATCGTCTCGGATATGCGCGAGCAGGTGATCGACGATCTGATTGACGAATACATGCCGCCGAAATCCTATGCGGATCAGTGGGATACCGACGGTCTGCATGCGGCGATCAAGGACAAGCTGACCATCGATGCACCGGTTCAGGACTGGGCTGCCGAAGAAGGCGTGGATGACGAGCAGGTGCGCGAGCGCCTGATCAAGGCCGCGGATGAGATGATGGCCCAGAAGGCGGTTGCCTTTGGTCCCGAAAACATGCGCAACATCGAAAAGCAGGTGCTGTTGCAAACCATCGACAGCAAATGGCGCGAGCATCTGCTGACGCTGGAACATCTGCGCTCGGTCGTGGGTTTCCGCGGCTATGCCCAGCGCGACCCGCTGAACGAATACAAAAACGAAAGCTTCCAGCTGTTCGAATCCATGCTGGACGGTTTGCGGGAAACCGTTACACAGCAATTGTCGCGCGTGCGTCCACTGACCGAAGAAGAGCAGAAGGAAATGCTGGCGCAGATGGCGGCGCAACAGGCGCAGGCACAGCAGGCCGTGGACAAGGCCGCAAGCCAGGCCGAGGCCAAGGCCGAAGCTGCGGCGTCAGGCGATGCGCTTCCGGGGTTTGACGAGAGTGATCCGTCGACCTGGGGTAACCCGTCGCGAAACGACCTGTGCCCCTGCGGATCCGGCAAGAAGTTCAAACACTGCCACGGCAGATTGACCTGACGTTAACACCCTTTAATCACAATGAGTCCGTCTCGCGGCCACAAATTGGCCGCGATTGGTGGCGAGAGTGCAAGCTGCTCCTTCAACTGGGGAGGGTGTCTTGTTTGTAGTTCGCAACTACGTAACCATGTGCGGAACGGTCGCTTGTGCCCTAGGCATAGGCTATCTGATGCAGAACGGACCGGCTGCGCAGCAGAACCGCGCGCAGGGCGGTGTCGATGTAGCCTCTGTTGCCGATCAGTCTTCGATTCTGTCGGGGCTGGACAGTATCGTTCTGACTTCGGCCACCGCATCAGATGCTGATCCGGTCACTGTTACACCGGCACCCCGCGCTGTGCCCACTGCCCCCAAGACATCGAACTGCCGGATCAGCGCGCACGCAAACGCAGCACCCGGTGCCTTGGCACACCTGTCGCTGAAAGCGCCGTGCCACAAGAACGAGCGGATTGAAATTCACCATAGCGGCCTGACTGTTAGCCAGATGACGGATGCCAGCGGCGCGCTGGACATGGCGATTCCGGCCCTTTCGGAATACGCGATCTTCCTGTTTTCCTTCGAAGATGAAACAGGCACCGTCGCCACCACTCACGTTCCCGAAATCGCCGGTTTTGATCGTGTTGTCTTGCAATGGCAGGGTGATACCGAGTTGCAGATTCACGCGCTGGAATTTGGTGCCAGCTATGGCGCGGATGGCCATGTCTGGGATGACGCATCTGCCGAAGGCGCCGGTAAGGTTATGCGTCTGGGTCAGTCCGGTTCCGGTATGACGCAGAATATCGAAGTGTATTCTTTCCCGGCCAGTACGTCGGATCAATCCGGCACGATTGACCTGACCGTCGAGGCCGAAGTGACCGATGCAAATTGCGGCCACACGCTGAACGTGCAGTCGCTGGAGTTGTTGTCGGACCGCCGCCTGCGGTCGCGCGACATGTCCGTGACTCTGCCGGATTGTTCGCGCGCAGGCGAGTTTCTGGTGTTGAATAATCTGCTCTCAGACCTGACAATCGCGGCAAAGTAATCCGCAGGCAGGCTTGAACCTCTTATGACATTTTTCCGTGTGGCGGTGGCTGCGCTGTTTTCCGTGACGGCGGCGACCGGTGCTTTTGGGCAGGACATCACACTGACCTCGCATGATGGCAAGGTCGAAGTGACCGGCAATCTGCTGAGCTTTGACGGTGAGTTCTATCGCGTCGATACGCAATTCGGGACGTTGACCGTGGATGGTTCGGGCGTCACATGCGAGGGGCCCGCCTGCCCCAACCTGATCGATTTCGTCGCCGAGGTGCAGTTTTCCGGATCATCGGTGATGGCCGAAACGGTGCTGCCCGCCCTGATCATCGGCTTTGCCCGTCAGGAAGACCTGACCGCGACCCCCGCCCGCGTGGATGAGGACACCTTTGTTTACGAGCTGCATCAGGCAGGCCGGCCGGCGCCGCTGGCACGGTTTTTCTTTGACGTGGGCACCACGGATCGCGGGTTTAGTGACCTGATCGCGGACCGGGCGGATATTGTGATGGCGCTGCGCGAGATGCGCGAGACCGAGCGGGAGGCTGCCGAAGCTGCGGGGTTGGGTGATCTGAAGCGCACCCGTCAGTCGCGGGTCATTGCACTGGATGCCATGGTCCCGGTCGTGGCCCCCGACAGCGTTATGCGGCAGATTTCTCTGGCGGATCTGGCCCGCATTCTGTCCGGAGAGATCAGCAACTGGGCGCAGCTAGGTGGGCCGGATGCCCCTATTGCACTGCATGTGCCAGAGGCCGGGTCGGGTCTGGCGCAGGCGGTCGAGGATCAGGTTCTGAAAACCGCCGGTGTGGACCTGACCGATACGGCGATCCGCCACAATCGCATACATGACCTGACCGCGGCCGTGGCTAAGGATCCGTTCTCCATCGGGGTCGCCAGCAAGGCATCGGCCCATGGCACCCGCGCTTTGCCGTTGACCGGCGGGTGCGGGCATCCGCTGGCCGCGACCCGCCAGTCGATCAAGACTGAAGATTACCCACTGAATATGCCCATGTTCCTGTATCTGCCGGAACGACGCCTGCCCCGGATTGCGCGGCAGTTTCTGGCCTATAGCCAAAGCCCCGATGCGCAGATGGCCATACGTGACGCAGGATATGTGGATCAATCTGCTGAAACCCTGCCGGTTGGCGTACAGGGGGACCGGCTTGCCAATGCGGTCGTCACTGGTGGAACTGAGGTCGGACTTGAGGAGTTGCAGCGCATGATCAAGACCCTGCGCCCCTTGTCGCGCCTGTCCCTGTCGGTTCGGTTCGAACCCGGATCGTCCCGTCCGGACGCGCAGTCACGCGCCAATATTCAGCAACTGGCGCAAATGCTGGACGCGGGTACGTTGCAGGCACGCAAGGTGGTGTTTGCAGGCTTCAGCGATGGGGACGGGGGTGCCGTTTCAAATGCCCGCATCGCCCTGAGGCGCGCGCAAACCGTGCGGAACGCGGTTATCGCCGCGCTTGAAGCCCCGATCCCTGACAGTATCGCGGTTACCGCCGAAGGGTTTGGCGAGGCGATGCCCATGGCCTGCGACGACACCGAATGGGGCCGCAAGGTCAACCGGCGGGTCGAGATTTGGGTGCAGTAGCCGCTAGAGATACCCTTCGGAACGAAAGCTGAGCTCGGTCGATTTGCCGATGATCAGGTGGTCATGCAGCGTCAGCCCCAGGGCGGAACAGGCATCCTGTATGCGGTTGGTCATGTCGATGTCCGACTGTGACGGCGTTGGGTCGCCCGAAGGATGGTTGTGCACCAGGATCAAGGCCGAGGCATTCAGCTCCAGCGCCCTTTTGGCCACTTCGCGCGGATAGACGGGCACGTGATCCACGGTGCCTTTGGCCTGTTCCTCATCCGCGATCAGGACGTTCTTGCGATCCAGATAGAAAACGCGAAATTGCTCGGTCTCGCGATGCGCCATTGTTGTATGGCAGTAATCCAGCAGCGCGTCCCAGCTGGATATCACGTGCCGTTGCATCACCCGCGCCCGTGCCATCCGATGCGCGCAGGCTTCGAGGATTTTCAGATCGGTGATGACCGTATCACCAACGCCCTTGATCTGGCGCAGCCGTTCTTCGGGCGCTGTCAACACGCGGTTGAAATCGCCAAAGGCATTCATCAATGCGCGCGCCAGTGGTTTCACATCCTGCCGCGGGATGGACCGGAATAAAACCAGCTCCAGCAACTCATAATCCGGGATCGCCGCCGACCCGCCCGCCATGAACCGTTCACGCAGCCGCTTGCGATGGTCTTTGATGTAGGAGGGTAACCGACCATTCGGCAGCGGCTGCGCTGGCGCTTCGTCCGTATCAAACAGCATGGGGGCTTCGGCAAAGGCGTCCTGTGTCATGCGTTTACCCTGTCGCAGAATCACTTTCCGAAAGGTTAACGCGCCTCTCCTGCCATACGCGCGGTGGCGCGGCGTACAATCATGTGCAGAAGGATCGAAAACACGCCCAGCGTCAGCATCGCCGCAAACATCAGGTCCGTCTTGGCGCGGCCATTGGCCAGCAGCATCAGATATCCCAGACCTTGCGATGAACCGACCCATTCGCCGATCACGGCACCGATCGGCGCATACACCGCCGCCAGCCGCATCCCCGAGGCCAAAGACGGCAACGCCGCAGGGATACGGATGTGCCACAACACAGCGCGCTTGCCCGCCTGCATCGTGCGCGCAAGGTCCAGATACCCCTGCGGTGTCCGCATCAAACCGTCAAAAAAGGACGACGTGATCGGGAAATAGATGATCAGCACCGCCATCGCGACCTTGGACAACAGGCCATAGCCCAGCCACAGGGTCAGCAACGGGGCCAGCGCAAAGACCGGCAGGGCCTGAGTGAACACCAGCATTGGCTGTACCAGAACCCGTGCGGCGCGGGAATTGGCCAGCTGCAATGCGGTGACAACGCCCAGCAGCGTGCCGCAGGCAAGGCCGATAATGACCTCGATGGCTGTGATCCAGGTGTGTTCTGCAATCAGCCAGCGGTTCTGCCACCAGGTCTCGGCAACCACTGCGGGACCGGGCAGGATGAATTTTGGCAATCCGGTCAGGGTCACGATCCCCTGCCAGATGGCAAGGGCAAACAGGGTTGCAGCCAGAACAGAGAGGGACTTCATACACCGCCCCCTCGCAACAGCCGCAAAAGCGCGCCTTGTGTTTCCAGCGTCTGCAGATCATCCACGCTGCGCGGGGCTGGAGCAACCGGCGGGTCGCAGGGCGTCAGCCCGTGCTGTGTCATGACGACGATGGATTGCCCCAGACGCGCGGCCTCGCCCGGATCGTGGGTCACCAGAAGGACAGTGCGGCCTCTTAGCGCCTCGGCGGCCAGATCCTGCATATCGGCACGGGTTCGGGCATCAAGGGCGGAAAAGGGTTCATCCAGCAACACAATCGGCCGGTCTTCCATCAGGGTGCGGGCCAGTGCCACGCGCTGACGCTGCCCGCCCGAAAGCTCGGGCGGTTTTTTGGTCATATGGTCCTGCAACCGCATCCGTTCAATCAGGCGGTCGCGCCGGTCAACGTCAACTTTCTCGCCCCGCAGCCGCGCGCCCAACGAGACGTTCTGCGCAACACTCGCCCAAGGCAGCAACAGGTCGTCCTGCGCCATATAGGCAACCCGGTCCGAAACCGGCTGGCCATCGTTGGCGGTGATCCGGCCCGAGAATTCAGCTCCGGTTTCCAGCCCGGCAATCAGCCGCAAGACCGTGGTTTTTCCAACACCCGATCCACCCAGCAGACAGGTCCACGCCCCGGCGTCAAGCGTCAGGGTCAGCGGCGCGAACAGAGTCGTGCCGTCGATCGTGGCTGTGCCGTTGATGGTCAGATCGGGTGCCGGAGTCATGGGGTCAGACCCATCTGCCAGAAATTGATTTCCAATTCCGTCGCTGTACGGAACGTCCGGCACAGACGATCCCAGCGAGGTGACGATTGAAAATCCGCCCCAATCCTTCGTGTTAGAGCCGAATCCAGCAATTCGCCCACGGCCGCGCAGGCGTTCTGATAGCCTTCATCCGCGTAGGTATCGATCCAGCCACGATAGGATGTGGATGTTGCTTCCGCAGACAGGCGGGTGCCAATCTCACCATATCCCATGACGCACGGTACAAGTGCGGCCAGAAGATCCAGCAGATCACCGCTATAGCCCGCCTCGAGAACAAAGCGGGTATAGGCCAGATTCTCGGGCCGTTCAGGCGTTGCAAACAGATCGGACTGCGAAATGCCTTCTGCTTCGCAAATACCGATATGCAGCTTCATCTCTTCGCTGATCAGGCCGTTCACGGTACGCGACGCCGCCAGCATTTCAGCATGTGTTTCCGATTTCACCACGGCCAGCGCCCAGGCGCGCGAGAAGTGGATCAGGAACACGTAATCCTGACGCAAATAGTGCAGGAACGCCGGACGTGGCAGGGTGCCGTCTTTCAGGGCTTCGACAAAAGCGTGGCGGGTGTAATCCCGCCACGGCCCCTGCGCCGCATCGCGCATCAGCGCAAAGGCTTTGCCATAATCGCTCATTGCGCGGTGACGTCTATGGCAATGTCGCTGACGGGCAGGACAGTGTCGATCATGCCGCTGTCGTTCAGGAATGCTTCGAACCGGGCATATCGGCCAGCGTCAAACCCGGCGGGACGCAGGGCAAAGCGCGGCAGCGTGTCGACCCATGCGCGCGCGTTCAGCTCGTCCTGCAACTCGGGTGAGGTGGCCGAGAAGACCTCCCAGCTTTTTTCCGGGTTGTTGACGATGTACTGAGTCGCTTTTTCTGTCGCGGCCAGGAAACGGGCGATCTTGTCTTTGTCCATCGTATCGGGGTTGGCGACATAGATCAGTTCGTCATAAGACGGCACACCTTCTTCCTCGATATAGAAACAGGTGCCGGGGCGGCCTTCGATATCCATCTGGTTCAGCTCGAAGTTGCGATAGGCGCCAATCACCGCGTCCACCTGACCGGTCATCAGCGAGGGTGAGAGCGAGAAATTCACGTTGATCATCTCAACATCATCCAGCGCGACGTCGTATTTGCCAAGCACGGTGCTGAGGATGGCCTCTTCCACACCGGCGACGGAAAAGCCGATTTTCTTTCCCTTGAGGTCAGCGGGCGATTTGATCGGGCCGTCCTTCAGAACCAGCAGGCAGTTCAGGGGCGTTGCGACCAGCGTGCCGACCCGTTTCAGCGGCAGCCCTTCGTGAATCTGCAAATGCAGTTGCGGCTGATAGGATACTGCCAAATCCGCTTGACCAGCGGCCACCAGACGTGGCGGTGCGGATGGGTCGGCGGGGGCAACGACTTCGACCTGCAACCCCTGCTCGGCAAAGTAGCCGTTTTCCTGCGCCACGATGATGGGCCCATGGTCGGGGTTGATAAACCAGTCCAGCAGGACGGTCATCTTGTCTTCGGCCCAGGCTGGCGCGGCGGCCAGAAGGGCAAAGGCTGTCATCAGCTTTTTCATATCTCACGTTTCCTTTTCTCAGGAGGTTGAGGCCGCGACGAGGACAATCTCGCCCGGCCAAATCGGTTGGATTTTCTCGGCAGCGCGCCATGCGCGCAGCCCGGTGGCACAGCAAAGAGCAAGGCGTTGCCCTTTTTTAGAGTCTATTATTTGAATTTCTTCGGGTGAAATGCGCGTCGCATTCGGGTGAGCTGGAACCGGCGCTTCGTCCGGGTCACGCAGTTCGACAATCTGGTCTGTCTCCTTCAACTGACTGGCAGAGAGAAAGCGGAAACAGCTGTTCGGTTCCGGCGCGTCATCAAAACGAAACCCGGTACTGCGCAGGGTTCGCGCATCATATTGCACCATCTGCCCAAGCGGGGAAGGGTCAAGCCGCAAGATCAGGTTCAGCGCCATCTGCGCCTGCATGGACCCGATCACACCGACAACGGGGCCTAGAACACCCGCCGTGGCGCAACTTGCGCCGCTATCCGGCGCATAGGGGAAAACGGCTCGCAGAGAAGGCGCGCTGCCGCAGAAGCCGCCCACATAACCCGAAAGCCCCAGTACCGAGGCGCTGATCAGTGGCTTGCCTTGTGCCAGACAGGTATCCGACAGCAAATAACTGACCGCATAGCTGTCGGCACAATCCAGAATGATATCTGCCTGCGACACCAGATCGGGCGCATTTTCCCCTGTTAGAGCCATTTTCTTGGCAACCACATCGATTTCGGCATTCAACGCACGGCATCGGTCAGCGGCGCGTTCGGCCTTTGACAGCCCGCAATCTTCTTCTGAAAACAATGTCTGGCGATGCAGGTTCGACAGATCGACGATGTCACCATCGACAATTGTGATATGCCCCACCCCGGCCCCGGCCAATAGCGGCAGCAGCGGCGCGGCCAGACCACCTGCGCCGACCACCAGAACACGGGCCGCAGTCAGGCGGGCCTGTCCTTCGGTCCCAACCTCGGGCAGCAGCGTCTGGCGGGCGTGGCGGTTCATCTCGTGACCTCGATCCAAGCACGTACCCGCGCTTCGGGGTCGGCGTTCAACGTGATGTCCGTGACGGCCGAGACGATGTCGGCCCCGGCTGCCAGCACCCCCGCTGCGCGCTCGACGCTCATGCCGCCAATGCCGACCAGAGGAATGTCGCCAACCCGCGCCTTCCATTCGGTCACGCGGGGCAGGCCCTGCTGATGCCATTTCATCTTTTTCAAAATGGTCGGATAGACGGGACCCAGCGCCACGTAATCGGGATCCATGGCCAGAACCCGCTCAAGCTCATCATCGTCATGAGTGGAAACGCCCAGCTTTAGACCCGCTTTTCGGATGGCTTTCAGGTCGGCATCATCCAGATCTTCTTGCCCCAGATGAACCCAGTCACAACCCAGATCGATGGCCTGCTGCCAGTAATCGTTGATCACCAGAACCGCGCCGTAGTCGCGGCACAGATCGCGCGAGGCGGCAATCTGATCGCGCACCACTCCAACCGGCTGATCCTTGATACGCAGCTGCACCAGTTTGACACCCAGGGGCAGCATCTGCCGCAGCCAGTCCGAGTGATCGAAGATCGGATAGAAACGGTCCAGCGTCATGACAGGAAGGCCTTTCCAACAACAGGGGTCGAAGGTTCGGCCATATCGCGTGCCTCGATCGGGTCTGCCTGATGGGCCAGTTGTCCGGCATGGATTGCCTGCGCCATCGCCTTGGCCATCAGAACGGGGTCACCGGCACGGGCCACAGCGGTGTTCAGCAGAACGGCATCATAACCCAGTTCCATCGCATGGGCCGCGTGGCTGGGCAGGCCGATCCCGGCATCCACCACCAGCGGCGTGTCAGGGAACTCGGCCCGCATCGACCGCAGGGCGTATTCGTTGTTCAGCCCGCGCCCGGACCCGATAGGCGCCCCCCACGGCATCAGCACTTCGCACCCCGCTTCGAGCAGGCGTTCGCCCACGATCAGATCATCGGTGGTGTAGGGAAACACCTCAAACCCGTCTTCGGTCAGGATGCGCGCGGCCTCGACCAGCTGGAACACATCCGGCTGCAAACTGTCGGTGTGGCCAATCAGTTCCAGCTTGATCCATTTGGTATCAAACACTTCGCGCGCCATATGGGCTGTGGTCACCGCCTCTTTCACCGTATGACAGCCAGCCGTATTTGGCAGGATCAGAACACCCAGTTCACGGATCATCTGCCAGAATGTCTGCCCCGCGCCGGATTCCCGCCGCAGCGATACCGTTGCAACCGCCGCACCGCTTTCGCGAAAGGCCTGTTCCAGAATGGCGGGGCTGGGATATTGGGCGGTGCCCAGCATCAAGGGGTTCGGCAGTTCGATGCCGTAGAACGTTCGCATCCTCAGCCCCCCTGCATCGGCGCGACAACTTCGATCCGGTCGCCATCGGTCAGTTTGTGCCCAATACGTAGGCTTGACGGCACGAAATCTTCGTTCACGGCGGTGGCCACACGACCCGAGAAGCCGCATTCCAGCAACAGATCCGACAGGGTTTCCGCGCGCACATCGCGCGTCTCGCCGTTAAGCACGATCTTCATCGACCATCTCCGAATGTGTGTTGTCCAATGCCAGATCAGCGACCCCCCGCGCCAGTGCAGGGGCCAGCAGATAGCCATGGCGATAAAGCCCGTTGGCATAAATTGTCCGGCCCAATCGCCGGATACGCGGCAGGTTGTCCGGGAAAGCGGGGCGCAGGTCGACGCCGATCTCCAGCACCTCAGCCTCGCCAAAGGCCGGGTTCACGGCATAGGCCGCGCTGAGCAGTTCAAGCATCGAACGCGCGGTGATGCGGCTGCTGTCCTCAGATTCGATCATGGTTGCGCCCAGCATGTAGACGCCATCGCCGCGCGGAACGATGTAGAGCGGCATCCGCGGATGCAACAGCCGCACCGGGCGCGAAAGGGTCACATCGGGGCAACGAAGAACCAGCATCTCACCCTTCACGCCGCGCAGGTCGTGCAGATATTCGCGCGCGTGCAAACCCCGGCAGTCTATGGCGTTGTCCAGTTGCGCCGGAGCCAGCTTTCGGTGGAATTCCACGCCTGCGACTTGCAGGTGACGATGCAGATCGCGCAACGCCTGACGAGGATCAAGGTGCGCTTCGTTTTCAAAATACAGAGCTTTGCCAAACTTGCTCAGATCAGGCTCTAATTCGAGTATTTCCGTGCGATCAACCTCGCTGAACCCTTCGGTCCGGCGTGCAAACCGGCGCAGGTCGGGCAGGTCGCGCGCGTTGGCAACCACAAGGGTTCCACTTCTGTTTACCTGTGTTCGCTGTGCCCACCATTCGATTGCTTCCTGCCCCAGCCGCAGCACCGGTTCTTCCGCGTTTTCATATTCACACCAGGGGGCCAGCATCCCACCGGCCCACCAGGAACACCCATGCGGGCCGGGCGGGCCGCCCGGATCGAAAACCTGCACCCTTGCGCCGCGTGACACAAGCTCGCTGGCCACGGCCAGGCCCGCAACGCCCGCACCTATGACCGACCAGAGAGTCATGCGGGCCAGATCCGGTGGAAGTGGTGCACAGGACCGTGCCCGGCACCAATCTTCAGCTCATCCGCCCGCGCAATGGCCCCTTGCAGATAATTATGCGCCTGCGCGATCGCATCCCTCAGCGGCAGGCCCCTGGCCAGACCGGCGGCGATCGAAGACGACAGGGTGCATCCGGTTCCGTGGGTGTTTCTCGTGTTCTGACGCGGGGCCTGAAATGCGGCCACGACGCCTGAGGGGTCGACCAACAGATCGTGGCAGACATCGCCCGACCCATGCCCGCCCTTCATCAAAACCGCACCCGCGCCCAGAGCGCACAGGGCCTCGCCTTGTGCAGCCATCTCGTCCGGTGATTGCGCCGGTTTCGCATCCAGCAAACATGCCGCTTCGGGCAGATTGGGTGTCAGCACAGTCGCTGCTGGCACCATCACTTCGCGCAGAGTCCGGACCGCTTCCTGCGCCAACAACGCATCTCCGGATTTTGCGATCATGACAGGATCAAGAACGACGGGACCTTTGAACGCTTCCAGGCATCGGGCCACTGTATGAATGATCTCCGGCGTCGCAAGCATTCCGATCTTGATGGCCGTCACATCCAGATCGCTGAGTACCGTGTCGATTTGAGCGGCAATGACATCCAGCGGAACCCCATGCACCGCAGTGACGGCTTGCGTGTTCTGCGCCGTAACAGCGGTAATGACACTAGCGCCGAAAACACCCAACGCAGACATCGCTTTCAGATCGGCCTGAATCCCGGCGCCTCCGCCGCTGTCAGACCCTGCAATGGTCAGGGCAATTGCCGCCATGTCGTTGCTCCATCTTCTTTGGGCAACGAGGTAGGGAAAACGTCTGTGTTCATAAGACCGTTCCCTACGCCGGAATTGCCCGGATCAGGTTCGATGGGTTAGCGCGGTTGCACCTCTCAGCCCTGATACGGGCACCCCAACGGTTGTCGCGGACAATTTCAGGGTCAGCGGTTGGAATCAAGACCCAATTTGGCAAATGCATTGCCACTTTTGGTCATCTGATAAGGCCAATTGAATGTCTTTAGGGAGTATTTTGCGAGGCTCTGCCTCGCGCTCCGGGATATTTAGAGCCAGATGAATAAAGGATCCCTGCTTCATCTGGCCGGAAATATCCCGGGGGAGGCGCCTGGAACGGGCGGCGGGGGCAGAGCCCCCGTAACCCTGGTTGTCAGCTTTTCATGCCGTCCCAGAAGGATTTGACGGATGAGAAAAAGCTTTTTGATTCCGGGTGGTTGTCTTCGCCCAGGTCATCAAACTCGCGCAGCAGTTCTTTTTGGCGGCTGGTCAGGTTGACCGGGGTTTCGACGGCCAGTTCGATGAACATGTCCCCAACACCGCCGCCACGCAGCGCGGGCATGCCTTTGCCGCGCAGGCGCATTTGCCGGCCCGACTGGCTGCCAGCCGGAATCTGCACCCGCCCACGCCCGCCATCGATTGTCGGAACCTCGATCGATCCACCCAGCGCGGCCTTGGCCATGCTGACCGGTACGCGGCAATAGAGGTTCACGCTGTCGCGTTCGAACAATTTGTGATCAGACACTTCCACAAAGATGTAGAGGTCGCCCGGAGGGCCACCGCGCATTCCGGCCTCGCCTTCACCTGCCAGACGAATACGGGTACCGGTTTCGACACCAGCGGGGATGTTGACCGACAAGGCGCGATCTTTTTCGACGCGGCCTGCGCCCTTACAGGATTTGCAGGGGTTCTTGATGATCTGACCCAGACCCGAGCAGGTGGGGCAGGTTCGTTCGACCGTAAAGAAGCCCTGTTGCGTCCGTACCTTGCCCATGCCGGAACAGGTGGGGCAGGTTGTCGGCTCGACCCCGCCTTCTGCACCGGTTCCTTCGCAGGAAGAACATGCCACGGCTGTCGGTACATTGATGGTTTTCTGCTGGCCCGAGAACGCCTCTTCCAGCGATACGCGCAGGTTATAGCGCAGGTCCGAGCCGCGCGCAGCGCGTCGACCGCCACCGCCACGTTGCCCACCCATGAAATCGCCGAACAGGTCATCGAACACATCCGAGAACGCGCTGGAGAAATCGCCCTGTCCAAAGCCGCCACCAGGCCGACCACCACCACCCATGCCGTTTTCGAAGGCGGCGTGGCCAAAGCGGTCATAGGCCGCCTTTTTGTCGGCATCGCGCAGCACGTCATAAGCCTCGTTGGCTTCCTTGAACTGCGCCTCGGCATCCGGGTTATCCTTGTTGCGGTCCGGATGCAGCTCTTTGGCTTTCGTGCGAAAGCCTTTCTTGATCTCATCCGCCGAAGCGCCCTTGGACACGCCGAGCACTTCGTAATAGTCGCGTTTTGACATCAGTATTTCCTTCTGCCTCAACGTAAATAGGCCGGCCCGGTATCCGGACCGGCCTACATTGGCACGGTCACCCGTTAGTTACGCTTGTCGTCGTCCAGATCTTCGAACTCGGCATCGACGATATCGTCTTCACCTGGTGCGGCATCTGCTGCGGCAGGCTCGTCCTCGGCCTCTTCGGACTGCGCCTTGTAAATGGCCTCACCCAGCTTCATCGCTGCTTCGGTGACGTTCTGGATGCCAGACTTGATCTTGTCGGCATTGTCGGTTTCCAGCTCGTCCTTGAGTGCGGCGATGGCCAGCTCGATGGCTTCGATCGTGGTCGGGTCGACCTTGTCGGCATGCTCTTCCATCGACTTTTCGGTCGAGTGGATGAGGCTTTCCGCCTGGTTCTTGGCGTCGACCAGCTCGCGGCGTTCCTTGTCGGCTTCCGCGTTCTCTTCGGCGTCCTTGACCATCTTTTCGATGTCTTCGTCGGACAGACCGCCTGATGCCTGGATGGTGATCTTCTGTTCCTTGCCGGTACCTTTGTCCTTGGCCGAAACCGAGACAATGCCGTTGGCGTCGATGTCGAAGGTCACCTCGATCTGGGGCATGCCACGCGGTGCGGGCGGGATGTCTTCGAGGTTGAACTGACCGAGGATTTTGTTGTCCGCAGCCATTTCACGCTCGCCCTGGAACACGCGGATGGTCACGGCGTTCTGGTTGTCCTCGGCGGTCGAGAAGACCTGAGACTTTTTCGTCGGGATCGTGGTGTTGCGGTCGATCAGGCGGGTGAACACGCCACCCAGCGTCTCGATGCCCAGCGACAGCGGGGTCACGTCCAGCAGAACCACATCCTTGACATCGCCCTGCAGAACACCGGCCTGAATGGCGGCACCCATGGCAACCACTTCGTCCGGGTTCACACCCTTGTGCGGCTCTTTGCCGAAGAACTTCGTGACCTCTTCGATCACTTTCGGCATCCGGGTCATACCACCGACCAGAACAACCTCGTCCACGTCAGCAGCCGACAGACCGGCGTCTTTCAGAGCAGCCTGGCACGGCTTCATCGACTTCTTGATCAGATCACCGACCAGGGATTCCAGCTTGGCACGGGTCAGTTTCATGACCATGTGCAGTGGCTGACCGTTGGAACCCATCGAGATGAACGGCTGGTTGATCTCGGTCTGCGAGGTCGAGCTGAGTTCGATCTTGGCTTTTTCGGCGGCTTCTTTCAGACGCTGCAAGGCCATCTTGTCAGCAGACAGATCGACACCGTGTTCCTTTTTGAACTCATCCGCCAGGTAGTTGACGATGCGCATGTCAAAGTCTTCACCACCCAGGAAGGTGTCGCCGTTGGTCGATTTGACCTCGAACAGGCCGTCGTCAATTTCCAGAATGGTCACGTCGAAGGTACCGCCACCAAGGTCATAGACTGCGATGGTTTGGGTTTCCTGCTTGTCCAGACCATAGGCCAGAGCGGCAGCTGTCGGTTCGTTGATGATCCGCAGCACTTCCAGACCGGCGATTTTACCGGCGTCTTTGGTGGCCTGACGCTGTGCGTCGTTGAAGTATGCGGGAACGGTGATGACCGCCTGCGTGACTTCCTCACCCAGATAGCTTTCCGCAGTTTCCTTCATCTTACCCAGAGTGAAGGCCGAAATCTGGCTTGGGGAGTATTTTTCACCGCGGGCCTGAACCCACGCGTCGCCATTGCCGCCATCGACGATAGCGTACGGCACCATTTTCTTGTCTTTTTCGACTTCGGCATCATCCACACGGCGACCGATCAGACGCTTGACGCCAAAGATCGTGTTGTCGGGGTTGGTGACCGCCTGACGCTTTGCAGGCTGACCGACCAGTCGCTCATCTTCAGTGAAGGCGACGATCGAGGGCGTGGTCCGCGCCCCTTCGGCGTTTTCAATAACCTTCGGCTGCGAACCGTCCATGATGGCCACGCAAGAGTTGGTGGTCCCGAGGTCAATCCCGATTACTTTTCCCATTTTTGCAATCCCTTTCTCTTCAAGGCGATGTCTCGACGACCGGACCCGTTACGGCATCCCGCCCCCGACCTGATGTGCGCGACAGCACTACCATCGCGCGTCCCGGCGTATATAAGGGCGAGACCAGAGGCCTGCAAGCACCGTAGAACGCAGGTTTTAGGGATTCTGATGCCTTTTTTGGCAAGGAATTGGAAAGGATTGGGGTTTCCGGAATGGCGCGATTGGTTTTGCGGGGGTTCGATATCAGGAAAGGTTATCTTGATCCTGCGGCCCAGTCGCGGGTGATCGCGGATTTGCGCCCGATTCTGAAAGCTGCGCCCCTGTTCCGACCGGTTACTCCTTCGGGCAAGGAGATGTCAGTTCGGATGACCTCGGCAGGCGATCTGGGTTGGGTGACCGACAAGGCGGGGTACCGGTATCAGGATCAGCACCCCAAAGGTGGTGACTGGCCGGAAATCCCCGCCGCCATTCTGGATATCTGGCGCGATCTGGTCAGCACCGAGCGAGCGCCCGATTGCTGTTTGATCAACTACTACGGTGAAGGCGCAAAGATGGGCCTGCACCAGGACAAGGACGAGGCAGATTTTTCATGGCCCGTCCTGTCGGTTTCGCTGGGCGACGATGCCTTGTTTCGGATTGGCAGCACGACGCGCGGCGGCAAGACCGAGTCGATCTGGCTGAGCTCGGGGGATGTGGTCGTCATGGGCGGTCCGGCGCGGCTGGCATATCACGGTGTGGATCGGATCAGGTTCGGATCCTCGCGCCTGCTGCCCAAAAGCGGGCGCATAAATCTTACGCTGCGGGTGGCGCGTTAGCGGCGCGCATTCCAGCTTTTCGACACGTGCTGACGGGTAAAGAACTCACCCATAAGACCGATCATCAACAGGGCGATTCCAACCCAGGCCGCGTATTCCCAGCTGGTGTTTCTTGGATAATAGTTGCGGAACACGAACCCGCGGGTCTGGTCGATGATGTGAAACAGCGGGTTCCAGGCAAACATCATCAACAGCCCGCCACCCAATGCGTTCGCAATGAACATCTTGCCGGAAAACACCATGTTCAGACGGCGATATATATTGGTTAGCATCGAAACGGTCGTCGGGGCCCACGGTTTCAACGCCATGAACACAAGCCCCACCGCGCAGCCGGTAAACCAGGCCAGCACCAGCATTGCGAAGGCGCCGCCGGGGTTCTGCACCTCAAGCGGAGCAACCGCGACACTGTAGACGAACAGGATGATGAACATGGCCAGCAGGAACTTATAGAAAGTGCTGAAGGCCGCAGCGAGAATCGTGACCATTACGTTCATCGGTGAATGCAGCATCATCGGGTTATTGGAGGATCCAACCCCGGAAATCGCGCCAATCGATTGTATGTGCAACATGAACGGGAACACACCCGACAGAACATACAGCAGAAATTCGCCCCTGATTCTGGCGACCCCGCCCCGGCCCATCAGCGACATGAGCAGATAGAAGGTAACCATCATCACCAGCAATTGCACAACGTTAAGCAGGATCGCGATCACCGCATTCGGATGCTGCGCGCGCACGTTGCGCACCACCGCGTGGAACACCAGTTCCGCAGTCGTCAGTGCACCGCCCAGCAGCGTTTGATTGCGCTTGTAATAGAACACTTAAAGGGTCTTTCCTGCCTCGTCGTCCCTAACCTGGCATGAATATCTTGCCGTTCGGTAACCGTCGCATCATAAGTCGGTCACGAGTTTGGATCAACAAACCACAGGAACGGAGCATTTTTGTGACCTACGACGCGCTTATTCCCGTCATCCGGCGTCTGGCCCTTGAGGCAGGCGACAGGATCATGGAAATCTATGAGGCAGACGATTTCGACGTCAAAGTCAAATCAGACTCCAGCCCTGTGACCGAAGCGGATGAGGCAGCCGATGCGCTGATTTCAGCCGGGTTGCGTCAGGCCTTCCCCGATATCCTGCTGGTCACCGAAGAACAGGCCGCCTCGCATTCCGAGAAGGGGGATACCTTTTTGATTGTCGATCCGCTGGATGGCACCAAGGAATTCATCAACCGCCGTGGCGATTTCACCGTCAACATCGCACTGGTCGAGAACGGAACGCCGACACGGGGCGTGGTCTATGCCCCGGCGCGGGGTCGCATGTTCTATACGCAGCCCGATGGTCAGGCGGTCGAGGAAACGGGCGCGTTTGACAAGGATGCACCCGGCACCCTGACCCCAATATCAGTCTCTAACCCGGACAATTCCGCGCTTTTGGTCGTGGCGTCAAAGTCGCACCGGGATCAGGCCACCGAGGATTACATCAACAAGTATCAGGTCAAGGACAGCAAAAGCGCGGGATCGTCTCTCAAGTTCTGTTTGGTTGCGACGGGCGAGGCGGATCTTTATCCGCGGGTCGGGCGCACGATGGAGTGGGACACGGCGGCAGGGCACGCAGTACTGGCCGGGGCCGGAGGCCAGGTTGTGCGATTTGACGATCACGCGCCGCTTCTCTATGGCAAAGAGGGCTATGCGAACCCGTTTTTTATCGCGTACGCTCCGGGTGTTAAGCTGAAGGAGGCCTGATGTCAGTTCTGATCGCCATCCCCGCCCGCTATGCCTCGACCCGCTATCCGGGCAAGCCATTGGTGCCGCTGACCGGCGCGACCGGCGTTTCGATGACACTGATCGAACGGTCCTGGCGGGCAGCCACTTCAGTCGCGGGTGTGGACCGGGTTGTGGTCGCAACCGATGACGACCGCATCCGCGAACTGTCCGAAGGCTTTGGTGCCGAGGTGGTGATGACCTCGGAAAATTGCCAAAACGGCACCGAACGCTGCGCTGAGGCGCACAAGGTTCTGGGCAGCGGATATGACATCGTGGTCAACCTTCAGGGCGATGCACCCCTGACACCGCATTGGTTTGTCGAGGACCTGATCACAGGGCTGCGCGCGGCACCCGACGCTGGCGTGGCCACACCCGTCCTGCGTTGCGACGGTGACGCTTTGAACAGCCTGCTGAATGACCGCAAACATGGCCGTGTTGGCGGAACAACCGCCGTGTTCGGGCGCGACAACAGCGCGATGTATTTCACGAAAGAGGTCGTGCCTTTCACCTCAGAAACCTATGGCGGGGATGAACCCACGCCGGTGTTTCACCATGTCGGCGTCTATGCCTATCGGCCTGATGCGTTGGCGGCCTATCCGGGCTGGCCAACAGGCCCTCTGGAAAAGCTGGAAGGTCTTGAACAGCTCAGGTTCATGGAAAATGGCCGCAGGGTTCTGTGCGTCGAGGTTGACGCCAAGGGCCGTCAGTTCTGGGAGCTGAACAACCCGCAGGACGTGCCCAAGATCGAAGAGATGATGGCGGCGATGGGGCTGGAGTAGCCGGTTTTGCCCATGACGCCCCGCGGTTCCCATATCTCGATGACAGGCAATCTGGTTCCAAAGGACGCTTCATGAAACCAATCCTCGTGACCGGTGGTGCCGGATATATCGGGTCGCATGCCTGCAAGGCGCTTGCGCAGGTGGGCTATGTTCCCGTGACCTACGACAATCTAGTCACCGGTTGGCAGGATGCGGTGAAATACGGGCCGTTTGAACAGGGCGACCTGTTGGACCGGGCACGTCTGGACGAGGTATTTGCCAAACACAAGCCGGTTGCGGTGATGCATTTTGCGGCGCTCAGCCAAGTGGGCGACGCGATGCGGCAGCCCGGTTTGTACTGGTCGAACAATGTGACCGGATCGCTGACGCTGGTCGAGGCTGCGGTTGCGGCGGGCTGTCTGGATTTCGTGTTCTCGTCCACATGCGCCACCTATGGCGAGCATGACAATGTGGTTCTGGACGAAGCCACCGCCCAACACCCGCTGAACGCCTATGGTGCATCAAAGCGCGCGATCGAGGACATCCTGAGGGATTTCGAAGCGGCCCATGGGCTGCGCCATGTCATTTTCCGGTACTTCAACGTTGCTGGTGCCGATCCCGAAGGCGAAGTGGGCGAATTTCACCGGCCTGAAACCCACCTGATCCCCCTGATGCTGGACGCGATTGATGGCAAGCGCGAGGGTTTGACCGTTTTTGGCACCGATTACGATACGCCGGACGGCACATGTATTCGCGACTACGTCCATGTCTGTGATCTGGTCGACGCGCATGTTCTGGGGCTGGGCTGGCTGGAACAGGGTAAAGAAAGCCGTGTTTTCAATCTGGGCACCGGCTCGGGGTTTTCCGTGCTTGAGGTGATTGAGCATTCCAAATCCGTCACCAACCGCCCTGTGCCATATTCGGTCGGCGCCCGACGGGCGGGCGATTGCACCAAGCTGGTGTCCGGTTCCGTCCGCGCCCAAACCGAACTGGGATGGAAGCCGAAAAGGTCAACGTTAGAGACGATGATTGCGGATGCCTGGCGCTGGCATCAGAACGGCCACTACGAGAAATGAGGCCCCGGTGACGTCCAATACGGTTCAGACACTTCCTGATATCGGTTGGCGACAGGAATACCGGTTGCGCTGGAAACGGCGACGCCTTCTTTGGCGCTCGATGCGCAGCCGACATCAACTGACCTGCCTGAAAGATCAGACAAGCAGGATACGGGGCGGCGACGTGCTGGCCTTTACCACCTTGCGCAATGAGATTACCCGCCTGCCGTGGTTCTTCCGTCACTATCGCCGGCTGGGTGTGAACCATTTTCTGATCGTCGACAACGGCAGCGAAGACGGCTCGGCTGAATTTCTGCAGGATCAACCGGATGTGTCCCTTTGGCAGACCCGGTCCAGCTATCGCGGATCACGCTTTGGGCTGGACTGGCTCAGCTGGCTACAGATACGTTACGGCCATGGCCACTGGTGCCTGATGGTCGATGCGGATGAGTTGCTGGTTTATGCCCGGCACGACCGCCATTCCCTGCATGAGCTCACAGAATGGCTGGACCGGCAGGGACGGGCCGGGTTTGGCGCTTTGATGCTGGATCTGTATCCAAAAGGGTCGTTGGGCGAACAAACCTATGACCCGGACACGGACCCGATCGAGGTGCTGAACTGGTTTGACGCAGGCCCGTATCGCGCGCAGCGGCAAAGCCCGATGGGAAACCTGTGGGTTCAGGGCGGCGCACGCGAGCGGGTGTTTTTTGCCCAAACGCAGCAGCGATCCCCCACACTGAACAAGATCCCGTTGATGCGCTGGTCGCGGCGCTATACCTATGTAAACTCGTGCCATTCCGCCCTGCCCCGTCGTCTGAACGCAGTGTATGACGGGCCAAGCGGCGACACCCCTTCCGGCGTGCTGCTGCATACGAAATTTCTGCCGGACATTATTGAAAAATCCAAAACTGAAAAGCTGCGCCGCCAGCATTTTCATGACCCGAACCAGTTCGGCTCGTATTACGATCAGATACTCAGTCAACCAGACATGTGGGCCCCGCACTCAGTGCGCTATACCGGCTGGTCGCAGTTGCTGGAGATGGGGCTGATGCGTGACGGCGGCTGGTCTTGAAAACAAATCGGGGGGGATCAACGGCACCTTTACCATTTCCGGGGTTTAAAAAAGTTGCCTCAGAAGAGGTAGAAGTGGCATAAACCGACAATGCCCTGTCGCAACCAACGGTCGCGGCGGGTTCGGGGAAAGCTCGCGTTATAATAAAGGTTGGGCAGTCGCGTGAGCCTGTTTGAATCATACAAGATGAGATTGCGGCGCAAGCGCCGTATTCTGCGCTGCCTCAGACGTCGGCGCGAACTTAAGCCCGCCAGCAACAACACGTCTGCCATCCGCCGTGACGGTATCCTGTTGATGAGCGTTGTGCGAAACGAGAAAATTCGCCTGCCGTACTTTCTGGAGTATTACCGCAAACTGGGCATCGACCATTTTCTGTTCATCGATAATGACAGCGATGACGGCAGTTTCGAATTCCTGAAACAGCAGTCCGATGTATCGGTCTGGCGGACGACAAGCGGCTATAAACGTGCAAGCTATGGTCTGGACTGGTCGAATTACATTCTGCGCAAATACGCGCATGGACATTGGGTTCTGAGCGTCGACCCGGATGAGTTTTTCATCTACCCCTTCTGCGACACCCGCCCGATCCGCGCCTTGACAGACTGGCTGGACGGAAGTGCCGTGCGCAGCTTTGGCACCATGCTGATCGACATGTACCCCGAAGGGTCTGTGGATGCCGAAACCTATCGCGAGGGGCAGGATCCCTTTGAAATCGCGCGGTGGTTCGACCCGGGGAATTACACGATCACCAAGAACCCCGATTACAAGAACCTGTGGATTCAGGGGGGAGCGCGGGCGCGCGTGTTCTTTCGCGACAAGCCATCCAAAGCCCCGGCACTGAACAAGATCCCCCTGGTCAAATGGGATCGGCGGTATGTCTATGTCAGCTCGACCCACTCGCTTTTGCCCCGCGGGCTGAATCAGGTTTACGACGAATGGGGTGGGGAAAAAGCCAGCGGCTCGTTGCTTCATGCCAAGCTGATCGACACCCTTGGCGACAAGGCGCGTGAAGAATTGCAACGCCGCCAGCATTATAGCGGTTCGGGCGAATACAAAGCCTATGCCGCACAGCTTGAAGACAAGCCCGTATTCTGGTGCGAGTGGTCCGAGGCCTATATCAACTGGCGGCAGCTTGAGATTCTGGGCCTGATGTCAAAGGGAAACTGGGCATGAGCGGTCTGGGCGTCGTCATGCTGGTTCATACCTCGCTGGACCGGGCCGAACAGGTCGCGCGCCATTGGACCGCTGCCGGATGCCCGGTTGTGATCCATGTGGATCGCAAAGTACCGGGTGAAGAATATGCGCGATGTGTTGCGTCCTGTTCGGACAATCCCCGGATCGCATTTTCCGACCGGCATCAATGCGACTGGGGCGGGTGGGGCATCGTTGCCGCCTCACAAACTGCGTCCGAACTGATGCTGGAAGAATTTCCGGAAACGCGCCACATCTTCCTGTCGTCGGGGGCCTGCCTGCCGCTGCGCCCGGTTCAGGAGTTGATTGACTACCTAGCCGACCGGCCCCGTGTCGATTTCATCGAAAGCGCGACAACGTCTGATGTCAGCTGGACAATCGGCGGGTTGGATCATGAACGGTTTACGCTGCGGTTCCCGTTTTCCTGGCGAAAACAGCGCGGATTATTCGACGCATATGTAAAGCTTCAGCGCGCGGTCGGGTTTCGCCGGAAAATCCCCGACGGTTTAGTCCCGCATATGGGCAGCCAGTGGTGGTGCCTGACCCGTCAAACACTGTCTGCCATTTTGCAAGATCCCAAGCGCAAACAATATGACAGCTACTTCCGCCATGTGTGGATCCCGGATGAAAGCTATTTCCAGACATTGGCGCGGCTGTATTCCACACATATCGAGAGCCGATCCCTGACCCTGTCCAAGTTCGACTATCAGGGCCGCCCGCACATCTTCTACGACGATCATCTGCAATTGCTGCGGCGGTCAGACTGTTTTGTTGCCCGCAAGATCTGGCCCCGTGCGGAACGGCTGTATCAGGCGTTTCTGACCGATCAGGCCAGTGCGATGAAACCGGCAGAACCCAACCCCGGCAAGATTGACCGCGTGTTTTCCAAGGCGGTCGAGCGGCGGACGCGGGGGCGTGACGGGCTGTACATGCAAAGCCGGTTTCCCCGGCACGGCAGTGAAAACGGCCTTACCTCGTCACCCTATTCCGTATTTCAGGGCTTTTCCGAACTGTTTGAAGATTTCGAAGAATGGCTGGCTGCGGCCACTGGCACACGCGTGCACGGGCACCTGTTCGGACCCGAGCGTGCAGAATTTGCAAAGGGTGAAACCATTACAAACGGTGCGCTCAGCGATTGTGCTTTGCTGCGGGATTACAATCCAACGGCCTTTCTGTCGAACCTGATCTGGAATACACGCGGCGAACGCCAGTGTTTCCAGTTCAGCCCCCGCGACACACAGGACATCAACTGGTTTCTGGCGCGGGACAAGAATGCGCAAATCTCGGTCATCACCGGGGCCTGGGCGATTCCGCTGTTCCGGTCGAACCTGAATTTTTCGGACATCCGGAGCGAGGCCGCGCGTCTGCAACAGATCGAAACCAAACAGCTTGAGGTTTTGACCTCGGTCTGGACCAAGGCGCGGATGCGCAGCTGGTCGCTGGCCGATTTCCTTGAAGCGCCGATGGAGCCCCTGCAGACAATCCTGGATGAGATTGGCGCGCATCAGTCCAGCCACCTGACAGAAGCGCCCACAATGGTCGACCTGTCCGGCTTCGGGAAGTTCCTGCAAAACCTCAAGAACCAGGGTATGCACCCTTACCTGATGGGCGATTTTCCTTCGGACGATGTGTTCGGCCGTCAGACGAAACCCTATCACAAACCCTATCTGGTGCAGTAATCACCCATGCCAGCCAATTTTGACTACTTCGTTGTTCTGGCTGCCATGCGCACAGGGTCGAACCTGCTTGAGGCCAATCTGAACGCGCTGGAAGGGGTTTCCTGCCATGGCGAAGCCTTCAACCCGCATTTTGCCGGCAACCTGAAGTCCGATACCCTTCTGGGTCTGTCGCTGGAAGACCGCGACGCAGATCCGATGCGGCTGTTGAAGGCAATCAGGTCGGCACCGGGCGACTTGAACGGTTTTCGGTATTTCCAGGACCATGACCCACGCATTCTGAAGCCAGTGCTAAATGATCCGCGCTGTGCCAAGATCATTCTCACACGCAATCCGCTGGACAGTTTTCTGTCCCTGAAGATCGCACGCGCCACGCAGCAATGGCTGCTGAAGAACGTGAAGCGCCGCATCGATGCCCAGGTTGCATTCGACGGCGCTGAGTTTTCTGAGTATCTCGATCAGGTCCACAGCCATCAAAATATGTTGCGGCAGCATTTACAGAAGACCGGTCAGACTGCCTTTTTCATCACCTATGACGACCTGGCCGAGTTGGACGTTCTGAACGGTCTGGCCGCATGGCTGGGGGTTGAGGCGCGGCTGAGCAAGCTGGACGATACTCTGAAACCGCAAAACCCGGCACCTGCCGTATCGAAGGTCACCAACCCCGATGAGATGCAAGACGCTCTGTCCAGGCTGGACAGGTTCGGATTGCACCAGCCCACCCGTTTCGAGCCAAACCGAGGGGCGGCGGTACCGCAATATATTGCCGCAGCCATATCAAATTTGATGTATTTGCCCATTCGCGGCGGAATAGAGCCTGTTATCGCGCAATGGATGGCCGAGCTGGATGGCTGTTCTACGGACGATCTGGTCACAAACCGGAACCGCAAGGAAATCCGCGCCTGGATGCAAGACCACCCCGGGCACCGGAAGTTCACCGTGTTGCGCCACCCGCTGGCACGGGCGCATTCGGCGTTTTGCCAGTATATTCTGGATACCGGGCCGGGCAGTTACAAGATGGTTCGCAATTATCTGCGCAACCGCCTTGACCTGCCGATCCCCGGGCAGGTGCGCGACACCAATTACTCGGTCGAACAGCATCGAGATGCATTTCTGGCTTTCCTTGGATTCCTGCGCATGAATCTCAACGGTCAGACGCCGATCCGCGTTGACGGGACGTGGTGCAGCCAGTCCCGCACGCTGGATGGCATTGCCAGCTTTCTGATGCCGGACCTGATTCTGCGGGAAGAAGAGCTGACCACGGCTCTGCCGGATCTGGCCCGCTCAACAGGCCACTCCAATCCGCCTGCCCCCGGCCGGTGCGTGCCGGATGTACCGTTTTCGCTGGGTCAGATCTATGACGAACAGCTTGAAGCGCTGGCATCCGAGACCTACCAGCGCGACTATGAAATTTTCGGGTTTGGAGCGTGGACGCCTGTGCCCCCTAAGGGCGCAGGGTGATCAGCGTCCCCTGGTTGACCATCGCATAGATTTCTTCGATCTCGTCATTTTTGACCGCGATGCATCCCGCTGTCCAATCCGGTGTTTTCTTGGCGCGTTTGAACTCGGATCTCAGATTTGGCTGCCCGTGAATGAAGATGTCCCCACCCGGATCAACTCCCGCAGCCTTGGCCTTGGCGATATCCTGAGAGTTGGGATACGAAATGCCCAGCGACAGGTGATAGCGGCTGTTGGGGTTGTGGCGATCGATCAGGTAACTTCCTTCGGGCGTGCGGCCGTCTCCGCGTTTGGTTTTTGTACCGTTTGGCGCAAACCCCAGATCCACATCATATTCCTTGAGGACTTTTTCATGGTGCAACAAATAAAGTTTACGCGCGCCCTTGTTGACCACCAGCGAGGTGACCTCGGGCCCATTATAAGTCAGAAAATTTGGACGGGCTGATGCACAAGCCGATAGGCCCAGCGTTGCTACCGCCCCCAATCCGAATGCTCGACGATCCATGTTTCACTGCCTGCTTTGTTTTTTGGGGCTTATTATGCCAAAAAATGCGAAAACTGAAATCACTTTTTGATGTTCAAGTTTCCTGTCAGGTGACGCTCGATGCTCTCCAACCGTTCCAGAACCTCATCACGATACGCGTCTGTTTTGACCTCATCCTCGGCATGATGCGCGTCCTGCATGGAATTCACGATCAGACCCACCAATAGGTTAACCACGGCAAAGGTTGTGACCATGATGAAGGGGACGAAGAACAGCCAGGCATAGGGATAAACCTCCATCACCGGGCGGACGATCCCCATAGACCAGCTTTCCAGCGTCATGATCTGAAACAGTGTATAGGCTGACCGGCCAAGATCGCCGAACCAATCCGGGAAGGTTGCCGAGAACAGCTTGGTCGAGATCACTGCCCCGATATAGAACAGAATTGCCATCAGCAGGAACACACTGGCCATTCCCGGCAGGGCCGAGATGAACCCTTCAACCACCCGGCGCAATCTTGGCGCAACGGAAATCACGCGCAATACCCGCAGGATTCGCAGGGCCCGCAGAACCGAAAGACCTCCGGCGCTGGGAACAAGCGCAATGCCGACGATCAGGAAATCGAAATTGTTCCAGCCATTTGTGAAAAACCTGCGTCCGGTCGCGATCAGTTTCACGGTGATTTCCGCCACAAAGATCGCAAGGCACAGCTTGTCCAGCATCACGATCAGCGGCCCGGCTGATTCCATCAGGGTCGGCGACGTCTCCATCCCCAAAAGCACTGCGTTAAAAATGATGACAGCCGTTATGAATTGCCCGAACACGGGCGCTTCGATGATGTTCAGCAAACACTGTCTGAAACCCATGGGTCGCTTTCTCCTGTTTGATCAAGATGCGGCGTTCAGGGTAAACCGCGCAGCAAGTTCCGTATGTGACGACCATCGAAACTGGTCAACGACCTGCACCCATTCAAGGGTATAGCCAGCGTTAACCAATATTTTTGCATCGCGCGCGAAGGTGACGGGGTTGCACGAGACATAGGCAATCACCGGGCGCCTGGCCTGTGCCAGCTCGGCCACCTGCGCCTCGGCACCGGCACGGGGCGGGTCCAGAACGATTGCGTCAAACGATTTCAGTTCATCCGGCATCAATGGACGACGGAACAGGTCGCGGGCCTCGGTCGTCACGCGTTTCAGACCTTGCGCCCTGCGCCAGCCCTGATCCAGTGCCTGCACCATGTCTGCTGCACCTTCGACCGCGTGAACCTCGGCTTTTTCTGCCAGAGGCAATGAGAATGTGCCGCTGCCCGCAAACAGGTCAACAATCCGTTTCGAACCCCGTGTTGCGTCGGAAACGGCCCGTAATAGAGCCTGTTCTCCGTCCTTGGTCGCCTGAAGGAAGGCACCGGGTGGTGGCGTGACGGCGGCGGCCCCAAAGCGCTGAACTGGAGCGTGGCGCATAGCGATCACTTCACCATCCCAGCTGAGCCGCGCCAGACCATGTTTTTCGGTTTCCTGCGCGAGTGCCAGTTCCAGCGGCCCATCCAAGGGCTTGCCGCCCTTGACGGCCACATCCAGCCCGCCTTCGGACAGGGTGAGCGTGACGGCCAAGACGCCCTTGCGGCTGCCGCCCAGAACCGCCAGCGCCTCGGCTACGGGAATGGCGGAGATCAGGGCCGGGTCAAGCAAACGGCAATCCGGGATTTCGGTGATCGTATCCGATGCACGTCCATGGAACCCGGCCAATGTGCCTTTCTTGGTCCGCCTGACGGCAATCGTGGCGCGTCGGCGTGAGTGTTCGGGAGATGTGTGTATCGGACGCATCGGCGCCTCAACCCCCTGCGCGGACAGGGCGTTGCGGACAATGCTCAGCTTCCAGTCGGCGACAAACGCGTCGGAGGCGTGTTGCAGCTGACAGCCACCGCAGGCTTTGTAATGGCGGCACGGGGCTTTCACCCGGACATCAGACGGTACTTCGACGCGGATATCGGTCAGCACCTGATCAACAAGGGTGCCGCTGACAACCTCACCCGGAAGGGTGCGCGGAGCGTAAACGGGCCCATCAGCGATGCCGTCGCCCTGATGGCCGAGCCGGGTGATTGTGTATTTCTGCGTCATGAGGGGCCTGATAGCCGGGCTTTGGGTTCAACAAAACCCTTATTCGGCAGCTTCCGCCTGAATGAAACCACCAGATTGCCGATGCCAGAACCGGGCATAAAGCCCGCCCTGATCCAAAAGATCCTCGTGCGTTCCGGTTTCCACGATTTGCCCCTGATCCAGAACGATGATCCGGTCCATCTCGCTGAGCGTCGACAATCTGTGGGCGATGGCCAGAACGGTTTTGCCCTGCATCACCCGATGAAGCGCCGATTGAATCGACGCCTCGACCTCGGAATCAAGGGCTGAGGTTGCTTCGTCCAGAACCAGAATTGGCGCATCCTTGAGAATGGCGCGTGCAAGGGCGATCCGTTGCCTTTGGCCACCGCTGAGCTTTACGCCACGCTCGCCCAGATGAGCATCATAGCCGGTACGGCCCTGGCCGTCCTTGAGGCTCAGGATAAAGTCATGCGCTTCGGCCTTGATTGCTGCTTCGATCAACTCGGCCTCGGACGCGTCCGGGCGACCATAGAGGATGTTTTCGCGGGCAGACCGGTTGAACATCGCCGTTTCCTGCGTGACCATGCCGATCTGGCGGCGCAAACTGTCCTGCGTGACCTGCGACACGTCCTGCCCGTCGATGCAAATAGCGCCGTTTTCCCTGTCATAGAGCCGAAGAAGCAGCGAAACGAGCGTTGATTTACCCGCCCCTGAGGCGCCGACAATTCCCAGCTTCTCGCCCGGTTTCACAGTCAGCGTCAGATCCGTAACACCGCCCACATCCCGGCCGTATGCAAAACTGACATCTTCAAACGTGATGGACCCTTCGGTCACATCAAGATCCTTCGCGCTGCGCGCATCTTCGACCCTGTCCCGTCTGGCCAGCGTCTTCATCCCGTTTTCAATCTCGCCCACATTGGCATAGAGGCCCATCAACGTGAAGCTAACCCATCCGGTCATCTGCGAAATGCGAACCGACACCGCGCCCGCAGCAACGATGTCACCTGCGGTTGCCATTCCGAACTGCCATAACCACAGCGTCGCCCCCAGCAGGAGAACAGGCAGAATGCCGGCAAGCGCCATCAGGACGAACCGGAAACTGGCCGACAGCTTGCCGAACGCCAGTGATTTTTTCCGCAGCTCGACCATTGAATGCCGCGCGGCCTGATCTTCGAAATCCGAGTGTGCAAAAAGCTTGACGGTTTTGATGTTGGTGATCGTGTCAACCACCTGCCCCGAAACCATCGCCCGCGCCCCGGCGCGTGCGGCCGAGCGCATGCGAATACGCGGCAGGTACCAACGCACAAGCAGGAAATAGACCACCAACCAGGCCGCAAAAGGCAGCATCACAAAAGGATGAATAGACCCTAACAAAAGCAAAGAGCCCACCAGCGACGCCAATGCAAACACTATCGCACTGATCGTTTCGGACACGACCGAGGCCATGGCGTTCGACGTCTGCATCTGTTTCTGGGCGATGCGCCCGGCGAAATCATCGTCGAAATAGGTGACAGACTGGCCCAGCGTCCAGCGGTTCAGCTTGGCCAGCACCAAAGGCGTGATGTTGGGCATCACGATATAGTTGTTCGAAATTGAAGACAGCCCAAACAGGATCGGGCGCAGCAGCATGAAGAACACCACCGCCCCAAAGATCATCCACATATTCCCGGCGGTCATGAAATGCTCGGGCCCGCTGGATGTTGCCACATCGATCACACGCCCCAGAATCCACGCTGTTCCAGCCTCCATCGCGCCAGCCAGCGCCGAAAAGAACGCGGCGACAAACAGCATGGGCCAGGCGCCCGAAAGGCTCCAGCGAATGAACGCCCCCAATGTCTGCGGCGGGGGCGTTTCAGTGGTCCTGAACGGATAGATGAGATCGGCAATCTTCATTCAGCGGCCTCCGGGTTCATGAAGCCGCCAGATTGCCGCGCCCAGAACTGCGCGTAAAGACCACCCTGCGCCAACAGATCAGAATGCGCGCCCTCTTCGACGATGCGGCCCCCGTCCATCACCAGAATGCGATCCATCTGCGCAATGGTGCTGAGCCGGTGGGCGATGGCGATCACGGTTTTGCCCTGCATCATGCCGTAGAGCGTTTCCTGAATTGACGCTTCGACCTCGGAATCCAGTGCCGATGTCGCCTCGTCCAGCAAAAGGATTGGTGCGTCCTTCAGGATCACCCGGGCCAGCGTTACCCGCTGCCGCTGACCACCAGACAGCTTTACGCCCCGCTCACCCACATGCGCGTCATACCCGATGCGCCCCTGCGGGTCCTGCAGGTCAAGGATGAACGCGTGCGCTTCGGCCTGTTTGGCTGCGGCAATCATCTGCGCCTCGGTCGCGTCCGGGCGGCCGTAAAGGATGTTGTCGCGCACAGACCGGTGCAGCAGCGCACTGTCTTGCTGGACCATGCCGATATGGCTGCGAAGGCTGTCCTGTGTGACACCCGCAATGTTCTGATCATCGATCAGAATGGCACCGCGTTCGACGTCATAGAACCGCAAAAGCAGCTTTACCAGGGTCGATTTCCCGGCACCCGACCGCCCAATGAGACCGACCTTTTCGCCGGGCTGAATGGTCAGGTTGATGTGGTCAAGCCCACCGGCCTCGCGCCCGTAATGGTACGAGAGATCGCGGATCCGGATCTCACCCCTGGTCAAGCGCAGGGGTTTGGCTTCGCGCGCGTCAAGCAGGTCGATGGGTTGCGCGATGGTCTCCATCCCCTCGGCCACGATACCAAGCTGGCGGAAAAAGCTGGTCAGCGCCCACATGATCCATCCGGTCATGGCGTTCAGACGCAGGGTCAGCGCGGTTGCTGCCGCAACGACGCCAACCGAAGCGGAACCCTGCATCCACAGGGCAATTGCCCAGCCCACGACACCTACGATCAGCACCCCGTTCAGGGTAACCAGAACCGCATCCATGATGGTGAAAATCCGCATCTCGATCTGGAATGTCCGGCGGGTTTCCTCGATCGCTTCACGGGCATAGTCCAGCTCTTGCGGGCCATGGGCGAACATCTTGACGGAATGAATGTTGGTATAGCTGTCCACGACGCGGCCCGTGACGGTTGACCGCGCATCGGATGCCGCCTTGGACGCCGGCCCGACACGGTGAACAGTCCAGCGCACCAGCATCGCGTAGAACGCAAACCAGACCAGCAGCGGGATCAGCAGGCGCGCATCCGCAGCATAAAGCAGGATCGCCGCCCCGATCAGGTAGGCAAGTGAAAAGGAAATCGCGTCAAAGACCTGAAAGATCACTTCACCCGCCGCGGGCGGTGTCTGCATGATCCGGTTGGCAATCCGTCCGGCAAAATCATTCTCGAACCAGCCAACCGACTGACGCAGAACGTGCTTATGGGCGCGCCATCGGATCAGAGTGCCAAAGTTCGGCAGGATCGTGTTGTTCAGGATCAGTACGTCGACCAGATGCAACAAAGGGCGCAGAAACAGGACAAAGGCCGCGATCAACAGCAGCTCGGTCCCATGGTTCTGCCACACCTCGGTTGGTGTGCCACCCAACAGGTCGACGACACGACCCATATAATAGATCAACCCAATCTCGACACCGGCGACGATAATGGAAATCAGCGCAGCCCAGACAAACACCCGATAGAACGGGCGCGAATAGTCCAGCAGAAACGGCCACAGCCGGGTCGGCGGCGCGTCAGCCTCATGATAGGCGACAAAAGGGTCAACAAGGTTTTCGAAATAGCGAAACATGGAGTGTGCTCCGATTGAGCAGAGATAAAGACATGCGAAGACAGATGGCGACTGAACACCACCCTTTACGGGGCAAGTGTCCCGGCTTTAGCCGAACCAGATCCCGTAATACATTCGCATTCCTCCATCCATGTGACGGGCGCACCTAACCACAATGGACCAAAGTTGTCATCCCCTTTTGAGACTAAACATTAACTTGCAAGCAAGTCCTCGCGCGACAGCGCAAAACCCGACGCGATCCACCGGCTTTCAAGCTCGGCCAGCTTTTGGCCCAGCGCCGGTCCGGTAAACCCGGGGATCAGGTCTTTGGCTTGTATCGGGAAACGCGCGGCTGCGCCTGCGTGCAGGTCCTGTCTGAAGCTTTCGGACCAGGGCTGTTCAAAAAAAGCGCACCGCAAAAGGGTTTTGTTCAAACCGCCTTCGTCACCATACCGATAGCCCAGTTCAGCCACGCTGGTGGTTGACTGCGCTTCGCTCCGCATTCCGGTCAGGCGTTGCAGTTGCGAACGGCTCAGGCGCAGGGTTGCGGCGTCTTCGGGTGTCGCGATGGCCGCCAGACGGCGCACGGGGTTCGGTTCGGCACCTGCCGCATGTTCCAAAGCGACCAGAGGAGCCAGTGACCGGTCATCCGCACCCGACAGCAATTTTGCCAATACGCCCGTGCTGCGCATCGTCGCAATGGCTGGGGCCGGATCAGGCGCGCCCAGCAGCTTCAGCAGTTCCGCCCCGACGCGTTCCCGCGACAACGAGGTCAGCCCGTCAAGATTGGCACCAATGGCAGCCAGCGCGTCCGGGTCGAAACCGGCATCCGGGTCACCATACCAGGCGTGAAACCGGAAATAGCGCAGTGACCGCAGATAGTCTTCGCGAATGCGGTCCTCAGGCTCACCGATGAACCGCACCCGCCGGGCCTGAAGGTCGGGAAGCCCGCCAAGCGGGTCTAACACAGTGCCATCGGGCCTTGCATAAAGTGCATTCATGGTAAAATCGCGCCGCGCAGCATCTTCTTCGACGTGATCGGAAAAGGCGATGACGGCGCGGCGGCCATCGGTTTCGACGTCACGCCGGAAAGTGGTGATCTCGTGCGGGATACCGGCGCTGACCACTGTAATCGTGCCATGGTCGATACCGGTGGGGATGGCCTTGAGGCCCGCAGCCTGCGCCATCTCGACAACCCGTTCAGGCCGGGCATCAGTGGCAATGTCGATATCCGACACCGGCGCGCCCAGCAGCGCATTGCGCACGCACCCTCCGACAAAAAGCGCCTGCGCCCCGGATGAGGTCAGGGCGGCGCATACCTTTTGGGTCGCCGGTTCGCTGACCCAAAGCTCCTCAATCTGCATCATTCATTCACCCGTGCTGCAAGCCCGCGCAATATGCGGGCCGTCGCACCCCATATGTAATAAGGGCCGTACGGAACTGTGTAATATCTGCGTTTCTGGCCGCGCCAACGGCGCGATTCAACCAGATAATTCTTGGGATTCAAGAGATGCGCAAGGGGGGTCGAAAAAACTTCGTCGACTTCGCCGGGTTCCGGAACAGGTTGAAATCCCTTTCGAAGAACGGCCACCACAGGTGTGACCGTGAATGAGGTGACAGTTTCATGCGTCGGCAAGTAACCCAGGATTTCGGGAAGGTCCGCGGGAAGGCCAATCTCTTCCTGTGCTTCGCGCAGGGCCGTTGCCGTGACATCCGCATCCCCTTCGTCCTGTTTGCCGCCGGGAAACGCGATCTGACCCGGATGATGCTTGAGGGCCGAGGACCGTTTCGTCAGGATCACCCGAGGGGTTTCATCTGCAAGCGAGATTGCAACCAGAACCCCCGCCGGGCGCAGGCGGCGGCCGGGTGGCAGGACTGTATCCGGGTTCAGGTCAAAGTCGCTTGACCCGTGACCGGGACGGCGCAGCGCCGTCCGGATCTGTTCAATCGGGTCAAGCACCCTTTCGGTCTTCGGCTTCAAAGCCAACCGTTGACGGGTCAAGCACATAGTGTGCGCCGCAGAACTGGCAATCGGCGGTGACCTGATCTTCGGGCGTCGTCATCTTTTCGAGGTCCTTTGCCGAATAGATCGACAGGCTCTGCCGTACCCGATCTTCGGAGCAGGTGCAGCCAAACTGCACGGACTGCGCATCATAGACCCGTGGCTGTTCTTCGTGGAACAACCGAACCAACAAATCAGTCGGCGCAATCGAAGGACCGATCAGCTCAAGATCCTCGACTGTGTCCAGCAGGATATTGACCCGGCCCCAGTTCTCGCCCTCTTCGCCGTCAACCAGATCGCTGGCGGTCAGGATCTCGCCATTGCCCTCACCCGAGGCGGCAAATGGCGAGGCTTTGGGCATATGCTGCAACATGATGCCGCCGGCACGCCAATGTTCATCCACGCCGGGCTCGGTCGATTTGCCAAAGCTCAGCGAGAACCGGGTTGGCAGCTGCTCGGACTGTGCAAAATAGGCCTCGGCGCAGGCGCTGAGAGAGGCCCTGGTCAGCGGCGTGATACCCTGATAGGGTTGCGTGCCTTTGCCCTGGTCTATCATGATGGCAAAATACCCTTCGCCCACCTGATCGAAGGGGGCCGTATCGGTGAGCCGGTCACGGTCAAAGCTGGCATAGGCCCGGATCTGCGCAGGCTGACCTTCGGCCTTGGGTGCGTAATAGTCGGTCGCAATCATGCGCACCGGCCCCTTGGACTGCACCTGCAACGACAGCTTCCAGCGCAGCGCAACCGTCTGCCCGATCAATGCGGTCAGCAAGGCCATCTCGGCCACCAACGCCTCGACCTGTTCGGGGTAGTCATGCTGCTTCAGGATACCATCCAGCACACCATCCAGGCGGGCCACTCGGCCACGCATATCCGATACATCGAGTTGAAAGGGCAGGACGGTATCGTCCCACGCGATTTTCGTTCCAAGAGACATGGGGTTTCCTTACGCGCCACAGGTTGGCATACCGGCACCATATAGGTCGAACAGATTAGGTTGTAAGGGGCCATACATGATCAGGCGGTTCGGTGAAACCCCAGAGCCGGGGCGGAAATACACGCGACGGGTCGGTGTGTACGCACTTTTGCCCCGCAGAAGTCACCTTTTGCTGACCTGCCAGACAGAACCCGGTCCCGACCTGCAATTGCCCGGCGGGGGTATTGATCCGGGCGAATCACCCGTTACCGCCCTGCATCGCGAAGTCATTGAAGAAACCGGGTGGCTTATTGCGGCCCCCCGGCGGATTGGTGCCTTTCGGCGCTTCACCTATATGCCGGAATATGACCTGTGGGCCGAGAAGGTCTGCCTGATCTATCGCGCCCGCCCCGTGCGACGCATAGGCCCGCCGACCGAGGCGTTTCACGAAGCGCTGTGGATGGAAACTGCTGACGCCGTCGGTTTACTGGGAAATGACGGTGACCGGCACTTTGCTGAATTGCATCTCGGGTCGCTTTAAGGTCCGTTATATTCAAAAAAGACGGCCGAGACATCATCGCCGATGCCGTCTTTGGGTGACATCACTTGCGTCAAACGCCAGAACATGTCGTCCAGAAACTCTGACCCGCCCCTTTCCGACATGCTCTGTTGGGCCATCTGACGCAAACCGTCTTCTTCCAGCAAGCCACCACCAGCCAGTTGGCATTCGGTAAACCCGTCCGAGTACAACAGCAGCTTGTCGCCGGGCAGCATCTGCGTCTCGATTTGTTGAAAGCGCGCATCTTCGATCAATCCTATGGGCAAGCCTCCGTCACCAAGAAACTCGGCGCGGCCACCCTGCCGCAGCAGCAGGGGGTGCGGATGCCCGGCCTGCACCATTTTCAGATGCCCGTTGCGCAGGTCAACGATGGCGTAAACCATGGTAAAATACTCTTCGATGCCTTCATCGGCCATCAGGCGGGAATTGAGCGTTTCAGCCACGTATTTCGGTGGAAGAAGCGCATAAAACTTGTCGAACCTCCGCTCCATCGCGACGTTCTGATCGAAATGCTTGCTGGACAGGTACCCCCCCAATCGCGCCGTCATCATGGCCGAGGTGATACCATGGCCGGATACGTCGATGCTGTAGAACCCAAGCCGGTTCACCCTGGGCGAGAACATCCCCACCAGATCACCGCCGATATGACCACAGGGTTTCAGCAACAGACTGACTTGTGACTTCCCGAATGTCCGGGTCAGTTCGGGAACCAGCGATTCCTGAATTTTTCGCGCCTGCATCAGGTCCTTGTCAATCGCGTCATGCGCCAGCCTGAGTTCCTCGAGCGCAGATTCGATCAGGCGGTTTTTCTGTGAGAGCTCGCGCTGCATGTCCAGAATGCGCGCACCAGCTGAAATTCGGGCGCGCAGTTCGTCCGCCTCAAGCGGCTTGATCAGAAAATCGTCGGCCCCGGCATCCAGACCGCGCGCGACCTCCTGCTTTTCGCTTTTGGATGTCAGAAGGATGAAATAGCTGTATTGATCCGTTTCCAAAGCCCGAAAGGCACAGCAGAATTCAAGGCCGCTCATCCCCGGCATGACCCAGTCGCTTAGCACAAGATCGGGCGGATTATCGACGCAAAGCGCCAAAGCGGCATGGCCTGTATCGGCCTCGATCACCTCGAACCCCCACTTCCTGAGAGATGCCACCAGAATGCGCCGTTGCAGGCGGCTGTCATCCACCACCAGCACCGTGCGGATCGCGCCGAAATCCAGATCAGCTCTGGTTTCCTCAAGACTCGCCCCCGGCACCATTTACCCTCTGCTCTGATGAGTTTCGCCACTGATGGCGACCCTATCGCCGACTGATTTAACATCCGGTGAAGAGTGACGATTGCGGAAGCATGGCCGCGTTAACCTGCTTTTTACCGGGCGCGTCTATTCAGAACCATGACCATTCATTAGCTGGTGAATATTATGATCCACTGGGCCAGAGTCAGGCAGTTGCGGGATGAAGTCGGCCCCGAGGAATTCGATGAGGTGGTCGAGATATTTCTGGAAGAAGTGCAGGACGTGATCATCCGCCTGCGCCGCGACACCAACCGGGCCGAGCTGGAACAGAACCTGCATTTCCTGAAAGGCAGCGCGTTGAGCCTGGGGTTCGATCAATTCTCGAAACTCTGCCAGGATGGGGAACGGCAGGCGGCGGCAGGGCAAGGGGCCGAGGTTGATCTGCCGGCGCTTTTGGCCGTTTTCGACAGCTCGAAAACCATGTTTGAAGCTGAGCTGAATGAGAACCTGACCTAGATCACGAACTGTGCCAGCGTCTCGTCCTCGGTGATGTCGGTATAGGTGAACCCTGCATCGTCCAGATGGGCAAACAGGCGCATGAAGTTTTCCGGCTTGCGGGTTTCGATCCCGATCAGAACCGAACCGAAATTGCGCGCCGATTTCTTCATGTATTCGAACCGGGCGATATCATCCTCGGGGCCGAGAATATTCAGGAACTCTTTCAGGGCGCCGGGTCGCTGCGGCAGGCGCAGGATGAAGTACTTCTTCACACCGGAGTACCGCTGCGCACGTTCCTTGACCTCGGGAAGGCGTTCGAAATCGAAATTGCCGCCGGATGTCAGGCAGACCACGGTCTTTCCGCGCACAAAGCTTTGGATATCACCTAATGCCTCGATCGCCAGCGCCCCCGCAGGTTCCAGCACGATGCCTTCGACATTCAGCATCTCGATCATGGTGGTGCAGATACGGTCCTCGGACAGGACCAGAACGTCCGACAGGTGACGTGATTTCAACAACTCGAACGGCTTTTCACCGATCCGCCCGACCGCCGCGCCATCGACAAAGGTATCCACATGATCCAGCGAAACAGGATGCCCCGCCGCCAGGGCTGCGCGCAGACAGGCCCCTCCGGCCGGTTCGACGAACAGGCAATGGGTGCGGTCCCCGAACCATGTGGCGACACCGGCGGACATGCCGCCTCCACCCACGGGAAGCACAACGTGATCGGGCGCACCGCCCATCTGCCTTTCGATTTCAACCGCCAGCGAGGCTTGCCCTTCGATCACATCGGCATCGTCAAAAGGCGACAGGAAATACCCGCCCTGCTGTACGCACCACGTCTGAGCGGCGGCGAGCGTGTCATCGAAATAGTCACCGATCAGATGAATCTCGACGTTGTCCCCGCCAAAGATACGCGTTTTCTGGATCTTCTGCTGAGGCGTCGTGACCGGCATGAAGATCACGCCCCGGACGCCCATATGCTGGCACATATAGGCCACGCCCTGCGCGTGATTGCCCGCGCTGGCGCAGACGAACAGGTCCTGTCCCTGTTGCTTGCGCATGGCGTTAAAGGCACCGCGAATCTTGTAGGAGCGCACCGGGCTCAGGTCTTCGCGCTTGAGCCAGATATCCGCCCCATAACGGTCGGACAGGTGGGCATTGCGCTGCAACGGCGTTGCCGGGAAGACAGAGCGCATCGCCTCTTCGGCGGCGCGGGCGCGGGTCATGAAATCAGTCATGACCGCTTCCCTGCCCCATCGGCGTGATAAGGGCAAGGAATACATATGTGTACGCCGCTCAGGAGAGTTGGCGTTTTTCGATAAAGACGCCGTACATCGTGGTCAGAATGCTGACGTTGATCAGTGGAACGATCAGCATACTTGCGAAGAATACGATCAAGGCACCGATGATCGGGACGAATAGAAGCAGCGATGCCAACAGTTGCAGCGCGATCTGAAACAGTACGGACACTACCAGCAGAACAGTAATTGCCCCGTTTGCACCCGATGTTGCCTTCCATGCTTCGGCAAGGGTCAACGGCCTTCCAATAGCTGCTCCCGGCAGGATCGGTGTCAAACGGTAGAAAACGATGGAAAGAAAGAAAACCATTGCAGCCCAAACCACGAAACTGACCAGCGAAGAAATCTGAGACAATACACCAAAGACGAGTCCAGCAGGAATAAACGCAACCACCAGCAACACAATCAGCATCAAGAGGTGACCGAAATACGACAAAATGCGATCAACTCTAAGCGGTGGGATAATCCCGGACGGGTATTCTTCAAGCAGCACGAACCGGTGCCACGACACAACGATCCAAAGCATGACGCCGAACATGCATATCAATGCCGAAATGAGAAAACCTAATACTGCACCGACCGACGCTGCATCTGATGCTCCGTTTGGTTCGGTGGAGATGTCTTCGAAAGAAATTTCAAAAACAAGGACTAATCCGATTAGGATAACACCGCCAATGAAGGCAGGCACGACGGAAATCTGCATCGCCTGTTTCAAATTCCTCAGAACCATCTTCACCGAATGTATAAAAATCTCGAATCCCAACATCGAAAAAGCTGCCCTCTCAACCAATACTTGTTCTCTTTCCCAACGTTTCACCCCATTTCCCGGCCTTCGTCAACGCGCACCAACTTGCCCCCGCGTCCAAAACCCGCTAGGGGCCAATCGTTCTACGCATAAAGGGAAGTCAGATGTCCGCGCCCAAGAAAGTTGTTCTGGCCTATTCCGGTGGCCTTGATACCTCGATCATTCTAAAATGGCTGCAGACCGAGTATGGTTGTGAGGTCGTGACCTTCACCGCCGATCTGGGTCAGGGCGAGGAGCTGGAGCCCGCACGCCAAAAAGCCGAACTGCTGGGGATCAAGCCCGAGAACATCTATATCGAGGATATCCGCGAGGAGTTTGTCCGCGATTTCGTCTTCCCGATGTTCCGTGCCAATGCGCAATATGAAGGTCTGTACCTGCTGGGCACCTCGATCGCACGGCCGCTGATCTCGAAACGCCTGATTGAGATCGCTGCCGAAACCGGCGCTGATGCCGTCGCCCATGGTGCAACCGGCAAGGGCAACGATCAGGTGCGGTTCGAACTGGCGGCTTACGCGCTCAACCCCGACATCAAGGTCATTGCACCGTGGCGCGAGTGGGATCTGACCAGCCGCACCAAGCTGCTGGAATTCGCCGAGCAGAACCAAATTCCGATTGCCAAGGACAAACGCGGTGAGGCACCGTTCTCGGTCGATGCGAACCTGCTGCACACTTCTTCCGAGGGCAAGGTTCTGGAAGACCCCGCCGATATGGCCCCCGACTATGTCTACCAGCGCACCGTCCACCCCGAAGACGCCCCGAATGAGCCTGAGTTCATCGAAATCGGTTTTGAAAAAGGCGACGCGGTCAGCATCAATGGTGAGGCGATGAGCCCGGCCACGATCCTGACCAAGCTGAACGAATATGGCGGCAAGCACGGTATTGGCCGTCTGGACCTGGTCGAAGGCCGGTTCGTGGGCATGAAGTCGCGCGGCATCTACGAGACACCCGGCGGCACCATCCTGTTGGAAGCGCACCGTGGTATTGAATCCATCACAATGGACCGTGGCGCGATGCATCTGAAAGACCAGCTGATGCCGCAATATGCGGAACTCATCTACAACGGTTTCTGGTACAGCCCCGAGCGTGAGATGCTGCAAGCCGCCATCGACAGATCGCAAGAGCATGTCACCGGCACCGTCCGCGTGAAGCTGTACAAAGGTCTGGCCTCGACCGTGGGCCGCTGGTCGGATCATTCGCTGTACTCTGAGGCACATGTGACCTTCGAAGAGGACGCAGGTGCGTACGATCAGAAAGATGCGGCAGGCTTTATCCAGCTGAATGCGTTGCGTCTGAAACTGCTGGCTGCTCGGAACAAGCGCCTGTCCAAGTGATCGACGAAGACGATACCGACGACGAACTCGACATGTTCATCGAGGCGCAGGACACGGTTTGGGCCGATGTCCTGCGCGAACTTGAACAGGGGCAGAAAACCAGCCACTGGATGTGGTTCGTGTTTCCGCAACTGGTCGAGCTGGGCCAGTCCCATATGGCGCAGCTTTACGGCATTGAAGGTCTGGACGAGGCGACACGCTATCTGAACCACCCGGTACTACGCGACCGGCTTAGGCAGGCGGCCTCGTTGATGCTGCTGCACACGGGGCGCGATGCCCGCGACATTCTGGGCGGAATTGACGCGAAAAAGCTGCGGTCTTCGATGACATTGTTTTCATCTGTGGCAGATGCTCCGCCCGAGTTTCGTGCTGTTTTGGACGCCTTCTATGGCGGTAAGCCTTGTGACCGGACGGTTCAGATTCTCGGGGCATCGTGATCAGAAGTTCCAGTTGGGTCAGCCTTGCCTGTTCGGCACCTGACGCATTACGCATTCGGAAACCGTGAAAGGACCCAGCATGCTTCAGGACATCGCCGATGGAATTCAAAAAGGGCTGAACGGCAAAAGCTTTGATGGCTCGCTCAAATTCGATTGCGGCGCGGACGGTGTGATTGTTCTGGCAGAAAACCAGGCAACGACACAGGATCGGGACACGGATTGCACAATCCGCATCTCGCAGGAGAACCTGACCAAGCTGTTGACCGGAAAGCTGAACCCGATGACCGGCGTTGCTTTGGGCAAGCTCAAGATCTCGGGCAATATGGGTGTTGCGATGAGGCTGGGGCAATTGCTGGGCTGATTTCGGCGCAAAGCTGGCCTTTGTCCCAGGCCAGCCAGACCGGTGGTCCCACCCGCGGTGTACCGCCGTTCCCCATCGGGATACCTATCGCGCATGATCCGTCGCAAATGAAAGGTGGTTTCGCCCACCCTTCAAGTGGCCGTTTACACATGATCGCAGACGATAAACTCGTCTCACCAGCGCGTGACATTGCATGACAGGCAATTGCAAGGGGGTCGAACCCGCGTCAATCTCATCTTAAAAGGAGACCTGACATGATGCGGACTGCTTATTTCGAAACCGTCAGACCAGCCCTTCTATTTACACTGATTGCATTGGCTGCACTGTTGCGCGCGCTGCCTGCCCCGGCTGCGGGAACCGAAACGCTGACGGTGGCTGGCGGGTGTTTCTGGTGCGTGGAATCCGATTTCGAATCCGTGCCCGGCGTAATCGGGGCAGTGTCCGGATATACCGGCGGCACATCTGCGGATCCGACATATGATCAGGTTTCAAAAGGGGGAACCGGCCACTACGAGGCGGTTCAGATCACGTTCGATCCGGCGCGCGTCTCTCGCGCGTCACTTCTGAACATGTTTTTCCGCTCGGTTGATCCGACAGACGCAGGTGGCCAGTTCTGCGATCGGGGCGACAGCTATCGAACTGCGATATTCGTCTCTAACACAGGCGAAAAGGCGTTGGCAGAACAAGCCATAGCAGACGCACAGCAAGCGCTGGGCCAGACCATTGTCACCCCGGTTCTGAGCGCAGGACCCTTTTACCCCGCCGAGGCGTATCATCAGGATTATTACAAAGGCAACAAACTGGTTCTTACCCGCTTTGGACCAAAGCGCCAGCACAACGCCTACAAAGCCTATCGCAAAGCCTGTGGTCGTGACGCGCGCGTCAAGCAGCTTTGGGGCGGTGATGCGCCATTTGCAGGGTCCTAGTCAAAGGATGCGTCACGCACTTCTTTCAGATCAGGAATGACATCCGCCGTTCCGTGCCGCATCACCATCAGGGCTGCGGCGCGGTTTGCCTGCAAAATGGCCTGCTCCATTGGCATTCCGCGATCCATGCCCGCCAGCACATAGCCGGTGAAGGTGTCGCCTGCACCTGTGGTATCCACCGCCCGCACCTTATGCGCGGGAAACTCGACCGGATCGTTGCCCTGCTGCAAATACCTTGCGCCTTTTGAGCCGAGGGTAACGATGACATGCCGAACGGGCAGATCGGCGATGCTCAGACCGGTTTCCTGACGCAGTTGTTCAGCCTCCACCTCATTCAGGATCAGGAAATCCAGAAAAGGCAGAACGCCCTGAACGGCCTGAGCCTGAAACGGGGCCGCGGCATAACAGACGGTCAGGCCAAGCTTGCGCCCCAGCTGCGCCGCTTCGACCTGGGCATTGGTTTCATTCTGCAAGATCAGCAGATCACCGGTGTTTGCCGAGGCCAGCGCCTGCCCCAGATGGGCGGCTTCCAATGCGTGATTGGCCCCGGGATACAGGATAATCAGGTTCTCACCCTCGGCATCCACCGCAATGATGGCGTGGCCTGTGGGAACATCCACCTCAGAGATATGGCGCGTATCCACACCATATTCTGTCAGTCGATCCTTGGCCCAGCGCCCATCGGACCCCACGGCACCTATATGGCTGACGCGTGATCCCGCACGCGCCGCGGCCACCGACATGTTGGCCCCCTTGCCGCCCAGGAACCGATCCAGCCTACGGGCAGCCAGAGTTTCCCCCGGTGCAGGCAGATGCGGCAGGTCATAGACCATATCCGCGTTGATCGAGCCGAGATTCCAGATCGTCATGATTTATCCGATGTCGCAAGAGGCCAGAATGGCCATGTTCAGTATATCGTTCGCGGTCGAGACGGTCGAACAGATCTGGATCGGCTTGTCGATGCCTGACAGGATCGGGCCGATCACGGTCGCTCCGCCCATTTCCTGCATCAGCTTGGTCGAGATTGATGCCGAATGCCGGGCCGGAACGATCAGGATATTCGCCGGACCGGTCAGGCGCGAGAACGGATAGGCCGCTTGCTGTTCGATGTTCAGGGCGACGTCCACCGTCATTTCACCCTCGTATTCAAAGTCGACGCCGCGCCGATCCAGAACAGCCGGGGCGCGGTGCATCTTTTCGGCACGTTCTGACACCGGATAGCCAAAGGTCGAGAAGCTGACAAAAGCCACGCGCGGCTCCAGCCCCATATGCCGGGCAACTGCGGCCGAACGCTCGGCAATATTCGCCAGATCGTTTTCGTCGGGCCATTCATGTACCAACGTGTCGCCAATCAGAACAATCCGGCCTTTATGCAGCAAAGCTGTCACACCGGCGGCACCGTTGGCGGCATCGGCATCAAACACATGGTTGATCCGGTCAAGCACATGCGCGGACTTGCGGGTTGCGCCAGTGACCAGACCATCACCGTGCCCATGGGCCAGCATCAGCGAGGAAAACACGTGCCTGTCCCGTGCGGCCAGACGGTGAATATCTTTACGGTCAAACCCCTTACGTTGCAGGCGCTGATACAGGAAGTTCGAATAGGTTTCGAGATGCGTGGTATTGGCCGCATTTACGACCTCGATTTCACGCACAGCGTCGCCCAGGCCCGTTGCTTCCAGTTTGGTCTTCACATCGTCCGGCCGACCCACCACAAGCGCCTTGCCGAAACCAGACCGCTGATACATGACCGCTGCGCGCAATACCCGGGGATCGTCGCCCTCGGCGAAAATCATGCGGCTTTGCGCCTGACGCGCTCGGGCGTTCAGACCGCGCAGGATGCTGGCGGTCGGGTCCATCCGGGATTTCAGACTCAGCTCATACGCGTCCATGTCGATGATCGGACGGCGCGCGGCACCGGTGTCCATCCCCGCCCTGGCAACAGCCGGTGGAATACGGTGGATCAAACGCGGGTCGAACGGGGTGGGGATGATATAGTCACGCCCAAAGGTCAGCGACTTGCCATAGGCCATTGCGACCTCATCCGGCACATCCTCGCGCGCCAGATTTGCAAGTGCGTGGGCACAGGCGATCTTCATCTCATCATTGATGGCGCGGGCGTGAATGTCCAACGCACCGCGGAACAGGTAGGGGAAACCCAAAACGTTATTCACCTGGTTTGGATAGTCGCTGCGCCCGGTGGCAACGATCGCATCCACGCGAACCTCGTGCGCTTCTTCCGGAGTGATCTCGGGGTCGGGGTTGGCCATCGCAAAGATGACAGGATTGTCGGCCATGCTGGCGACCATATCCTGCGTGACCGCGCCTTTCACCGAAACGCCCAGGAACACATCCGCCCCCTTCATCGCGTCTTCCAATGTGCGCAAGTCGGTTGTGATCGCGTGGGCCGATTTCCACTGGTTCATGCCCTCGGTCCGGCCCTGATAGATCACGCCTTTGGTATCGCAGACAATGCAGTTTTCGTGCCGCGCGCCCATTGCCTTGAGCAGTTCGATACAGGCAATCCCAGCCGCACCTGCGCCATTCAGAACGATTTTCACGTCCTCGATCTTCTTGCCCGAGATGTGCAGCGCGTTCAGCAGGCCCGCAGCACAGATCACGGCTGTGCCGTGCTGGTCATCGTGAAAGACGGGGATGTCCATCTCTTCCTTCAGGCGCTGTTCGATGATGAAACACTCGGGCGCTTTGATGTCTTCCAGATTGATGCCGCCAAAGGTTGGCCCCATCAGACGCACTGCACGGCAGAATTCATCCGGGTCTTCGGTGTCCAGCTCGATATCGATCGAGTTCACGTCGGCGAACCGTTTGAACAGGACCGATTTGCCTTCCATGACCGGTTTCGAGCCCAGCGCGCCAAGGTTACCAAGGCCCAGCACCGCCGTCCCGTTCGAGATTACGGCCACCAAGTTGCCCTTGTTGGTATAGTCATAGGCCGTTTCCGGGTTTTCAGCGATGGCCTCGCAGGGAACGGCCACGCCCGGGCTGTAGGCCAGCGACAGGTCACGCTGCGTTGTCATGGGGACGGTGGCCTGCACCTCCCACTTGCCGGGGGTGGGGTCCAGGTGAAAGGCCAATGCCTCTTCTTTGGTGATCTTCGCTTTGGGCATCTTAAATGTCGTTTCCATGACTTCAGGGCTGACGCCTCATAGCGCAGGAGAACGCCCGCCTCAACGAGAATGAGTTTTCGGCTTTTACAGAAGATGCGGGATTTGTAAGGTCGCGCCCGGAATACGCCAAAAGGGGACCGATTTTGTCCACAGTCACGCCAATGATGGCGCAATACCTCGAAATCAAACAGGCCCACGCGGATGCCCTGCTGTTTTATCGCATGGGTGATTTCTATGAGATGTTCTTCGAGGATGCCGTCAACGCTGCCGAAGCGCTGGATATCGCGCTGACCAAGCGTGGCAAGCACAATGACGAAGACATCCCGATGTGCGGCGTGCCGGTGCATTCGGCCGAAGGATACCTTCTGACACTGATCCGCAAGGGCTTTCGCGTTGCGGTCTGCGAACAGATGGAAAGCCCGGCCGAAGCGAAGAAAAGAGGCTCTAAATCGGTCGTGAAGCGTGATGTCGTGCGACTGGTCACACCCGGAACACTGACCGAAGATGCGTTGCTTGAGGCGCGCCAGCACAACTTTCTGGCTGCCTATGCCGAGGTCCGGGACGAGGCCGCGCTCGCCTGGGCCGATATTTCGACGGGCGCGTTTCACGTGATGCCCCTGACCTCGGTCCGGCTCAGCCCCGAGCTTGCCCGGCTTGCGCCCTCTGAACTGATCGTGGCCGATGGGGCGCAGGAAAAGCTGAACGAAACGCTGGTTGATTTGGGAATTTCACTGACCCCGGTCGGGCGCGCCAGTTTCGACAGCACGGCGGCGGAAAAGCGCATCTGCGGGCTGTTTCACGTGGGCGCCTTGGACGCGTTCGGAAATTTCGGCCGCGCCGAAGTGTCCGCGATGGGCGCGCTGATCGACTATCTCGAGATTACGCAAAAGGGCAAACTGCCCCTGTTGCAAACGCCGCTGAAAGAATCTGAGGATCGAGTCGTTCAGATCGACGCTGCAACGCGCCGCAATCTGGAACTGACCCGCTCGCTGTCCGGCGGGCGCGCAGGATCGCTTCTTTCTGTCGTTGACCGAACCGTTACCCCCGGTGGAGCGCGATTGCTGGAACAGCGGCTTTCCAGCCCTTCTCGAAATCTGGATGTGATCCATGCCCGGCTTGACGCAGTCAGTTTCGCCGCTGGTGACAGCCTGATCGCGTCTGATCTGCGCGAAGCCTTGCGCAAAACCCCGGATCTGGACCGCGCCCTGTCGCGTTTGTCATTAGAACGCGGCGGGCCTCGTGACCTGACAGCCATTCGCAATGGCCTGACCCAGGCGGCCACGATTGCCGAAATCTGCACCGGTCAGGATTTACCGGTGTTGCTGGCAACCGCGCTTCAGAACCTTGTTGGCTTCGATGACTTGCTGACCTTGCTGGACGAGGCGTTGGTGGCCGAGCCCCCGCTTCTGACCCGCGACGGAGGCTTTATCGCACCAGGTTTTGACGCTGAACTGGACGAGGCCCGCACCCTGCGTGACGAAGGCCGGTCCGTCATCGCCGGGTTTCAACGAAATTACGTCGAACACACCGGCATCACCACGCTGAAAATCAAGCACAACAACGTGCTGGGCTATTTCATCGAAACCACGGCCACCCATGCCGAAAAGATGCTGAACCCACCCTTTAGCGAAACCTACATCCATCGCCAGACGACAGCCAATCAGGTGCGGTTTACAACCGTCGAACTGTCCGAGATTGAAACGCGTATCCTGAACGCCGGGAATCTGGCGCTGGAGATCGAAAAGCGGCTCTATCAAAGGCTCTCTGGCGCTATCTTGGACCTTGCTTCCCGATTGAATCAAGCCGCCCGCGGGCTTGCCGAACTGGACCTGACGACCGCTCTGGCTGATCTTGCGCGGGGTGAAAACTGGTGCCGTCCAAAGGTTGATGCCTCTCGCGCATTCAATGTGCAGGGCGGTCGACACCCGGTTGTGGAACACGCCCTCCGGCAGCAAAGCGGCGATGCATTCATTTCCAATGATTGCGATCTGACCGTCGAAAACGGCGCAGCGATATGGTTACTGACGGGTCCGAACATGGCCGGTAAGTCAACCTTTCTGCGCCAGAACGCCCTGATCGCACTGCTTGCCCAAATGGGCAGCTACGTTCCGGCCGAAGAGGCGCATATTGGCGTCGTCAGTCAGCTGTTCAGCCGCGTCGGAGCCTCCGACGATCTGGCACGGGGGCGGTCGACCTTCATGGTCGAAATGGTGGAAACCGCCGCCATCCTGAATCAGGCCGATGACCGTGCATTGGTGATCCTGGACGAAATCGGTCGTGGCACCGCCACCTATGATGGCCTGTCCATCGCCTGGGCCACATTGGAACACCTGCACGCGGCCAACAAGTGTCGCGCATTGTTTGCCACGCATTATCATGAGCTTACGGCTTTGGCCGGTAAACTCGAAGGTGTCGATAACGCCACCGTAGCGGTCAAAGAGTGGGATGGCGAAGTCATCTTCCTGCACGAGGTTCACAAGGGCGCGGCTGATCGGTCTTATGGGGTGCAGGTTGCGCAGCTGGCCGGTTTACCCGCTTCTGTCGTCGAACGTGCCCGGGTGGTTCTGGACCAGCTTGAAAAAACCGAACGCGAAGGCGGTAAGCAAAAGGCGCTGATTGACGACCTGCCGCTGTTCTCGGCAGCCGCGCCGCCACCCCCGCCCGCACCGAAAACCTCGCCGGTGACCGAGATGCTGGAGGGTGTCCTGCCCGACGAACTGACCCCGCGCGAGGCGCTGGATCTGATCTACAAATTGAAAGAGGTGGCCAGATCCTGACCGCCCTTCATCTTTTCAAAGATACTCTCGCCGAAGGCTTGGCTTTTAAAAGCCAATCAGCTTGCTGGCGTTGAAGAGACCCCGACCTGAGCCGGACGCAACAGGCGGTCGTACAGCATGAAACCCTCGGCAGACACCTGAATGATGTCCCCTGCCCGCGTGCCCGGGACCGGGGCCTCGAACATTGCTTCGTGCACATTCGGATCAAACCGGTCGCCAACCTGGGGTGTAATCACTTCGATCCCGTGTTTCTGGAACACATCCTTCAGGGCACGCATGGTCAGCTCGACGCCTTCCAGCAGTCCGGCGGCAACCTCTTTCTGCTCGTCGGTCGCGGCCTCAAGCGCGCGCTTCATGTTGTCGTAAACAGGCAGCATATCGCGGGCCAGCTTGGAACCGCCATACTGTTCGGCATCGCGGCGCGCCTTGTCACCGCGTTTGCGCGCGTTCTCGGCGTCGGCAAGCGCGCGCATGAATTTGTCTTTATACTCATCCCGCTCAGCGCGCAGCTCGTCCAGCTCCAACGCCTCGTCACTGATCTCAGCAAACTCCTCGGCCAGCTCTTCCGCTTCTGCCGCCATGATATCGTCCAGAAAATCTTCGTTCTTGGGCTCTGCCATCTCTTACCCTCTAGCTCCGGTCGGATATCAGCTTGCCGACCAGTTGCGCCGTATAATCCACGATCGGCACGATCCGTCCATAATTCAGACGCGTGGGTCCGATGACCCCGACCGCACCGATTATCTTTCGATCAGCGTTCATATATGGAGACACCACCAAAGAGGAACCCGAAAGTGAGAAAAGTTTGTTCTCAGACCCAATAAAAATGCGCACACCCTCGCCGCCTTCCGTCAATTCGAGGAAATCCGCGATGTCGCGCTTGCGCTCCAAATCATCGAACAGGCTGCGAATACGCTCCAACTCTCCGGCCTGACCGGGTTCGTTCAACAGATTCGCCCGCCCCCGCACGATCAAACGGGCCGAGTCGGCTCCGTCTCCGTCCCAGGCCGCCAGCCCACTTTCCACCAGATCGCGCGCCAGCGCATCTATTTCCTGCTTGCGCGCCTGAATCTGTTTCTGCATTTGACGGCGCACTTCACTGAGCGTGCGCCCCTCGATCAGCGCATTCAGAAAATTCGCAGCCTCGCGCATCGAACTGGGCGTCTGGCCGGGCGGCGGTGTGAACAGGCGATTTTCAACATGGCCGTCAGAAAAGACCAGCACCACCAAAGCCTTGTCATGCCCCAAGGAGACAAACTCGATATGTTTGATTTCGGCCTCATGCTTTGGTGTCAGAACCAGCGACGCACCTTGTGTCACGTGTGACAGAGCTGACCCGACCCGATCCAGCATTCCGCCAACATCACCTGTGTTAGAGCCTAAAGTCTCTTCCAGTTTTTGCTTGTCGTCGACGCCCAGGTCGCCAACCTCAAGCAAACCGTCCACGAACATACGCAGTCCTTGCTGCGTCGGTACCCGACCCGCGCTGATATGCGGGCTGTCCAAAAGACCCAGAAATTCCAGGTCCTGCATCACGTTGCGCACGGTTGCGGCGCTGACCTTTTCCGACAGGGTGCGCGTCAGGGTGCGGCTTCCAACCGGTTCTCCGCTTTCCAGATAACTTTCAACGATCAGCCGGAACACCTCGCGCGACCGGTCGTTCATCTCGTCCAGAATTTTGCTCGCTTCACTCATGCGTTTTCCCCTGCTGGTTCATCATTAAATAGCAGGCAAATGAAAGGTCAATCGGGGTTGCATCGTAACGCTGCGGGGCGGTATCCCCAACCCAGCAAACAAAGGATTTCCCATGCGACCCTCTGGAAGAGACTTAAGTGAAATGCGCGCCGTTTCAATTGAAACGGGGTTCACCAAACATGCCGAAGGTTCCTGCCTGATCAAAATGGGCGATACACATGTTCTGTGTACCGCTACGATCGAAGATCGCGTACCCCCTTTCATCAAAGGTTCGGGGCTAGGCTGGGTCACCGCCGAATACGGTATGCTGCCCCGCGCCACCAATACCCGGATGCGGCGTGAAGCGGCCTCGGGCAAGCAAGGCGGGCGTACGGTGGAAATCCAGCGCCTGATTGGTCGCGCCCTGCGCGCCGGCGTCGACCGGGTTGCACTGGGCGAACGTCAGATCACCGTTGATTGCGATGTGATCCAGGCCGATGGCGGCACCCGCTGTGCCTCGATCACCGGCGGCTGGGTTGCGCTGCGACTGGCCGTCAACAAACTGATGAAAGCAGGTGACGTGATTTCAGATCCGCTGGTTGATCCAGTCGCCGCCGTGTCCTGCGGGATCTATGCGGGCCAGCCTGTGCTGGACCTTGACTATCCGGAAGACAGCGAGGCCGGTGTCGACGGCAACTTTATCATGACCGGATCAGGCAAACTGATCGAGGTCCAAATGAGCGCCGAAGGTTCTGTTTTCAGCCGCGCCCAGATGGATCAGCTGGTGGATCTTGCGGAAAAAGGCGTTGCCGAGCTGGCCGCAGCCCAGAAAGCCGCCACCGCATGACCCGTAAGTTTGACAGCGACAGGCTTCTGGTCGCGACCCACAACAAAGGCAAGCTTGAGGAGATGGAGCATCTCCTCGAACCTTTCGGCGTGACGGTTGTGGGTGCGGCGGACATGGACCTGCCCGAACCGGAAGAGACCGAGGACACCTTTGTCGGCAACGCCCGGATCAAGGCCCACGCCGCCGCAAAGGCCACCGGGCTGCCTGCCCTGTCAGACGATTCCGGAATCACCATCGACGCGCTGGACGGCGCGCCGGGTGTTTATGCCGCGGATTGGGCCGAAACCGCCAATGGGCGCGACTTCCTGATGGCGATGACCCGCGCCCATACTGAGCTAGAGGCAAAGAACGCACCCCATCCCCGCACCGCGCAATTCCGCAGCACACTGGTGCTGGCCTGGCCTGATGGGCATGATGAGGTGTTTGAAGGCATTGCCCCCGGTCATCTGGTCTGGCCCATCCGCGGCGAAGGTGGATTCGGCTATGACCCGATGTTTGTTCCCGAAGGATACGACATTACCTTTGCCGAGATGGATCGCTGGGAAAAGAACAAGATCAGCCATCGCGGTCGCGCGGTTGAGAAGTTCGTGAAAGGCTGCTTTGGCGGATGATTGGCGCAACGGGGGCTTTGGCCTGTACGTACATTGGCCCTTTTGCGAGGCCAAATGCCCCTATTGCGACTTCAACAGCCATGTTTCCAAGAATATCGATCAAAAACAATGGCGTGACGCCTATCTGAGCGAGTTGCGGCGCTCGGCCGTCGAAACCCCGGATCGGGTGCTCAACACGATCTTTTTCGGCGGTGGAACCCCGTCGCTGATGGACCCGGAAACCGTTGCCGCCGTGATTGGTGAGGCCCGTGCGCTCTGGCGCCCTTCCAACACCATGGAAATCACGCTGGAGGCAAATCCCGGATCGGTCGAGGCCGGGCGGTTCGCGGCCTATCGTGATGCAGGTGTCAACCGGATATCGATGGGCGTGCAGGCGCTCAACGACGAAGACCTGCGCCGCTTGGGGCGGATTCACACTGTGGCCGAGGCCCGCGCTGCCTTTGACATCGCCCGTGATTGTTTTGAACGGGTCAGCTTTGACCTGATCTATGCCAGACAGCACCAAACGCTGGATGCCTGGCGGGCCGAGTTGAACGAAGCTTTGTCCATGGCCGTGGATCACCTGTCGCTGTATCAACTGACAATCGAAGATGGCACCGCTTTTGGCGATCGTTATGCTGTCGGAAAACTGCGCGGCTTGCCCGAAGATGACAGTGCGGCCGACATGTACCTTGCAACACAAGAGATTTGCGAGAAACACGGCCTGCCCGCCTATGAGGTGTCCAACCACGCCCGCCCCGGTGCAGAGTCGCAGCACAATCTGGTCTATTGGCGTTACGGGGATTATGTCGGCATTGGCCCGGGCGCTCATGGGCGGATTACTGTGGATGGTCAAAAACACGCGACCGAGACCCATCTGAACCCGCAACGTTGGCTTGACGCCGCCACGAAGGGTTGCGGAGAAAAGAAACGCTATGTCCTTTCGCTTGAAGATCAGGCGAACGAATACCTTATGATGGGCATGAGGATTTCAGAAGGACTAAATGTAGATAGGTGGGAGGCCCTGTCGGGCCGTCCACTTCCAGACGAAACCGTGGACCATCTGGTCGGCATTAATATGATTGAACGTGATAACAACAGACTCAGGGCAACACCAGCGGGGCGCGCCGTGCTGAATGCTGTAATTCGGGAATTGATGGGCTAGATATGCAGTATCTTTGGGCGGGGCTGGGATTGCTTTGCGTTGCGATGGCCGCGATTGGGGTTGTTCTGCCTCTTCTTCCAACAGTTCCGTTTTTGTTGCTGGCAGCGTTTTTCTTTGCGCGATCCTCTTCACGGTTGCACAACTGGCTTCTGTCGCACCGGATTTTCGGGCCAATGATACTGGATTGGCAGAGTTCGGGCGCAATACGCCCGGCCGCAAAAAAGGCAGCAACCTTATCGGTCGCCGCCGTTTTAGGAGTGTCTTTGCTCTTATCCGTTCCGCCCTTCGTGCTGATCCTTCAGGTCATTGTTCTGGGCGGCGTCCTGATATTTATCTGGACGCGCCCTAGCGGCTGAGCTTTGCACAAAGATCGTCAAGCTGATCCAGGTTTTCATATGTCAGAACAACCTGACCGGATTCTGTTCCCGCCTTGTGGTTGATTGATACTTTCATTGCCAGAATCGCAGACAGGTCTTTTTCCAGCGCGCGTGTATCAGCATCTTTTCCGGCATCCAGATTCCTGGATCTGGGAGCAGGTCGTGCAGTGTCGCCCTGCTGCTGTTTCTTGACCAGCGCTTCGGTAGCGCGCACAGACAAACCATCCTTGACGATCAGTTTTGCCAATTCCGAGGGATTTTCCGCCGTAATCAGCGCCCGCGCATGACCAGCCGATAATTTCCCTTCAATTACAATAGTTTGCACGTCAATTGGCAGAGACAAAAGCCGCAACAGGTTCGCAATATGGCTGCGGCTTTTCCCCAAAGCCTCAGCAAGCTTTTCCTGCGTGTGGCCAAAGCGATCCATCAACTGCCTGTATCCGGCGGCCTCTTCCACTGCGTTCAGATCAGCGCGCTGGATGTTTTCGATGATCGCAACTTCCAGTACCTCGGTATCATCGAATTCACGCACAATCACAGGGATCTCGTGCAGCTGCGCCATCTGAGCAGCCCGCCACCGGCGTTCACCAGCGACGATTTCGTATTCTCCGACCCCTGTTGGACGTACGATCAAGGGTTGGATGATACCTTTTTCCCGAACCGACGCGGCAAGCTCACCCAATTGTTCGGGCTGAAATGTGCGTCGCGGCTGATTTGGGTTTGCCTTCAGCTTTTCAATCGGAACCTTCAGATCAGGTCTGCGCACGTCAGATGGTACTCGGTTACCCGCCTCTGGATTAACGTCCGCCATGAGTGCGGATAATCCGCGGCCCAACCCTCTGGATTTCGCTTTCCTGGTGCTCATGTCGGCCTCCTCTCCACCGCTCATGCTGCGGTCTTGTTGTTCTTATGCATGATCTCACGGGCCAGATGCCGATACGCCATCGCACCAAGTGATCCCGAGTCATACTGCAATACCGGCAGCGCATAGGATGGCGCCTCGCTGACCCGCACATTCCTGGGTATCTTTGTTTTAAAAACCATCTCGCCCAAATTGTCACGCGCATCCTTTTCGACCTGGCGGGACAAGTTGTTGCGGTTGTCATACATAGTTAACACAACACCTTCGATTCTCAGGTCTGGATTCGCGGTTTGCCGGACCTCCCGAATTGTCAGCATCAATTGCGAAAGACCCTCCAGCGCAAAGAACTCACTTTGCAGCGGCACTAGGACAGAATGGGCGGCAACCATCGCGTTTACCGTCAAGAGGTTCAGTGACGGCGGGCAATCTATCAGGATGAAATCCAGCTCAAACGCGTCCACCGCCGTTTGACGCAGCGCATCATGCAAAAGATAACTGCGTTTTTCGTTGGAAATCAGCTCGATATCCGCCGAACTCAGGTCAACCGTTGCAGGGACAACCAAAAGGTTCTCGATCTCCGTCTCTTGAACCACTGCCTCCAAAGGCGCGTCGTCCAGAATGAGGTCATAAGTGGTCCAATCCCGATCTTCGACCCCTAATCCGGTGGATGCGTTCCCTTGTGGATCGAGGTCAACCACCAATACCCTGCAACCAGCTTCGGCCAGTCCTGCCGCCAGGTTGATCGCTGTGGTTGTTTTCCCTACTCCGCCCTTCTGATTGGCAACCGCTATTATCCGGGGTCCGGACGGTCGAGACAGATCAACCACGTGATACTCCTTTGATCTTAAGGATAACGGCCTGAGGTTCAGTTAAACTTGTAATGGCCTCAGCATCGAAATTCCATTCCCCACGCGCTTCTTCCAGCTCTTTTTTCCAGTTTGCACCTTTGGGCAACAGCGCGGTCCCGTTTTCACCTAAATGTCTGTCACAAAACGATAACAATGTACGCAAATCCGCCAGCGCGCGCGCCGAAACGATGTTTGCGCCCAGGGGTTCAACCACCTCAATCCGCTTGGAAATCACTTTACACGACACACCACATTCACGGGCAACGTTACGCAGAAATGCCGATTTTCGCTGGTCGCTTTCCACAAGAGAGAAACTGGCGGCCGGAACTTCCTCGGCCGCAATAATGGCGCACACCATTCCGGGGAACCCGCCGCCACTGCCAAGGTCCACCCAGGTGTCAAACGTTTCAGCGCATCGAAAAACCTGGACAGAATCCAGAATATGCCGATCCCAAATGAATTCCAGGCTATTGCGCGAAACAAGATTTATCCTGGGGTTCCAGCGGTTCACCAGATCAACATAGGTTTTCAGACGCTCAAATGTTTCACGTGAAACATTCAAGCCATCAAACTTGGAATAATCGACCGTCATGCCTGGCGTGCTCGTTGATCGCGGCGCAATTTCGCCAGGACAAGGGTCAAGGCAGCCGGTGTAACGCCTTCGACACGGCTTGCTTGCGCTATGTTCGACGGCTTGACCTGCGACAGTTTTTGCTTCATCTCAGAAGACAGCCCGTCCAAGCCAAAATAGTCAAACTCACGTGGGATAACATAGGATTCATCCCGCTTCATGGCCTCAACATCGCGCTTTTGCCGATCAATATAGTTTGCGTAAAGCGCGTCGCGTTCGATTTGAAGCCGGATCGCCACATCAACATCTTGTAGATCAGGTATCAGAGGGAACAAGTCCTCGAAGGATGTATCCGGAAATGCCAGAATCGCCATTCCATCTCGGCGGTTTCCATCCTGGTTGACGTTGATCCCAGCTGAAAGAACTTCCTTGGGTGTGTATGTGCGTGCGGTCAACTTCAATTTCGCCGCATCAAGCTGGCTCATTTTCTTTTCAAAATGTGCCTGTCGCTTCTCTCCGACACAACCAAGTTCCAACCCAATCGGTGTCAACCGTTGATCGGCATTGTCTGCGCGCAAAGACAGACGGAATTCAGCTCTGGAGGTAAACATTCGATAGGGCTCTGCCACACCACGGGTCGTCAGGTCGTCTATCATCACACCGATATAGCTGTCTGATCTGGTGAACAAGACCGGATCGCGGCCCAGTACATCCAGCGCCGCATTGAGGCCGGCGACCATCCCTTGTGCTGCGGCTTCCTCATATCCTGTGGTTCCGTTGATCTGCCCTGCCAGATATAGTCCCGGAACGTCGGGTAGCGACAAGGACGCAGTTAAGATACGAGGGTCCACATAATCATATTCAATCGCATAGCCGGGTTGCAGAATATCCGCCTTTTCAAGCCCTTTGATCGACCGAACATATTCCAACTGCACGTCCTGAGGCAGTGACGTTGAAATACCGTTGGGATAAATCGTGTGGTCATTAACGCCTTCGGGTTCAAGAAAAACCTGATGCGAGTCCTTATCTGCAAAGCGCACAATCTTGTCTTCGATCGAAGGGCAATATCTTGGACCTATGCCGTCGATATGGCCGCCATACATCGCCGATTTTGAGAGGTTTGCTTCGATGATCTCATGCGTCTTTGCATTGGTGTGTGTAATACCGCAGGAAATCTGAGGCGCGACAACCGATGTTGACAGGAAAGAAAACAAGGTCGGGTCCTCATCCCCGTCTTGTTTTTCCAAACCCGACCAGTTGATCGTGCGCCCATCCAGACGCGGCGGTGTGCCGGTTTTCAAGCGCCCCAGCGGAAGGTTATAGCTATCCAACCTCTCGGCCAGTTTTATTGACGGGCGATCTCCCATTCGCCCACCAGCCCGTGACACGTCGCCGATATGGATGACGCCGCGCAGGAAGGTTCCGGAAGTCAGAACAACGGCTTTGGCGTACACTTCCGACCCATCTCCGAGGACGACACCGGCGACACGGTGTCCATCCATCAGAAAATCTACAACCTCCCCAACGATAACGGACAGGTTTTCCTGATTGCTGACTTCGTTTTGCATCGCCGCCCGGTACAAGGCGCGATCTGCCTGCGTTCTGGGACCCTGAACAGCCGGACCTTTTCGCCGGTTCAGCAGTCGGAACTGGATACCAGCCTGGTCAGCGACACGGCCCATTACGCCATCTAGCGCGTCAATCTCTCGTACCAGATGTCCCTTCCCCAACCCGCCGATGGCCGGGTTGCAGGACATGACACCGATATCGGTCGCGGATAAAGTCACCAAAGCGGTTTTCGCACCCATCCTGGCAGCGGCGTGCGCAGCCTCCGTACCGGCATGACCAGCCCCAACCACGATGACATCAAAGTTTGAATGTTTCACGTGAAACAATCCTTATTTACCCAAACAAAAGCTGGAGAAGATTTCATCCAACAGTGTCTCGACATCTATTCTGCCAACCAGAGATTCAAGCGCCCGTATGGCGGTTCTTAACTCTTCCGCAGCGATATCATACAGGTCCGGGCCTGATTCCAGAACCGTGATCGCAGCAGTAAGTGAAACCGATGCCTTGTTCATCGCAACGCGATGGCGCTCACGCGTGGCAATACCATGTGTTGTGGTTCTATCACTCAAGACCCACGAAATCTGGTCGACAAGCGCGTCAATCCCCTGTCCTGTCTTTCCTGAAACACCTTCAGCAGCGCCCTCTCGCAAGTCCGCTTTGGGTAGAACGTGGATATCGCCATCCTGCATGGCCACACCCAGATCTTCCGGTGCTTCGGCCAGGAAAACGCGCAGGTCCGCCGCATCTGCCCGTTTTCGAGCCAGCTCGATCCCAAGATTTTCGACGTGATCTTCGGTATCCCGCAACCCGGCCGTATCCAGCAATGTCACCGGCAAACCAGCCAGATCCATTCGAACCTCAATCACGTCCCGGGTCGTGCCTGCGTATTCCGAAGTAATCGCAGCCTCGCGCCCCGCAAGCGCATTCAGCAGGGTTGATTTTCCTGCATTAGGAAGACCGACAATAGCCACCTCAAATCCGGTACGTATACGCTCGGCGATCTTTACCCCATCAGCTTCTCGACGAAGATCTGCCAGAACTCCGCTTGTCAAACTACGGACTTCCGGTGTGACGTCTGTAGGGACGTCTTCATCAGCGAAATCTATGACAGCTTCCAGCAACGATGCCGCGCGGATCAGATCGCGCCGCCAACGCTCGGCCAGCGTGCCAAGCTCACCAGCCAGAATGGTCTGGGCCTGCTTACGCTGTGCCTCGGTTTCCGCGTCAATCAGATCTGCCAGGCCTTCGACCTGTGTTAGATCCATCTTGCCATTTTCAAGGGCCCGGCGTGTAAACTCACCCGGGTCCGCCAGTCGCAGCCCATCGGTGTTCGACAAACAGCGCAGAACCGCATTGACCGAGGCCGTACTGCCGTGGATTTGAAGTTCTGCCACGTCTTCACCGGTGAAACTTGCCGGTGCCTGAAAGGTCAGAACCAGACCATCATCCAGACGTGATCCATACTGATCCCGCAGGGTGCGCAAGACCATTCCCCGCTTAGGCAGTTCCGCGCCGCACAGACATGCGGCTGCGGAATGCGCTTCGGGGCCAGAGAGGCGAATGACCGCCACCCCTGCTTTGCCTTGCGCGCTGGCCAAGGCGAATATCGTATCCATTCGAAGGCCTCGCTGGGGTCTAAGACCTGTGTCAGGTGTTCATCGAATCGAAGAACTCGCCGTTTGTCTTCGTCTGTTTCAACTTCGACAACAAGAACTCGATTGCGTCGGTGGTGCCCATCGGGTTGAGGATACGGCGCAGAACGAAGGTCTTGGCCAGATCGCCCTTGTCGACCAGCAGGTCCTCTTTCCGAGTACCGGATTTGAGGATGTCGATCGCCGGGAACACGCGTTTGTCTGCAATCTTCCGGTCCAGAACGATTTCCGAGTTACCAGTACCTTTGAATTCTTCAAAGATCACCTCGTCCATCCGGCTGCCGGTATCGATCAGCGCGGTGGCGATAATGGTCAGCGATCCGCCCTCTTCAATATTCCGGGCCGCACCGAAGAAGCGCTTGGGCCGCTGCAACGCATTCGCATCCACACCACCGGTCAGAACTTTACCCGAGGACGGAACAACGGTGTTAAACGCCCTACCAAGTCTTGTGATCGAGTCGAGAAGAATAACAACATCTCGTTTATGTTCGACCAAACGCTTGGCCTTTTCAATGACCATCTCCGACACGGCCACGTGACGCGTTGCGGGCTCATCGAAGGTTGACGACACAACCTCACCCTTAACCGAGCGCTGCATGTCGGTCACTTCTTCCGGGCGTTCGTCGATCAGCAGGACGATCAGATAACACTCCGGATGGTTCTGTTCGATCGAATGCGCGATGTTCTGCAGGATCACGGTTTTACCGGTCCGCGGCGGTGCCACGATCAGCGAACGCTGACCTTTACCGATCGGCGCAACCAGATCGATCACGCGCGCCGACTTATCCTTGATGGTGGGATCTTCGATTTCCATCTTCAGACGCTCATCCGGGTACAGAGGCGTCAGGTTGTCGAACAGGATCTTGTGCTTGGCCTTTTCGGGATCTTCAAAGTTGATCATGGTGACTTTGGTTAGAGCGAAATAACGCTCATTCTCATCCGGCGCCTTGATCTCGCCTTCGACCGTGTCCCCGGTCCGCAATGAGTGCAGACGGATCATATCGGGCGAGACATAGATATCATCAGGGCCCGGCAGATAGTTCGCCTCTGGCGAGCGCAGAAAGCCGAACCCGTCCTGTAGCACTTCCAGTACGCCATCACCGCCGACGGTCCAGCCATCATCGGCACGTTCGCGCAGAATCTGGAACATCATTTCGCCCTTGCGCATGGTCGAGGCGTTTTCGATCTCCAGCTCTTCGGCCATGGCCAGAAGGTCTTTGGGACTTTTGGCTTTCAGGTCGGCCAGATTCAGGGATTCATTGGACATGATACATACCTTCACCGCTGAGAACGCGGCTTGAAGTGGAATTTCAGTACGGAAAATACGCCGCCCGGACGGGCGTGTTGTGATCTACATAAGCGCAGCGCCGTTCGGAGTCAAACAGGCGTTCAGAACTTCAGAATGACCGCTAGAACGATGGCAACCATCAGAATGGTCGGAACCTCGTTCATCATGCGATACTGCCGCCCAGTGAGCTTATTCTGGCCTGCCAGGAAATCCTTCCTTCGGGCCATAAGCCAATGGTGGAACCAGGTCATCGCGATCACGCCCGCACCTTTGACCCAGGGCCATGCAAAATCCCATCCGACGATCCCCGGTGTGAACACCATGATCAGCCCGCATACCCAGGTTACAACCATCGCGGGGCGCATGATCACCCGCAGCAGCTTGTCTTCCATTTCAAAGAAGATGTCTTGCGCGCCCTCTACGGCCTGCGCTTTTTCGACGTGATAAACAAACAGTCTGGGTAAATAGAACAAGCCCGCCATCCATGAGATCACGGCCATGATATGTAATGACTTCACCCACGGGTAAATCGTGAAAAGAAGGTCTGTCATACCGGCTCCGAACGTTGTTCGGGACTCTCCCTAATAAAAAAATAAGAAAAGAAAAAGGATGATGGTTTTGTAGGGTGCCAAAAATCCGTGGATTACTTTTTTACCCTAGCGTTTTCCCCAAGGGGACAGAATACCTGAGATCGCCAGTGATTCTGTTGACAGTGGAAAATTAATATAAAAATCAAATATTTACAATGGTTCTGCCATACTTGATCTGTGGATAACCCGATGGGTATCGCTGGATAGATCTGTTATCCCAAGAGTTGGAGTTATCCTTGCCCCAACAGGATGAGATTTGAGCGACTCGGGGATCTTTGCCACAAAATTCCCGGGGTTGCGTGTCAACCGGAAAACCATACAAAACACCCCAGAACTCTCATCGATTTGCACACGGGGTTTTCCACATGTCTGTCCCCATTCTTCTGGCTTCGGGATCCGTTATTCGCGCGCAGTTGCTAAGGAACGCAGGTGTGCCGTTTGTGGTTCAAACGGCGCGCGTGGATGAAGAGGCGGTCAAAAGGGCGTTGCTGGCAGAGGATGCCGCACCACGCGATATTGCGGATACGCTGGCCGAGATCAAAGCGCGTAAGGTCAGCGACAAGAACCCCGGCGCCATGGTGATCGGGTGTGATCAGGTGCTGGATTTCGAAGGGCAGCTTCTGTCAAAGCCCGAAACCCCGGAACAGGCACTGGCCCAACTGAAAGCCATGCGCGGCAAGCGGCACATGCTTTTGTCCGCAGCTGTGATCTATCAGGACGGTGAGCCGATCTGGAGGCATGTAGGGCAAGTGCGTTTGCGGATGCGGGCCAGTTCTGATGCCTATCTGAAAAACTATGTTGCGCGGAACTGGGACAGCATTCGCCATGCCGTCGGAGCCTACAAGCTGGAAGAAGAAGGCGTTCGCCTGTTCGCCACCATTGACGGCGACTATTTTAACGTTTTGGGTATGCCCCTGTTAGAGCTTCTCAATTTTCTGGCTGTCAAAGGGATGATCGAGCAATGACGGACAATCGGGTTCCTTTGGCCGGAGTGATTGGGCATCCCATCGGGCATTCGCGCTCTCCCAAGCTGCACGGGCATTGGTTAAAGACCTATGGGCTTGCCGGGCATTATATCCCGATGGACGTCGCCTCTGCTGATCTGGAGACTGTGCTGCGAACCCTGCCCAAAGCGGGCTTTGTCGGGGCCAACGTGACCGTTCCGCACAAAGAAGCGGCGTTGAAGATCGCAGATCATGTTTCTGATCGCGCAACCGTGATCGGTGCTGCAAATACGCTGGTGTTTAGAAATGATGGTTCGATACATGCAGATAACACCGACGGGTACGGGTTTATGGAAAACCTGCGCAGCGGCGCGCCTGACTGGAATGCGATAGATGGCCCTGCGGTTGTGTTTGGTGCCGGGGGTGCTGCCCGTGCCGTTTTGCAGGCCTTGTCTGATGCCGGGGTGCCGGAAATCCTGTTGACCAACCGGACGCGCGCCCGCGCGGATCATCTGAAGGAAGAGTTCGGCCAACGCATTCGCGTGGTCGATTGGGTTCAGGCGGGAAATGTCATCGAAAACGCCGAACTGGTGGTCAATACGACCTCACTGGGGATGCAGGGCCAGCCAGAGCTGCGCGTGCCGCTGGATGGGTTGCAGCCCGGTGCCGTGGTTACGGACCTGGTCTATGCCCCGTTGAAAACCCGCCTGCTGCAAACTGCCGAGGAGGCCGGATGCACCACAGTCGATGGTCTCGGGATGTTGCTGCATCAGGCCGTTCCCGGGTTTGAACGCTGGTTTGGGGTCCGCCCCGAAGTAGACGCGGATACGCGCGCGGCGGCCCTGGCATGAGTTTTGCGCTTGGCCTGACAGGCTCAATCGGCATGGGGAAAAGCACCACAGCGCAGATGTTCGTTGAAGAAGGGTGCGCATTGTGGGATGCGGATGCGGCAGTGCATCGGCTGTATGCTATTGATGGAGCAGCGGTTGAACCAATGCGGGCAGCCTTTCCTGATGCGATACTTGATGGGGTGGTCAGCCGAGACGCGTTGAAACGGATTATCGCGGATGACCCGGCCACGTTAAAAACGATTGAGGCGATTGTGCATCCACTGGTCGCTGCTGACCGCGTAGAATTTCGCAAAAGCGCTACAAGCGACATCCTGGTGTTCGATATTCCGCTTTTGTTTGAAACGGGCGGTGATGCAGCAATGGATGCGGTGGCCTGCGTTTCGGTCCCGGCCGAAGACCAAAAGCGACGCGTTATGGAACGGGGCACGATGACCGAGGCGCAGTTCGAGCAGATCCGCGCCAAACAGATGCCGAACGATGAAAAATGCGCACGGTCGGATTTTGTGATCGTGACCGATACTCTGGACCACGCCCGCGCGCAGGTGCAGGATGTGGTCAGGCAGATACGGGCGGGGATGGCACATGCGTGAGATTGTACTGGATACCGAAACCACCGGGTTTGACCCCGAAAGCGGGGATCGGATCGTGGAAATCGGCGCCGTTGAGCTGTGGAACCACGTTGCCACCGGTGAAACCTATCACGTCTATATCAACCCCGAACGCTCGATGCCGGAAGAGGCGTTTGGCGTGCATGGTATTGGTCCCGATCTGCTGGACACCCCGCGCCCGCCGGAAAAGGGCGAAGTGACGCTGAAAGACAAGCCGGTCTTTGCAAAGGTTGGCCATGGGTTTCGCGAATTTGTTGGCGATGCGCGGTTAGTGATCCACAACGCCTCATTCGACATGAAGTTCCTGAATGCCGAGCTGAAATGGATGGGTGCCCCGCTTATCCCGATGGAGCAGGCGTTGGATACTCTGGCAATTGCCCGTAAACGGTTCCCCGGTTCGCCAGCGTCACTGGATGCGCTGTGCCGTCGCTTCAATATCGACAACTCGAACCGTGTGCTGCACGGCGCGTTGCTCGACTCGGAAATTCTGGCCGAGGTTTATCTGGAATTGATCGGTGGACGGCAGCCTGATTTTGGTCTGTCGACATCCACATCTTCTGCGGACGGAGGCAGCGATGATTGGCGAGCCACACCGCGCAGCAGGCCATTACCATCCCGGATCACCGAGGATGAACGCGCAGCACATGAAGCTTTCGTTGAAAAACTGGGCGAGAATGCCTTGTGGACCCGCGCCTGATCCGGTCAGGCACGGGTCAAAACCTTACGCGTCGGCTTTTTGGGCTTGTTCGGCCTGACGGCGCATCAACTCGTTGCGATAGAGCGCGACGAAATCGATATTGTCCAGGTTGACCGGCGGGAAGCCGCCATCGCGAGTGATGTCGCTGACGATGCGGCGCAGGAACGGGAACAACATGCGCGGGCATTCGATCATCAGGAATGGGTGCAGCTGATCTTCCGGCACACCTTCCACGTGGAACATACCGCAATAGTCCAGTTCGCACAGGAACAGAATGTCATCCATGCCTTTGGCTTTGGATGTCAGGTTCAGCTTTATCGAAACTTCGAACTGATGGTCCGCCGCGCGTTTTTTGGCGTCCAGATTCACCTGAACGGCGATTTCGGGTTGTACGTCTCCGGAAACGCCCTTTTGCGCCATCACGTTTTCAAAGGACATATCGCGGATGAACTGCCCCAGAACACGCATCTGAACCTGCGGGGCGGCTTGGGCCGCAGTGTTTTCTGCAGCGTTTTCTTCGGCCATGGATCTACTCCAAAAATGAAATTCGCCACTGCTTAGCAAGTTGGGCGCGGCACCTCAATGCTAGTGGGGACCTTCCACCCATTTCGAAGGCTTCGAGGGGTCTTTTTTTGGCCGAACTTCGGTGAATTCCCCATCGATGATATCGCCCTGATCGAACGGGTTCCCCCGGGTTTGATATCCGGGGCCCGGCCCCATCTGGAACTGGGTCACGGTAACCTTGGATTTCAGATAGCGGAAAACGGCGATGCGGACACCGGGAACTAACAACGCAAAACCAACGGCATCAGTGAAAAAGCCCGGTGTCAGCAACAAAGCGCCCGACAACAGGATCATTGCCCCATGGGCCAGCGGTTCGGTCGGATCGTCCAATTCGGCAAAGGACCGTTGCAGCTGTCCAAGCGCCATGCGACCTTGTGTCCGTACCAAAACCGTGCCCAGAACCGCGGTCAGCACTACGATGGCAAGTGTCGGCCACAACCCAATCAAACCACCAACCTGAATAAACAGCGCGATTTCGATTATGGGCACCAACAAAAATGCCAAGAACAGATACATTTGCGTTATCCTTTCCCTTAGGCCGGGCTGTGGACTTGCCACTCACTGTCACCTACATAGTGGCATGAGGCCGTGTATACAAAGTCGCGGCGTTGAAAAGAGAATGAAATGAGCGACAACCCTATGATCCAGCTCCTGGTCCTGGCCGGAATTGCCATTTTCCTGATCCTGCGCCTCAAAAGCGTACTGGGCACGCGTGAAGGCTTTGAAAAACCGCCTGTGCAGCAACAGCCCGAAGCCCATAAATCGCGCCGCGGTTTCGAGGTGATCGATGGCGGCCCGGATCATGACATTACCGATCATGTCGCCGAAGACAGCGAACAGGCGCAAACTCTGGCTGCGATGAAACGTGTCGAGCCCGGTTTTTCGGTCAGCGAGTTCGTTCAGGGCGCGCGCGGTGCGTATGAGATGATCGTGATGGGGTTTGAAAGGGGCAATCTGGATGAAATCCAGCCTTTCCTGTCGGAAGAAGTGTTCGAGACTTTTGTTTCGGTCGTGGCAGCGCGCGAAGATCAGGGCCTTACCATCGAGGCTGAATTCATTGGCGTACGGGAAACCACCCTGACGGATGTGAAATTCGACAAGGATACGAACCAGGCCGAAATCACGATGAAGTTCGTGGGGGAGCTGACCTCGGTCGTTCGGGATCGCGGAGGCGACATTGTCGAAGGCAACCCGAATTCCGTGAAGCGCCAGAAGGACAGCTGGACCTTTGCCCGTGTCATGGGCAAGGACGATCCGAACTGGCTGCTTGTCGCCACGGACGCATGATTGCAACGCTTCGGTCGCTTTTACTGGTGGGTGCAATGACCATCGCCAGCGCTGCCGAAGCCGAGGCAACGCGATCCATACTGTCGTTTGACGATCTGCAGGGCTGGGCCGAAGATGATCACGGCGCGGCCCTTTCCGTTTTTCTGAACACGTGCGGTGATCTGGATGATCCGGATTGGCGCGCCTTGTGTGGTGTGGCCAGAACATATGAACCGGATGCCGCCCGCGCATTTTTCGAGTTATTCTTCCGCCCTGTTCTGGTCGAGGATGACAAAGAGGGCCTGTTTACCGGCTATTTTGAACCCGAGCTTGACGGCGCGCGCACCCGGACAGATCGTTTCAAATACCCGATCTACAAGATGCCGCCCGAAGCCCGTGCCGAAGGACCATGGCTGAGCCGTCGTGACATCCTCACCGGTGATGTGATGCAGGGCCGCGGGCTAGAGATCGCCTGGGTGGACGACCCTGTCGAGCTGTTCTTTCTGCAAATTCAGGGCTCGGGGCGCATTCGATTGTCGGATGGCGGTGCGCTGCGGGTTGGATATGGTGGTGCGAATGGTCACCCCTATCGGTCGATCGGTGTTGAGCTGGTGCGACGCGGGGTTCTGGGTGCGCATGAGGTCAGCGCCCAGATGATCCGCGCCTGGGTGCGCAAGAACCCCGAGGCCGGTGCCGAGTTGCTGCTTCACAACCCGTCCTACGTTTTCTTTCGCGAAGTCTCGCGTGTTGCCCCCGAATTTGGACCTTTGGGGGCGATGAACCGGTCGATCACGACAATGCGCTCGATTGCGGCGGACCCCGCCTATACGCCGTTGGGCGCACCTGTTTGGGTGGAAAAGGACGGTGAAAACCCGTTGCGACGGCTTATGATCGCGCAGGACACAGGCGCGGCCATCAAAGGCGCGCAGCGGGCCGACATCTTTTTCGGTACCGGTGAAGAAGCCGGGCAGGCTGCGGGCAGGCTGAAAGATCCGGGTCGAATGGTTCTGTTGTTGCCTATTCAGCGCGCCTATGCCCTGTTGCCGGATGAATTCTGATGACCCGGCGCAAACTGACAACCGATGAGATCGAGCTATGGCGCAAGGTCACCAAACAGGCCGAGCGGCTGCATCCGGACTGTCCGCAGACCGTCCATCCGACCACCCTGCCGAAGCCCAGACCCAGAAAAACACCAAAACCCAGGTTTGAGGTGTTTGAACTTGGTCAGAGCCTTCAGCCGAAACCAAAGCCAAACGATCTGAAGCCATCGGTGACGGATGCGCTGCGTGCCGCGCCTGTTCAGATGGATATCAAGGCTTTTGGCCGGATGAAGCGTGGTAAGCTAAAACCCGAAGGCAAGCTGGATCTTCACGGTATGCGGGTTGATACGGCACATCCTGCGTTGATCCGCTTTATCCTGAGCGCACAGGCACAAAGTAAACGACTGGTTCTGGTGGTAACCGGCAAAGGCAAGGACCGCGACGAACCCGGCCCGATTCCGACGCCGCGCGGCGTTCTGCGCAATCAGGTGCCGCATTGGCTGTCCATACCGCCGTTGGCGCAGGCGGTGATGCAAATCACGCCCGCGCATATCAGCCATGGCGGCGAGGGTGCCTATTACGTCTATCTCAGGCGAATGCGCTAAAGATCCCGACGGGCGCGGGAAATGCCGGTTCGGACCAGAACGCATACCAGTACGAAGAATACGCCAATCCAGATGAACTGCGTATTCAGCGAAATGCCAAGGTCAATCAGGACGCCGGTCAGGCCGGGGCCTATGGCTGATCCAAGAACCATGACAGCCGCGGCCATCGCCTTGATCGCACCGATATGTCGGGTTCCATAGAATTCGGCCCAGAATGCGCTGGGTAATGTGCTGTTTGCCCCAACGGTCAAAGCCAGGAAGACCAGCCCGAGGGTTGCGCCGCTGATCGAGTTTGTCATGCCCAGAATGACGAACCCAAGTGCGATCGGAAGCTGATAGTAGGGCATGATCCGGGCGGTTCCCCATTTATCCAGCGCCCAGCCTGCGACAAACATAGAAAACAGAGATATTCCGGTAAAGATCGGGAACAGAGCCACCAGTTGGATATGCTGCCACCCCTTCACATCAGCCAGATAAACCTGATGGAAGAAAAATGCGGTGATGAATGCGGATGGCCCAAGCACTGATGGCACCATGAACCAGAAAAGGGGGTGGAACAGAGCGTCCCGGCGGGTCCAGTGTTTTCCCTGCATTCCCGATGCTGAAAACGCGTTGGCAAGGCTTTGCGGGGTTCTCTCCTCGCGCAGCAGCCGCATCAGGATCGGAATACCCAGCGCCGTGATGCCCGCCGCGGCAATCCACAGCCAGCGCCAATCTAGATAGACCATGGCGCCAACAAAGATCAGCGGCAGCAACGCCTCGCCAAGCGCATAGCCGGTGGACGCGATGGAAAGCGCTTTGCCCCGCGTAATCGTGAACCAGCGCGCCATTGCGACCACGGCAAGATGCGTGCTCATCCCCTGTCCAAATAACCGCAGCAGAAAGATCACCGACGGTAACAGCAGCAGCCAGGTGTTCAGCGCCATTGCAATGGCGGCCAATGCCAGTCCCGCCAGCACAACCGGGCCCAAAACCCGTACGCGGTAGATATCCGTCAACCCTCCGGCCCAGACCATCACGACGGCGGACAGGGTCGTGCCCAATGTATATAACCCGCCCCACGCGCCGTGGCTGAGGCCAAATTCAGAGCGGATTTCACCAGCAAAGACCGAGATGAAAAAGGTCTGCCCGAAACTGGACAGAAATGTCAGCAGAACACCGGTCGCAAGCCAGGTCGCATTGTCCGCAAGAAATCTGTGCAGGGAAACCCGCGTCACGGATTACTCACCTGGGCTTGGCCGGTTTCAGTCAGCACGATTTCTGTTGCACCAGCAGGATTGCGCTGGCTTGGCGGCACGAGAATGTCGATCCCGCGCCGGTCATCTCTGTCAAAGGTTTCGCGGACCCGGCGCACGGAGCGGAGGATTGTCAACAGGGCCGGAGAGGTGGCGGCCACAAAATGGGAAGATTCCGCATCGCTGTTGAAGGCAGTCGTATCCACGATTTCAATCGGATATTCGGATAGCTTCTCGGCCGATCCGATATTGCCCAGCCTTTCACCATCGGCGGTTCCCCTCAGCCGGCCTGAAATGTTCAGGATCTTATCTTTCTTGGACACCATCACGACAAAAGGGTCAGGAGGATTTTTGATACTGTTCATCTGCGACCGAAAAACATCCACATCCAAATCGGGCGAGATCAGAATAAGGCCTTCCAGATTTCGCTTTGCCCAGCCCGGCTGCTTCAGTTCGGTTTGCCGTATCATCTCCATAGCCAGCGCGCCGCCCATTGAGTGCGCCACAAGGGCTACCCGCCTGACCCCCATCGATTTGAGAAGACGAATGGTTTCTTCCAGCCCATCTCGGGCAAACAACATGCTGTCCAGATCATAGGCATAACCATAGCCTGTCGCGCGGCTTGGCCATGAATAGACAAGGATCTGACCGGGAATACCAATATCATGCGACAGCTGAGCAGCCCGGAACAATGTCTCTGTCTGAGTGGAGTTATAGCCATGCACAAAAATTGTAACTTCGTCAGCCCCACTCAGCCTGTCCTTCAGCTGTTGCGGCCCGCTTAGCTGATCGACCTCTGCCAGTACGAACTGCTTTCTCGGGTCAGGGTTTGCGTATGAGAATTTAAGGCTTCCCGGTGAACGGCCCGGTGGTATCGACACGGTCGTTTCCAGAAATTGCAGGCGTTCTGCGCGGCGGAATCCATACGCGCCATCGGGATCGCGTGCACGTGTCGTAGCCGCAAAAACTGTTTCAGGAGTTCCGATTTCCAATGCGGATGGGGTCGTTTCGGATACAGTCCGGTCAACACATGCCGCCAGCACGACCGGACACAGAATGAAGATTAAGAAACGCAGCACGGACAGCCCCCAGCAACAAATGCCGACACGCTATCTTATTCTAATCTCGCGTCCAGCATGGCGACGCGAAAAGCGGCAGAAAACGGCCCGAGCGGTTACAATCTGTAACAGACCGTATCCGTACGAAACCGATCTCTGCCGGTGCTGTTGGACCTAGACCTCCGTATCCTCGTCCTGTTCCTTGTGCGGCATTTCTTCGATCAGGCGGGTTTCCAGCAATTGCCCGTTCCGATACAGGATCGGATAGGCCACTGCGGCGATGTGGCTGTTGAATTCACGGAACGCGCGCAGGGTTTCCAGGTGGATATCGCTGGTCTCAAAGCTTTCCGTACTGCCGTGCTGCAAGCGTTTGAGGTGGCGTTTGCGGCTGTCACGCTCGGCCCGTTTGATTTCGGTTTTCTCAAGGCTCAGCAGACGGGCGCTTTCCAGATCGTCCGAGATCAGAACGTTTGAGGCCAGTTTGAGGTTGGCCAGGATGCCTTCGTGCATCTCAACCAGTTCCGACCAGCCCTCTTTTGAAAATGAAGCGCCCTTTTTCCGCATGTCGCCCGCCAGAACAGTCAACCGCTTGGCAACAACGTCGCCCGCAGTTTCCAGACGGATTGCGTATTCCATCAGGTCGCGTGCCACTTTTGCGTTCTGCTTTCCGAATGTCTCCTCGGGAATGGCGGCCACGAATTTTCGAATACCCGACAGGCAGTCGTTCACATCTTCGTCCATGTCCCTTACGGCGCGTATCTGGTCCTTGTCGCCGCTGCGGTACAATTCCAGTGACGGGCGGAACATCGACTCGACCAGATCGCTCATCCGCAGCAGTTCACGCTTGAGGCTGGACAGCGCCTGAGACGGGCTGCCGGCGGTGCGCACATCCAGCGCGCTGGCCGGGCGACCTGCCTGGGCCAGCGCGTTCGCAGATTTCGGGTCCGGAAAAAACTGCTCGAACGGCGCGCGCAATCGCCCGCAGAACGGCAGTGCCAGCAACAGCAACGAGGCATTGAATGCCAGATGCGCATTGACCAGCATCTGACCGCCCTGCAAATCCCCCAGAACACCGGCACGCAGTGCCGCAGTCGCCGCGAAAAGGGTGACTATCGCCCAGCTGCCGCGCAAGGCCAGGTTGGCAAAGGGTATGCGCCTGGCGGGCATTTCCATCCCCCTGCTCAGCCAAACAGGTATGAAAGCTGAACCGAAATTGGCCCCCAATACCAGCGACAGCCCGGCGGCAAATGGGATTGCGCCGATCTGGACCAGCGTCACACACATCAGGATCGCCGCGACCGAGGAATGCATAACAAAGGCCAGCGCGCCGCCGACCAGAAACGCTGTAATATAGTCGCGCGCCAGATACTCGGCGACGGCAGGCAGAAAGGCACTGTCCCGGATCGGGTCCATGGCTTCGCGCAAAAAGCGCAATGAGATAAGGATGAACGCAATCCCCATCAGGATGCGCCCCAATTGCCGGGGCTTCTTGGCCTCGGTTTTGACAAACAGATACCCACCAACCGCCAGAAGCAACGGTATCAGCCAACCCAGCTGGAACGACAAAACCTGAATGATCAGCGCCGAACCGAGATCAGCGCCCAGCACGATTGCAAGACCGGTGGGAAAGGTCAGGAACCCCCCGGCAGCAAACCCCGATGTCAAAAGGGCAACCGCCGCGGAGCTTTGCAGAACCACCGCCATTACAATGCCGACCATTGACGCCTGCGCGTAATGGCTTTGGCCCGTCATGAGGCGCTGGAACGAAGCCCCATAGCTGCGCTCGATCCCTGTGCGAACCATCCGCACTGCATAAAGCAGCAGCATCGTGGCTCCGGCCAGGCTGATGAGAAAGCTTACAATCGCCATGATCCTACCCGTTCACCAAATCCAGCATTTCCCCGTGCAGCTCGGGTGTTGCCGTTGAAATCACCCGGCCGTCAGAATTCAGGTCAAGCGGCCGCCCCCCCCAATCTGTCATCACTCCACCCGCAGCTTCAACCACGGCCAGCACTGGCAGGTAGTCATAAGGCTGAAGGTCATAGTCGATCACAGCATCCACATGGCCCGCCGCCAGCAGGGCATGGGGGTAGCAATCATAGGCGAACCGTCTGGTCTGTCCAGACTGCATCAGCTTGTCGAATAACGCCGGATGATCGCGATAGATCTTGTCCCCTTCGTTTACAAAAAGAATGGACTGATCCAGCCGCGTTTGGGTCGAAGTCGTGATCTCACGGCCATTCAACGTGGCGCCCCGGCCAACAACGCCGGTAAATACTTCATTTATCGCTGGCATGCCGATCACACCGATATCCGGTTTTCCGTCAACCAGATGCCCCAACAGAAATCCAAACAGCGGATGCCCTGACAGGAACGACCGGGTTCCATCGATCGGGTCGATGATCCAAACCTCGCGACAATCCTGACCCTCGAACCCATGTTCTTCGCCAAAGACGCCGTGATCGGGGAAATGCTGTCCAAGATAGGCGCGAACCTGTGCTTCAACACCCTTGTCGGCCTGTGTCACCGGGCTTTCGTCCGACTTGAACTCAACCCCCAGCGCACCACGAAAATACCCCCGCGCTGCTTCGCTGGCCAGGTCAGCTATCTTTACCGCATGAGACAGCAGGTCGGTGCTTTCATCGGTCTGTGACGTCTTTGGATTCAGCATTCGATTCTATCCTGTTTAGCGATGAGGCGCGGGTATTTGAGGCGACAAGTTAGAAAGCCCCTTGTCGGCGTCGGTCTGGGCAGAGCCCAAACAAAAGCTCTTTGGTGCTCACTTTTTGTCTGAAGTGAGTCTTGCTGCATCGAGGGCCTTCAAATTCCACCACAAGTTTCCACAGTAATCCCACAAAACCACCCAAATACAACAGAAAAATCTTGAATTACCTCGTACCCAAGATAAATGTGTGGATTTTGTGAAATAACACGTCGACCGTTTTAGGCGGAATCAGGCCAGTTGTCTGCAAAACAGTCATACCCCAATGTCAGAGGCCCGTTGGAGGTTAGAAAGCTTGAAAAAAGCCGTGCATCTTAATCGTGCTGTTTGCCCGAAGTCGATGAAGACAAGTTCCGCGTTGACCATACAGCCCGCAGAAAAGCCACCTGTTTGGCGCGTTTTCGTTTTGAAAACAAAACCAGAGGTGAAGCCACCTGCAGCAAAGCACTTATCAACGCATTCAAAAAAGGAGCTGGGCGTTTGTGTTTGCGTGCCGCGTAAACACGCGAGCGACCCATATGCCAGGCTTTGATCGCGGCGACCTTTGGGTTTCTAGGAGAAGACTCGCCCCCAATATGGGTTACTTCAGCTTCGGGAAGGAAAAACAAAGGCCCCACTTGTTCATCCAAGCGCAGACAGATGTCGTCATCTTCATGGTATAAAAAGATATTTGCGTCGAATCCACCGACCTTCTCGAAAGCAGACCGGCGCACAAGCAATGCTGCGCCGGACAATATAGGAACCTGCAGATCAGTGTCGGCTTCAATACCGCGCAACCATTTTTTACGTGGTAGCAACACGCTGGATCGTTTCAGCAACCCTTTGCCAGACTTTTGGGTAAATGCCGGATTGAACGCTGAGGCAGTTTTGTGACGGTCTGCACCGGCCAGCAACTTCTCCAAGCTTCCCTTCAATAAGCGCGCATCTGGGTTCAAAAACAACAAGAACTCGGTCTCGGCCCCAGCCGCACCCTGGTTACACCCTACCCCAAACCCCATGTTCTGGTCGTTTAGAATGAGTTTGGCGTTTTTGAGCTGAGCAAGCCGTTTAAGTTCTTCCAAATCTCCCGAGCCGTTGTCGACTAGCACTATGGGAGTGCCATCGGGAACCGACGCCAGCATTTGAGGAAGAGTGCTGGCGCTGTTATAGGTTACACTGATAATCGTAACACGCGGTTCCAATGCTTGTCCGTTCGTCGTCAGCTCGCAACTTCGATAAGTTCAAGCCAGTTTCGAGTTCGCCCTCACATTAGAAGACTTTCCTGGCAAGCTTGATCGACCCCAAGTAAGTGGTCCGGTTGGCATCGTCAAGTTACTGACTGTTGGTTTTGACCCCTAAAACTGGCCCGAACTGAACGCGAAATTTTGGTTATAATTCTGGCACGAGAGGAGTGTACCGATGCCGAAGAAACGATTTAGCGATAAACAGTTTGCCTTTGCCTTGAGGCAGGCGGAAGCGGGAGCGACGGTCGGCAAGATTTGTCGAAAGATGGGGGTCGCGGAAGCGACGTACTATCGCTGGAAGAAGGTCTATGCCGGGATGGGCGTGTCCTAGATCTGTCGTCTGAATCAGTTCGAGGATGAGAACGGAAAGCTGAAGCGCCTTGTAGCCGATCTGTCCCTAGACAAGACCATGCTTCAGGATGCTCTGCGAAAAAAGTGGTGAAGTCTGTTCGCCGCCGCGAGGTTGTCCGACACTATCAGCATGTGTTCGAGGTGTCGGAGCGTCGGGCCATGGGCTTCGGGCGCGCTTTGGCGATATTAATTGCAACCAAAATAGGCTCGGATTGTGCAATACTGGCATCGGTCACAGTTGGTCTCCCTTGCGGTGTGGATTGTGCACTGTAGGGACCTGAGCCCGGCTATGATCACCTGCTGCACAATTTAAGGGCCGCACAGGCATTCATAGCCTCTAAAGTGCCCCGCCTTTAACCTGAGACATACGCGGCAGCCTTGAAGTAGTTCCAGCATTCTTGAGGTGAGTATAGGTCGCAGACTTCGGCGATGGCCTCGAACATGTCGGTGAACGTCCTCGCACCGATGCGCCGGAGGTGGGCCTTGAGCTTGGAAAATGCCATTTCGATGGGATTTAGGTCCGGGCTGTAGGGCGGCAGGAAGAGGAACCAGCAGCCTGCGTCGCGCATCGCCTTGGCAGCGACAGCGTTCTTGTGGGTGGCGAGGTTGTCGAGGATGACCACGGTGCCGGGAGTCAACTCTGGGACCAACACCTTTTCGACGTAGGCCGCGAAGGCCGGACCATCCATCGCACCTTTGATGACCCATGGCGCGATCACGGAATCAGCGGTTAGGCGCGCAATGAACGTCTGCGTCCGCCATGAGCTGAAGGGAGCGTCCATGATCAGGCGATCCCCACGCGGTGCCCAGCCCCGCAAGCGGACCAGGTTCGTCTTCACCGATGTTTCGTCGATAAAGACAACACGTTCAGGGCCGGCCGACACGGCCGGAATGCGATGCCGGAACCAATCGGCGCGTTGTTGTCTTACCTTGGATCGACGGCGTTCGGCGGCCACCAGCGACTTTTTTTGTGCGTGTAGCGGAGCTTGCGAAGGAACTTTCCAATCGCGTTCGGGTGCGCCCGCACACCGGTCGCGTCATGCAAGGCAGAGGCCAGTCCCGGCATCGTAATGTCGACATCCTGCGCAATCACTTCAGCAAAGAAGCTGCGATGCGGGTCGAGCTTGCCCTTGCCCTTGGGACGGCCTTGCGGGGCCGCGCGGGCCCGCCCGGTACGGCGGATCGCAAGCACCCACCGCGCTCCAGTGGCAGGTGAAAGCCTCAAGCGCAATGCCGCCGCGCGCCCGCTTAACCCTTCTTCAATCAATCTCTGAAACCGCGCCCGAAGCGCATCCGGCAAAGGTGCTGACTTGATCCATCCTCCCAAAATGGATGAATCACAAATCAGGCTTCAAAGGAACCCCTACGATTCAGGTTTCTGGCGGGATGCTTTAAATCAACGTCATTCCGAAGGTGTTAGGGGCCTTAGTTTGCCGGACGACTTCTCGACCAATGCGCGTACCTGAACAAGGTAGAGCTGGATTTTTCCCGGCCCGGAAAACCAACGGACAATGCGTACATCGAGGCGTTCAACAGCCGCCTGCGCCAGGAATGTCCGAACGCGTCATGGTTCCTGCCTATGGACGACGCGCGAACCCGGATCAACAGCTGGAGAGCCGATTCCAGCGAAACCTGGCCGCATTCATCGCTCGGAAACTTGACGCCGAGCGACTTTGCAGCCCAACTGAAGGAAACCCGAAAGGTCGCATGAAGACCGGACCAGAAACGGGATGGCGTCCACATCCCTCTTGTGACACTAAATTAGTGGTAATGCTTTATGGGGTTAAGACAGGGGGCTACGTGTTGGGAAACAAATCAAAGTCGCGAAATGTCAACTTTTTTACGCAGCCAACATATTCATCATAATTGTACAGCTTATCATGATGTTCCTTGAAATTCTTGCTTAAGGATTCGTAAAGAACTGGGTCGGCCGCAAGTCGTCGCATTCTCAACTCTAGTTCTGCAACCATTTCCTCTTCGGTAGAAAAGATGTTATAAAAATTCTGAAATTCTTCCGACGGAAAGAACTCTTTTCTGTAAATGGTCAGACCAATACCACCCTGCTGAATAGGCTGAGTGACGTATCCATCAAAGCCCTCACCAAACGAAATAGAAAACTGGCATTCGGTTGCAAGTTGCATGTATTTGTCGAATGACATCCCACGGATCTCAACCTTCTCGTAGTCAGGAAATTTTTGTTCGAGAACTTTGAGGCAAGCATCGCGGTGATCCGCCTTATCATTCGAGTATATGATGAGCTTCTTTTTTTCCTCAAACGTCGATGGAGGATAAGGCGTTAGATCCGTGTATGCCGGCAGCAGAAGCGTAGGAAGGTTGAAGCGATCAGCAAATTGCTGTCCAAAATAGGCGTGGTGAGCGACGGACTGAGAGACTTCCGCAGTGAGGTCTCTTAGTTTCGCGAAACTCGCTGCCTCTGGCATCAACTCAATATTCTGGTTCATTATGTTGATGTATAGCTTCTTTCGATTTTTCAAATACTTGATCAGATCTTCGGATAGAAGATCGTAGAAGGTGCCCGCCGCATACTCTGGAATGTGCAGGTAAAGTTCCTCAACTTCATTAAAGAGAAGGATTTGATCGAACCGAAGGACTGTCTCGGCGTTGCGGAAAGCACTCAACCTAATGTAGGTATGCCCAGTTTCGTTCGGCCGTGTCATGACTAACACGTCGTAGCCGTGGAGGCTCTTCATGGCATGCATGTGTTTAGCAATCGAGAAGAATGAATATATCCCGCCACTCATATCGTTGTGCTCTGGCACGACCATGACCATAAGGCGCTTTGATTTTTGCACTTCTTTGTCCACCAAGAAGTCTTGCGCGCGGCGACAAACCGCTACTTCGCTGCAGTTCCGAAGTGCGATTGACTCAGTTTCATACTGTGCATTTGGGTGGCGGCCCAGAATTCGCTGCCTTATCTTTCGACGCGCTGCCTTGTTTGGGCCAGCAAAAGCCGCAATGTTGGCAAGGAGCTTCATCATTTTCTTTTGCATCGTGAATTCCAAGTATCGAATAGAGATTTTTTTGAGTAATCATCCAAGTTTGGCTTCAATCGTCCAAGGACTTCAGAGCCTTTGGCGCTTCAGTCTTACCTCATATGGCTTCGATAGGCTTGGCGAGAGAAGAACCTTTCGTGCTCGATAGCCAATGCCTCGCCAGACTGCAATTCCAGAAAAACAAGCGCAACCCGGTCGATTTGGGTCGAATGGGGTGTTTCGCGCCCGGTAGCCGCCAGCGGGTGGAATTCCAGCGCTGATGCGGGATTAGTGAACACGATCCCCTCATAGTTGCCGTGGTCCGCCGTGACCGTATGCCTCAGGATATGTCTTGACTTCTGCGCTGCTGTGGGTGCCGAACGGCCCAAAAAATACGAAGCATAGCGTGCCGCATAGGGCTTGCCTGTGCTCAGTTGCACCAGCCAAGGGTACAAATCACCGGGGCAACGGCGGCTGAGCTCGATCAGCATAGGACTTTCGCCATCCCAGATGAACTGCGCATGTAACAGCCCGTCGATTAGCCCAAGATGCCGGGCCAACTGTTCGATACTGTCGCGCAGGATCGCGATGCCGACGGCAGGAAAGTCGGTCCGCACATGCGAAGTATCCACCACGTAGGGTGTGACCGACCCATCCTCGCGCACGATGGTGGCATCCACCACCTGCTGCGCCTCCAGAAAGCAGCTGTAGCTGTACAATTGGCCATCGACAAAAGTCTCGATTATTGCTTTGCCACTGCGGCTTTCCGATTGGGCAAGAGCAAGGGCACGTTTCGCAGCCTCAAGATCGGTGCCGTCAAATACAGCAATTCCGCGACCACTGAAAGAGTCGGTCGGTTTGGCGATAAACCGGCCCGGCAGCGGGAAATCCTGCGACCGCACTTGCCGTGGGGCCGGCAGGTCAAGTTCGACACAAAGGGAACGAAACCGTCTTTTGTTGGCCAGCTGGTCGTAGGTGTCGGGCGCATCGAGGCGTGTATCGGGGACATTCAAAAGAAGCGCGGTCTCTATCGAGATATCGGTACACCCGGGGACGATGTGACGAATATTCAGTCGGTCCACATAAGATTGAACCGTTTTCGGGTCATGATAACTTTCGCCGATGTGCCGATCGAGGTTGCGGCGGGCCAAAAGATCACCAGGACGATTACCCATAGTCCACACGTCAAAACCTTGATCGAGCAGCCAATCATGAATCGGCCGCGCCGCGAAAGACGCATCCAGAAGCAGGACACTGGTCATGCCATACACTCCGCAATGGAGACCGAGTTGCCGGTTTCTGCCGCGCGCTGGATGGCCTCGACCACCACCATGTTTAAGTAGCCGTCACGAACGCTGACGATGGCGCGCGCCCTGCCGCGCGCAACCTCAACGAAATGTCGGAGCTGTAGCACCAGGGGGTCGGCCCGATCGATCGTCAACCTGTCCTCGCTGAACGCTTCCCACCATGATCGTACTCCGGTTCCATTATAAGTGCGTATCTGCATCGAGGGGAAATCGAGAGACCCCATGGTGCCAGCAAAATGATAACAGTCTTGATCGTGATAGAACGGATAAGCAGGATTCTCACCGGCAGTCATTTCCCAGCTCTTGCTACTCGCGCTGGCGTCTGAAAGCACGAAAGTACCCAGGGCGCCATTCGCGAAAGAAAGAGTTACGGCGGCGGTGTCTTCGACCTCGAAACCGCGCGCCGCCTTGCTGATGTGGGCCGTAACACGCTCGATCTCGCCGAAGAGATGGCGCATTATCCCGATCTCGTGAATGAGGTTAATAAGGATCGGCCCACCGCCCTTGCGCGTCCTCCACGGCCCGGCGACGAAGTAGTCATCGGGCTTGTAGAACAGGGCGGCTCCCTGCAAAGCAACGGGCCGGCCGAATTGCTCAGACGACAAGAAGCTACGCGCCACGTTTAGGAGAGGGCTGTAAGTTCGGTGATGCCCGACGAGAACAGGAGTTCCCTTTGCCTCAGCCAAGGCAACCAACTGCGCCGCACAGTCAAGAGTCTCGGTCAGCGGCTTTTCAACCAGGACAGGCACGCCCGCCTCAATACAAATCGCCGTTTGCTCGAAATGCGCAACGTTAGGCGAGCTGATTATCGCCGCGTCTGTCGGCGTTTCATCAAGCGCCTCTTGCAGTGAGCTGAAACGGGGAACGCCGCGGTGAGCGGCAAATTCATTATTCTCGTAACGATCAGGCGCTACAATAGCCGTCAGGGTGGTATCAGGGTGCTCTTCGAGCAGCGAAGCGTGTTTGCGACCGATCAGGCCTGGTCCAGAAAGTAAAACTCGCAGCGGATCTGCCATTGTTAGTCCTTTTCCAATTCTAGGCCGTGCGTCGCAGATCTGCGAGTTCAGCAAGAACCTCTGCGATAATTCCAACGTGGTGCATCAGGACTCCGGAGTGGAAGGGAAGGCAGAGGACGCGGTCCTTTACTGAATCAACGACCGGTACATCACGAGTGCTTGCGATTGGCCAGTCCCGGTAGCAATCGAAGTCAGTACAGATCGGCCAAAAGTAGCGGCGAGAAAAAATATTTTGCAACTTGAGCCGTTCATAAATTTCATCACGTGTTGCGCCGTATACGTAAGGGTCCACGGTAAGCATGTAATATTGCTCAGACTGCACAACACCACGCTGAAAAACTTGGTGCTTCAGACCCGGGATTCCTTCAATGATCGCGTCATAGTGTTTACGAAGCGCTTGGCGTGCGGCCACTTCGGAGTCAACAATTTCAAGGTTACAAAGCCCCACCGCCGCGTTCAGTTCGCTCATCTTCCCGTTAATGCCAACCAACGAAACGGATTGCTCGTTTTCAATTCCAAAATTACGGACCAGTTGGATTCGACGTGCCCATTCCGGGTGGCGTGTCGTGATGAGTCCCCCCTCAAACGTGTTAAACAGTTTCGTTGCATGAAGAGAGAACACACTGATGTCGCCCATCAACCCGACCGGGGTGCCTTCGCAAGAAGCGCCGAATGCATGCGCTGCGTCGAAAACCAACTTCAGTCCGAAATTATCGCACAGCTGTTGCAGCGCAGCGTGATCACACAGTGTGCCATAAACGTGTACACCGACAACCGCAGAAGTTTTTTCCGTTATCGCAAGCTCTGCAGCCGCTGGATCCAACGTCAAGGTCGTCTCATCGACATCAGCAAAAACGGGCTTGAGACCGCAGGCTGTAATGGCATGAGCCGTTGCAGCGAAAGTAAGGGGCGTGGTGATCACTTCCGATCCCGGGGGTAAGTCGAGGCTGAGAAGCGCGCACTGCAGGGCTGCTGTGCCGTTGCAAAAGAGCTTTGCCACCGGCACTTTGAGGCGCTGGGCGAGCACATGCTCAAGCTTATTTTGAAGAGGGCCCTCATTTGTCACGATCTTTGACGCCCACATATCTCTCATCAGTGCAGTCATGGCTTCAAAATCAGGCATCAGGGGCTGCGCCACATAAAGAGGCCGGCGCACATCGAAATCGTTATCCGAGTCTTGCATTTCTTTCCCATTCCATAATGCACAGGGACGCAACTGTCATCTACCGAGGGTTGTCGCGAAGAGTACAGTTTCATCGCCGTGAACGGTACTGTGCTGCAAGAAGAATTTATACCCAAGGTTCAATTGAGCGAGAAATTGCGGGATCTCGCAAAAGTCGATCAGTTTGTGATACACATTCTCGCGTGGAAGGTCCAGATCGTCGTCGGAAACAACATCAGTGTCGCGATGTGCCGTAACCCATTTGTTAAGCGTCGACAGACCAACGCCCAAATCAGACGCAACCTGCTTGCGTGTCAGTCCGCTTGTCAGCGCTATCCGCACTGCATCGGCCCGGAATTCGTCCGTAGGTTTCACTCCTATAGTTCGTCTCTTTTGTTGCAATAAATGCAATCAAAGGAGCGGCATCACACCGCGACAGGTCCAGATGGGTTAGGCCTCGTATCATACCTCCGTGCAACTTCGTCTGCGGTTTTCCTGTACATCTTCAGGGGTTTTGAAAGCGACGAGCATGTGTTAGTGAACCAATCAGTATCAGTTGAGTCATTGATCAATAGTGCGGCCCCTTTGTGACCACCTAGTCAGCTTGGAAGTTTAGATCGAAATGATATTGGGGCGAGAGTGAATGAAATTACCGCCGTTGTGGAAAATTCGGCGCGAATTGATGCGGGCGGGACGCAAGTTCATGCAATTGCCTGCCGAAATCTTGCGGCATGTCTACCTTCGCCGGTATTACGATTGGGTGCTGTCTCGCCAGGTAAAACGTTTTCAAGGCGAGTTGACGTTTGGATCAGAAACCGGAATTTACCTTATCTTTCCGAAAAACGGAGTCTTACCCTCGCATCTGCATGCTTTGGACCAGATGGCTCAGGCTAGCATTTCCCCGGTTGTCGTATCCAATCTACCACTCAGCACTTCAGACTTGGCTGTATTAAAACAGAAAGCTGCACTTATTATCGAACGCCCGAATTTTGGGTATGATTTCGGCGGATACCGAGATGGCGTACTGGAATTGGCCAACCGTTTTTCGGAGCTGACCCGGCTTTGGCTCATGAACGACTCTGCGTGGCTCGTTCCTCAGCAACGTAGTTGGTTTGAAGACGCACGCGATTTAAACGTGGATTTTGCGGCTGCCACATCCAACTATGCCATGCCTCGGGTCGATCCGGCTGATTTTCGAGATATTACGTGGACTTTTCAGGTGACACACCGGAACTTTCATTATGCGTCATATGCGCTTGGTATCGGGTCGGCCATTTTAAATAATCCTGATTTTGTTCGGTATTGGCGCAAACTCGAGATACGCAATGATAAAACAAAGACGGTGCGTAGGGGCGAAATTGGTTTGTCACAATGGGTTCTGAGGCAAGGGTATACACATCGTGCCACCTGTGAGGTCGACTTGCTTGACCGCGAACTGGAAACTCTGACGGACAAGGAAGTCGATGATATTGCGCGTGAGCTTATTATCCCCGGCGATGTTGCGCTGGACGCGGTCAAAGCACGTGTTCTGAACCTTGATGCGCACAGTCCGGAGGGGCGTTCCGATCGCATTGCTCTTATCCTGACCACAGTATCGCGCTATGCCTGCGCCTATTGCTTGCCAGCTTACACCTTGTCTTACCGCGGTTTTCAATTCCTCAAAAAATCCCCTTTGTGGCTCTCCCCGAAAGGGGCTGGGTTAATGCTGGTTATTATTTCTCGAATCCAAGGACCTGTAGGTCAGGACATTCAAAAAGAGGCATCCGGAATAGTACGCCAGGACGCAGAAGCTCAAGCGTAGTGCTTGAGAAGATTGCTAGGTTTTCAATTGCGTTTGTGAGGAGCGAGACCGAGCACACATTCCTGTGCTCGGATGGGTTTTGGCGTAGTTAATTTATTGACCGCTCCCGCTGTTTGTTCTTCTTCATCGAACCGACTGTGGTTTGGGTGTCTACCACCATGCATGGAATACCGCGCGAGAAGAACAGGTGGCTGGACGCGTTAGCCTCACCTCCTAAATACCGCTTGAAATCCCCACGAACTGCCAAAGAGCCCCGGCCGTAATTCTCGATGAAGCTCAACGACTAGAACGCCTTGAAGAGCGACATGTCCAGTCGCTGGGTTGCAAGCTGTCAATCATCAAAGATTGCTGCCTTCCATTCCTGCAGCAACGTTTGTCGGGTTTCACCTAATGACTGAGCAGGTTTTTGAGGTATTTACCGTATTCGTTTTTGCCGAATTTGCGGGCGCGGGCTTCGAGGTCCT